>NZ_JBSGDA010000006.1:0-27780 GCF_053602135.1 Nocardia sp. NPDC004573
TTCTGCCTGGTGTTTGCGCGACCGCCGCTTGCGACTTCGTCGCGTACGCGGCGGCCACGCAAACGCGAGCCGGGCCGCGAACAGGCAATCCTCGGTCTCGCTTCGCTCGAAACCGGGGGTTGTGGTGCGCTGGGCGGGTCAGGGGCCGAGCGCTACGGCCCGTGGCTCGCCGTTTCGGGAGACTCCTCTGGGCGATCGTCTCTTGCTCCTTCGTCGCGTACGCGGCGGCCGCACACGCGAGCCGGGCCGCGAACGGGCGATGCTCGGTCTCGCTTCGCTCGAAACCCGTGATCGAGCTGGTGTGGTTGCGTCGATTGCGATCATCGAACTCAGGGTGGGCCGTTCGGATGAGCGATCGGCTGGATCGGTTACAGCCCCTCGAATTGGATTCGCTCCGGGGGCGTTCCGGTTTCGAGGAGGCGGTCGACGGTGGTCTGGACCATGGCCGGGGAGCCGCAGACCAGCACTTGGTGTTCGAGGAACGCGCCGTGGGAGCCGAGGACGTCGGCGAGGGTGCCGTAGAGGATGTCGTCGGGTGCGAAGCCGATGTCGACGCGGGACTGCTCGTACCACTCGTCGACCCAGTTCGGGTCCTGCGGGCTCTCCACCACCGGAATCACGGTGAGCCAAGGCAATTCGGCGGCCAGCAGGTACAGCATGTCGGACGCGTAGAGGTCGCGCGGGGAGCGTCCGCCGACGAAGAGGTAGGTGGGTGGCGGGGAAGGCTTGCGCGCCAGCTCGAGAATCTGGGCGCGCATCGGCGCGAGACCGGTGCCGCCGGCGATCATCACCACCTCGCCGCCGTCCGGGTCGACCCAGAACCCGCCGGCCGGAGCGCCGATCCGCCACTCGTCGCCCGGCTGGGTGTCGGCGACGATCGCGCCGCTGCACCAGCCGCCCGGCACCGTGCGCACGTGGAACTCCAGCTTGCCGTCCAGCGAGGGCGGCAGCGCGGGGGAGAACCTGCGGCGCACCCCCGGGTGCTGGGGCACCCGCACCTCGACCGACTGTCCGGCGGCGAACGGCACGAACTCACCGATCAGGCGGATCACCGCGAGATCGTGCCGCAGCCGATGGTGACCGACGACGGTCGAGGTCCATTCCGGCGCCTGATGACCGTTACCGAGCATGCTCGGATCCCCCAACGGGGCCTCCTTCGTTACACAGGGTCGCAGCTGATGTTCTGCTCCGGCGTGCCGACCGCGAGCAGCGCTCGCCGGGTGTCGGCGATCATCCGGGCCGAACCGGCGATCTGGATCTGCCGGTCCGCCCACGCGCCGAAGCTCGCCACCACGGCGCCAAGGTTACCGATCAGGCGCCGGTGCATGCCGTACGGTGCGTCCTGCGGCGGATGCGGGTACCACCAGGGGTTGGTCTTCTGCTCGCACACCGGGACGATGGTCAGCCACGGGTTGCTCTGCGAGAGTTGCCACATGTTCTCCACGTCGTACAGATCGCAGGGATAGCGGCCGCCGATGAAGAAGTGCACGCGCGGGTTGATGCCGCGCTGGCCCATCTCGATCAGCTGCGCGCGCAGCGGGGCGATGCCGGTGCCCGAGCCGATCATGAGCACGTCTCGGCCGCTGTCCCGGTCGACGTGCAGCCCGCCGAGCGGGCCCGCGATCCGCCATCGGTCGCCCACCCTGGTCTCGTTGACGATCGCGGGGCTCACCCAGCCGCCGCGGATCTTGCGCACGTGGAACTCGATCTCGCCGTACGGGTTGGAGGGGATCGCCGGGGAGAAATAGCGCCACATCTTGGGCCGCTGCGGAATCGTCACCGGCACGTATTGCCCGGCCTGGTAGGGCACCGGCCCGTCGGACTGCAGGCGCACGATGGCCAAGTCCTCCAGCACACGGCGATGGCCGACCACGGTGGCCTCCCACACCGGCTGCGACTTGTCGGAGTTGGCGCCGATGGCCATGGAGGCGGAGATCAGGATGGTGATGTCGCGCCAGCCCTCTTCCAGGGCCCGATTCCAGCCCGCGCCGTTGTAGACCCGGAACGCCGCGAGCAACGCGCGGCCCGCCACGTCGTAGTGCGCCGCCTCGACGCCGTACTTGCGATGGTCGCGGGCGAGTTGCTCCAGGAATTTCTGCGCCCGGTCCCAGTCCTCCAGGTGATCGAGCACGTACTGGATGGCCGTGGCGATCCGTTTGGCCTGCATCTCCATGGCGGGCGGGAACAATTCGCGCAGCCGTGGGTTCTCGGCGAACAAATGTCCGTAGAACGCACTGACCAACCGCTCGGGTCCGTTCGGCGACTCGATCACCGAACGAAAATTGGCGCGGACCAGCGCAGCCGAACGCGCATCCACGACGTGGAGCTTCCTTTCCCTCAGTTCTGCCCGGGGACATACCCGTTACCGGTGGTCTCCCGCCGACAAGTATCCCCGAAAATGCCGTGGTCGTGTGGGTATAGGCATACCTCGCCTTCCCTGCGGCCCTGGACGGGCCGCGTCCACCGGCGCCGTGCGACCCGCGCACACGGTAATCGGTGGGCAAACGGCGGATGCCGCTGCCCCGGCCCGAACCGGCGCCACGGGTGAGCTGTGCCGGAATCCCGCCGTCCGTCCTGGACGCGCGGAGGTCGTTTCCGGCCGGTCAGGTCCCGGCGCCGGCGCGGACCGCGGGCACGACCTGCTCGGTATAACGACGGATCTGCTCGACCGGTTCCCCCTCGGTCGGCCAGAAGACGAATCCGTCGACCCGCTGGTCACGGTGCAGGGCGAGCAGATCATCGACCCAGCGCTCGGCGGGACCCTCCAGGAAGCCGCGGTCGGCCCCGTCCGCGGTGATGGTCCCCGACACGTTCAACACCCGCCGCACCGTCAGCGGGTCCCGGTCCGCCGCGGCGGCCGCGTCGTCGATCCGCCTGCCGGCTTCGGCGAGGAACTCCGGCGGAGCCCACGCGGCCGACGGCACCCAGCCGTCGGCGACGCGACCGGTGAGCTCGAGCATGCGCGGCCCTCGCGCGCCCAGCCAGATGCCGGGATCGTGCTGCGGACGGGGACCGGGATGCGCACCCGCCAGGGAGTAGAAGGCGCCCGGCACCCGGACCGACCGCGCGTCGCTCCACAGGGCGCGGATGACCGCGATCGCCTCGGCCAAGGCGTGTACCGCCTCGCCGCCGGTTCGACGTGGTCCGCCCATCCCGGCGACCGCGTCCCAGAACGCGCCCGCGCCGAGGCCGAGTTGGATTCGGCCGTCGCTGATGATGTCCAGCGAGGCCACCGCCTTCGCGAGCAGCGCGGGATGGCGCAACGGCAGGTTCGCCACGTCGGGGAAGAAGGTGATCCGCTCGGTCCGCGCGGCGAGCGCGGTGATCAGGGTCCAGGTGTCCAGGAAGCGGCGCTGGTAGGGGTGGTCCTGGATGCCGATCAGGTCGAGTCCGGACACGTCCGCGTAGACGCTCAGCTCGGCGAGCCTGCGGAAGTCGTCGGCCTCGGGGATCAGGAACAAGCCGAATTGGGGTGGTCGGGTCAGCACACACCTCCTGGGTGGTGTCGCGGGGCCGGGACGGCTCAGATAGCGAGCACGGTCTTGCCGCGCGCGCCGGGCGCTCCGATGACCGCGGGCCCCTCCGCGAGGGGGACGGTGGCATCGATCGGCACGACCACGTCACCCGCAGCGACGCGCTGGATCAGCCGGGCCAGTTCCGGCGCGCTGCCCTTGGATTCGATGTTGCCGCCCTTGATCGATCGTGCGCGCAACGCGTCCTCGTCGGCGGCGAAGATGGTGGAGTACACCGTGCCGCCGTCGCGGACCAGCGTGGTCAGCTCCGCCAGCGCCTCGGGCGGGCTCACCAGATCGAACAGCACGTCGATCCCGTCCGGATGTGCGGCGGCGACCTGGTCGCGCACCGGGCCCGCGGTGTAGTCCACCGTCTCGGCCGCGCCCAGCCGGGTCATCTGATCGGCGGAACTGCCGCGCGCCGTCGCGATGACGTGCGCGCCCGCGATATTGGCCAGTTGCACCAAGAAGGAACCGACGCCGCCAGTCGCGCCCACGATCAGCACCGTTTGGCCGGGCTGGATATGCGTGGCGTCCACGAGGTCCTGCGCGGTCACCCCGGCGGTGGGCAGCGCGGCCGCCGCGACGGTCGGTACGCCAGGCGGGATCGGCACGAGCGTGCCGTCCTCCGGGGACACCGCGTATTCGGCGAAGCTGCCGTGGCCCACCGGTGGGGTGAGGAACTTGCCGACCACCCGGTCACCGACGGCGAAGCGGCTGACGCCCGCGCCGATCGTGGCGACCGTGCCCGCGCCGTCCACGCCGAGGATCATCGGAAAGTCGTGCGGCAGTTTGCCATCCAAGATCCCGTCGGCCACCTTCCCGTCGAAGGGGTTCACTCCGGCCGCCTGGAGTTGGACCCGGACGGCTCCCGGGCCGGGCTCGGGCATCGGCATCTCGGCCAGTTCCGGCGTCGCTCCGAACTTCCGTACCACGATCGCGCGCATCCATTCGCTCCTTGATTCGGGGTGAAGAGCTCACGGCCGAGGTCATCGTAGGCACCTGGAGGCCGTCGACGTGCGGAATCATCGCATCGGCGGTGTCGCGCGGCGTCGCATTCGCCGGTGTCGGGGCGTAGCGTTCGACACGATCCGGCGGCATCGGACCGGCGTGGTGAAAATTCCAAACTTGAGCGGAACAGACTCAACCTTTCGGACGTTGGACGGTAAGGAACGGCGCCGAGCCGAAGCGGAGCGGGCGCGTCGGAGCGTGGGCTCCGGCCGGACGGCCGCGCTCGGTAGCCGTGTGCATCGACTAGTAGGAAGGTGACTCGTGGACTCGTTCAATCCCACCACCAAGACCCAGGCGGCGCTGACCGCCGCCCTGCAGGCGGCCTCCGCCGCGGGCAACCCGGAGATTCGTCCGGCGCACTTGCTGGTGGCGTTGCTGGACCAGACCGATGGCATCGCCGCGCCCTTGCTGAAGGCCGTCGGAACGGATCCGGCGACCGTGCGAGGCGAGGCACAGGACATCGTGGATCGGCTGCCCAGGGCGACCGGCGCCACCACCACACCGAACCTGGGCCGCGAGGCGCTCGCCGCGATCACCGCGGCGCAGCGCCTGGCCACCGAGCTCGGTGACGAGTACGTCTCCACCGAGCACGTCATGGTCGGTCTCGCCGAAGGCGACTCCGACGTGACGATGCTGCTGCGCAAGTACGGCGCCACCGCCGACGCGCTGCGCTCGGCGTTTACCGCGGTACGCGGCAGCGCCCGCGTGACCAGCCCCGATCCGGAGGGTAGCTACCAGGCGCTGGAGAAGTACTCCACCGACCTGACGGCCGCCGCCCGCGCGGGCAAGCTCGACCCGGTGATCGGCCGGGACACCGAGATCCGCCGGGTGGTGCAAGTGCTGAGTCGGCGCACCAAGAACAATCCGGTGCTGATCGGCGAGCCCGGCGTCGGCAAGACGGCGATCGTCGAGGGCCTGGCCCAGCGCATCGTGGCGGGCGACGTCCCGGAGTCGCTGCGCGGCAAGTCCGTCGTCGCGCTGGACCTCGGCGCGATGGTCGCGGGCGCGAAGTACCGCGGCGAGTTCGAGGAGCGGCTCAAGGCCGTGCTCGAGGACATCAAGAACAGCGCGGGTCAGATCATCACGTTCATCGATGAGCTGCACACCATCGTCGGCGCGGGCGCCACCGGCGAATCGGCGATGGACGCGGGCAACATGATCAAGCCGATGCTGGCCCGCGGCGAGCTGCGCCTGGTCGGCGCGACCACGTTGGAGGAATACCGCCAGCACATCGAGAAGGACGCCGCCTTGGAACGGCGCTTCCAGCAGGTGCTGGTCGGCGAGCCGTCGGTGGAGGACACCATCGGCATCCTGCGTGGCATCAAAGATCGCTACGAGGTGCACCACGGCGTGCGCATCACCGACTCCGCGCTGGTCGCCGCGGCCACGCTGTCGGACCGCTACATCACTTCCCGGTTCCTGCCGGACAAGGCGATCGACCTGGTCGACGAGTCGGCCTCGCGGTTGCGCATGGAGATCGATTCCCGCCCGGTGGAGATCGACGAGGTGGAACGCGCGGTGCGCAGGCTGGAGATCGAGGAGGTCGCGCTCGCCAAGGAGACCGACGAGGCCTCCAAGCAGCGGCTGGAGAAACTGCGCTCCGAACTCGCCGACGACCGCGAGAAACTCAACCAGCTGACCACCCGCTGGCAGAACGAGAAGAACGCGATCGATCAGGTGCGCACACTGAAAGAGCAGCTGGAAGCGCTGCGCGGCGAGTCGGAGCGCGCCGAGCGCGACGGTGACCTGGGCAAGGCGGCCGAACTGCGCTACGGCCGGATCCCGGCGCTGGAAAAGCAGCTGGCCGAGGCCGAAAAAGTCTCCGCCACAGCGGGAGACGGCGAGGTGATGCTCAAGGAGGAGGTGGGCCCGGACGACATCGCCGAGGTGGTGTCCTCCTGGACCGGTATTCCGGTGGGCCGGATGCTGGAAGGGGAAACGCAGAAGCTGCTGCGCATGGAGGACGAGCTGGGCCGCCGTGTGGTCGGCCAGACCGAGGCCGTGCAGGCGGTGTCCGACGCGGTGCGCCGGGCGCGCGCCGGTGTCGCCGACCCGAATCGCCCGACCGGCTCGTTCATGTTCATCGGTCCCACCGGCGTCGGCAAGACCGAGCTGGCGAAGGCGTTGGCGGACTTCCTGTTCGACGACGAGCGCGCCATGGTCCGCATCGACATGAGCGAGTACAGCGAGAAGCACTCGGTCGCCCGGCTGGTCGGCGCCCCGCCCGGCTACGTCGGTTACGACCAGGGCGGTCAGCTCACCGAGGCGGTGCGGCGCAGGCCCTACACGGTGGTGCTGTTCGACGAGATCGAGAAGGCGCACCCGGACGTGTTCGACATCCTGCTGCAAGTGCTCGACGAGGGCAGGCTCACCGACGGCCAGGGCCGCACGGTGGACTTCCGCAACACCATCCTCATCCTGACCTCCAACCTGGGCGCGGGCGGTGATCGCGAGTTCGTCATGAACGCCGTGCGTTCGGCCTTCAAGCCGGAGTTCCTCAACCGCCTCGACGACGTGGTCATGTTCCACTCGCTCGACGAGGAGCAGCTCGAGCACATCGTCGACATCCAGCTCGAGCAGCTGCAGAAGCGGCTGGCGCAGCGCAGGCTGAAGCTGGAGGTCAGCGATTCGGCCCGGTTCTGGCTGGCCGTGCGCGGCTACGACCCCGCCTACGGCGCGCGCCCGTTGCGCAGGCTGATCCAGCAGGCCATCGGCGATTCCCTCGCCAAGGAACTGCTCGCGGGCCAGATCACCGACGGCGACAACGTCAAAGTGAGTGTCAGCCCCGACGGGGACGGCCTGATCATCGGCAGGTGAGCGAGCGGCCTCGCTCCGGGCGGTGCTCGGGGCGAGGCAGGCCACCCGCCGGGCGTCGGCCTGCCGGGGATGCTGCCTTCGTTCGACGCGGCAGGGCGATCGAGGCCGATGCCGCTCAGGCACAGTGAGTTTCGTCAGTCGGGATCGCCCGCGCCGGATGCGGGAACGATGGCCGGGTGTCCGCGCCGGGAACGACTTCCGCACGGGAAGGCACACCCGCCCACGAGGTGCGGGCGCGAGCGAGCGGACAAAGCCTACGCTGGAAGGCATGACCAACCCGAACGATCCCTGGGGACAGCGGCCGGAGGATGCGCCGACCGAGCACCTGGGTCCGCCGGGCAAATCCGGGTACGGTGGCCCCGCGCACTCCGCCGAGTACTCCGAGGCATACGGCGCAGGCGCTCCGTCGGAGTATCCGCCGACGGAGCAATACGGGTCCTGGGGGCCGCCGCCGGGGCCGAACGCGACGCGCGAATTCCCGGCCTACGACTCCCAATGGGCCCCGTATCCGGACAGCGGCGCTGATCGGTGGCAGGGTACGGCCGGGCCGCCCGGTGGCGCGATGCCCCCTGGCGGTGGACCGCCGCCGGGGCCGCCGCGGCGCAACACCGGTCTCTGGATCGCCCTCGGCCTCGGCGTCGCCGTGCTGATCGGTGCGATCGGGGTGGTCGCGGGTGTGCTGCTGGGGGGCAGCGACTCCGGTTCGTCCGACACCGCGGCGGCCTCGACGCCGCGCGTCACGACACGGTCCGCGCCTGCGCCCAGGACCACGCAACCGAGCCCGCCGAGCGGGCTGCCCAGCGTGCCCGGCCTCGGCGACGTCGACGGGCTCGGCGCGACCATGGGCACCATCACCGCCAACGACGGAGGCACCTTGACGGTGAGTTCGGTGATGGGCAACACCATCACGGTGCGCACCGACGCGAACACCCAGGTGATCGCGTTGTCCGGCACCAAGGTGTCGGATCTGGCCGCCGGTGAGCTGGTCCTGATCCAGGGCGACAAGGCGCCGGACGGATCCATTCAGGCCAAGGTCATCATCGGTACTTCGCTGCCCGGCGGCGGACGATGAGCCGCCAGGACCGCCGTCGAAGCGGAGCGCCGCGCATTCGCCCGGTGAGCGGGATCGATGACCGCTCCCGGTTCGCTCGGCTCGGCGCGGGGGTAATGACGGACCATGTCCGTCCGGGACCATTAGGCTAGGCGTCGATGACGGCAATGTGGTTCGGGTTGGCGGCGATCGCGCTCGTGGGCGCGATCGTGCTGCTGTATTTCGATCGGCTCCAGCGGCAGCGGACCGGTCACGCGCGACAGGTCTGGGCGAAGTCGCAGGGCTATACCTACGTGTCCGTGGAACCCGCGCTGGCGTCGACATGGCGGCGAGGCGCGCTGGCCAAGCTCGGCTATCTCTCCGCGGTCGACGTGGTCTCCGGCATCCGTAAGGGCGAGAAGTTCGTGCTGTTCGACCTGGAGGACTCCGCGACGCTGGTCGCGGTGCGCCGCCAGATCGGCTCGGACATCGATGTGGACATGCGGTTGAAGACCGCCAGCCCGCCCAAGGACCACGACCTGGAACTGCTCGGCGCCATCGGCGACCGCGTGGTGTTCGCGACGAACCCCGAAATCGCCAGGCACGCCGTCGATCAGCGCATGGTCGCCTTCATCGAGAACCTTCCCGACACCGTGCAGATGCTCTGGAGCGAGGGCAACTGGACACTGGGCATGCTGCTGGTGGGCACCACCTCGAAGGACTGGGAAAGCGCGATCGATGCCGTGCTGCGCCTGTCCGGGCTGCTGCACGTGCTGCCGCCGGTCAGCGAGCCGCGTTTCGACGGCGAGCCGGGCCGTCCGCGCCCCCGCGAACGTCAGCGGGGCGAGAACGTTCCAGACGTCGAGGACGACGCGGATGACCGGCCGCACGCCGAGGCCGAGGACGACGAGCGATCCGGCGAGGACGTCCACGCCGACGAGCCGGGCCCGGAATCGGCGCGCCGCCCCTCGCTCGCCGTCGTGCCGAACGCGCGTGCCCGCGGGCGGGCGGACGCCGAGCCGCGGCCGCGCGAGGAGCGCGACGAGGGTCGCCCCGATCGCGAGTCGCGGCAGCGTCCCGCCGACCCGCCGGGCGGGCCCTTCCATCCCGGATTCCGCCCCTACCAGGGACCCGTGCCGAAGTGATCGGCCGCGCGCCCACCGCAGTCGAAGCCGCGCGACTGCGACCGATCGCGCCGTCATGACCGAGCATCCGCATCCGAGACTGCCCGGCACCACTCGGCCGGTGGGCTTGGTCACCGGCCCGACCTCGGGCATCGGCCGCGGCTACGCGACCCGGCTGGCCTCGCTCGGCTACGACTTGGTGCTGGCCGCCCGGGACGAGCAGCGTCTGGTGGCCCTCGCGACGGACCTGGAGCACCGCTTCGGTACCCGCTCGCAGATACTCGTCGCCGATCTGGCCCACGCCGAGGACCGCGAGCAGGTCGCGGCGCGGCTGGCCGACGGCGTCGAATTCCTGGTCAACAATGCCGGTTTCGCGCACTCCGGCGAGTTCTGGACGGTGCCGCCCGAGCAGTTGCAGGCGCAGCTGGACGTCAACGTCACCGCGGTGGTGCGGCTCACCAGGGCCGCGCTACCGCCGATGATCGCGGCGGCGAACGGCTGCGTCGTCAACGTGGCCGGCGTGGCCGGCCTGATCCCCGGACGCGGGTCGACGTATTCGGCGTCCAAGGCCTACGTCGTATCCTTCACGGAAGGGTTGGCAGGGGGACTGGCCGGAACCGGAGTCCGGGTCCAAGCCTTGTGCCCGGGATTCGTCCGCACGGATTTCCACCGGCGAGCCGGCATCGAGATGCCCTCGCTGCCCGAAGCGTTGTGGCTGAGCGTCGACCAGGTAGTCGCCGGCTCACTGCGCGATCTGGAGAAGGGCCGGGTGCTCAGCGTGCCCGGAATGCAGTACAAAGCGCTCACCACCCTCGCCGGAGCGATCCCGCGAACCCTGGGGGCCCGGCTCAATCGCGGGCTGTTCAACGCACGCGGAAGGACTTGACATGATCGACGTGATTACCAACGACAGGGACCGGTTGGCCGCGCTGGTCCGCGAGCTCGCGGTCGTGCACGGCCGGGTGACTCTGTCCTCGGGCAAGGAGGCCGACTACTACGTCGACCTGCGCCGCGCGACGCTGCACCACGGCGCGGGCCCGCTGATCGGCAAGCTGCTGCGCGAGCTCGTCGCGGACTGGGATTTCGACGCCGTCGGCGGTCTCACCATGGGCGCTGATCCGGTCGCGCTGGCCGTGATGCACGCGCCCGGCCGCCCGATCGACGCGTTCGTGGTGCGCAAGGCGGCGAAGTCGCACGGCATGCAGCGCCAGATCGAGGGCCCGGACATCGTGGGTAAGCGGGTGCTGGTGGTCGAGGACACCACCACGACCGGGAATTCGCCGTTGACCGCGGTGCGGGCGCTGCGCGCGGCGGGCGCCACCGTGGTCGGCGTCGCCACCGTCGTCGACCGGGAAACCGGCGCTGACCAGGTGATCGCCGCGGAAGGGTTGGAGTACCGGTCGATCCTCGGCTTGAAGGATCTCGCCCTGGGATAGCCTGGAGCGCGGTAAGTCTTCGAAGGTGAAGGGTCGTGTGAGTCACCAGTGGTGAGCATTGCAGTCAACAGAAGTCGCGAAAACGTTGCGATGCTCGGAATCGGCGCTTACCGACCCAAGCGCCTGGTGAGCAACGCCGAGGTCTGCGAGGTCCTCGATTCCACCGACGAGTGGATCTACGAACGCACCGGCGTCCGCAACCGGCGCTGGATCAGCGGTGACGAGACGCTGCGGTCGATCGCGGCGGCGGCGGGCGAGCGTGCGATCGTCAACAGCGGCGTCGACCGGTCGAACATCGGCGCCGTGATCCTGGCCACCTCCAGCTGGCTGACCCTCACCCCGCACGGCGCGCCGCAGGTGGCCTACGACATCGGCATGAACGGCGTCCCCGCGTTCGACCTGACCTCCGGTTGCGGCGGCTTCGGCTACGGCCTCGGCGTGGCCGCGGACATGATCCGGTCCGGCTCCGCCGAATATGTGCTGCTCATCGGCGCCGAGACGATGACCGTCGGGCTCGATCCCACCGACCGCGGCACCGCGATGATCTTCGGTGACGGCGCCGGCGCGGTGGTGGTCGGTCCGAGCGACGAGAACGGCATCTCGCCCACCGTGTGGGGCAGCGACGGCGAGAACGCCGCCGCGATCATGCAGGACATCGACTTCCTGGAGTACATGCACCGGGCTCAGTCCATGCAGGGGCTCGACCCGGCCGCCGATCCGGTCGGCCGGATGTCGCTGCGGATGGAAGGTCCTCGGGTCTTCCGCTGGGCCGCGGTCACGCTGCCGCGCGCGTTGTCCACCGCACTCGAGGTGTCGGGCGTGGCCAAGGAGGACATCGAGGTCTTCGTCCCGCACCAGGCCAACGCCCGGATCAACGAGCTGATGAAGAAGAACCTCGGACTGGCCGACGAGGTCCCGATGGCCAACGACATCGAGAACACCGGCAACACCTCGGCCGCGTCCATTCCGCTGGCGATCGAGGAAATGCTGGTCACCGGTAAGGCGAAGGGCGGGCAGACGGCTTTGCTGCTCGGTTTCGGCGCGGGCCTGAGCTACGCGGGCCAGGTCGTCACGCTGCCCCCCGCACCGGCCGAGCCGAGCTTCTAGAATGCGCCCGTTCCGAGCCGGGTTTCTCGCCGCGGCGGCGGTCACCGTGTACGGGGCCGTCAGCGGGCGCGAGAAGGCGCAGTGGCTCGCGAAGCCGCTGTTGATGCCGCTGCTCGCGGCCGACGTGGCGACCGAAGGCAACCAGCTGCCGTCGACCGAGCGCACCGTGCTGATCGGGTCGCTCGGTGCGGCCACCGTCGGTGACATTCTGCTCATCGATCCGGACGACGACCGCAGGCTCATCGCGGGCGCGTCGTCGTTCGCGGTGATGCAAGCCGGATACGCGACGCTGTGGTGGCGGATGGGCGGCAGGCCCGCCGCGCGGGTGGCGCTACCGCGGGTGATCGCGTGGCTCGGCGCGGCCGGATTGCTGCGCAGGAAGGCGCCGACGGTGGCCGCACCGCTGACCGCCTACGGCGTCACGTTGGGCGCCGCGGCCGTGCTCGCTTCCGACCCGGGGCTCGCGCCCACCGCGAAAAACATTGCGGGGCTGAATATTCCGGGTGTCGATCCGCGCACTCGCCTCGGCCTCGGTGCACTGCTGTTCACCGTCTCCGACGGACTGATCGTGCTGCGGCGGTTGTTCGCGCGCGGTCGGCGGGCCCGCCGGGTGACCGAAGGCGTGATCCTGGCGACCTACGCGGCCGCACAGTACCTGCTCGCCGATCCGAACGCGCACGTTCAGCCGCTGATCACAGCACCAGAATGATGCGGTCCCGGTTCGCCGGGTCGACGCGGATCGAAAGAATCTCGCCGACCGCGAGCCGTGGCTTGTCGGCCGGGGTGGCGTCGAAAACCACAGTGCCCCGGTAGCTCTCGGAGCCGGGGACGGTCAGTTCGAGATCCAGTTCGGTCAGTTCGGTGTGATGGTCGGTGTGCTGCAGCGGGTGCACGCCCTCGACCGTCGCCCACCCCTCCAAGCCGTGCCGCCACAACTGGCGATCCGCCTTGGACGGCCGTGCGGCCAGCATCATCCCGATGCCGAGGCACGAGCCGAACAATCCGACCAACGCCACGATCTGATACGGCACGGTCCCCGGCGGCGTCCGCTGCACCACCCACCCCAGCCACAGCGCCAGCAGGATCAGATACCCGGCGGTCACCCCGAGCACCGTGCGCAGTATCCGCTCGTGATCCATACCAGCCTCCACCCCGAGTGCCAGACCTCCAGGATAGGCCCGAACCACTCGATGGAAGGGGCTATCGGCCCGCTCGACTGCTGGTCAGGGCAGGAAGGTCGATCGTGATCGGGATTCCGGCAATGTCGGCTGTCACGGTGCCGGACTGTTCGACGACGAGTTCATAGTCTCGCCCGATGAGGTGGTAGGCAGCAAGGCTTGTGGGCTTGTCGAGGTCGATCAGCCAGTAGTATTCGATCCCGGCCTCGGCATACTCGAAGAATTTCGTGACCCGATCGGTCCGTCGCGAGCCAGGCGACAGAATCTCCACGGCGAGCAGCACGTCTTCCGCGTCATAGCGCGGCAGGTTGGCCTCGATACCAGCTTCGGGCACCACGAGAATGTCCGGAACTCGTATGGTCGGCAGCGAGCCCGCGTCGATCACCACTTCGGTATCGGCCAGCACGCCGAGGGTGGCGGGCAGTTGGGGTTCCAACTGTGCACCCAGCCGCAATACAGCGCGCTGATGTTGCGACACCGGCTTCGGTGACACGACCAGAACCCCCTCGACAAGCTCGTAACTTCGGCTGCTGTCCTCCGGCAGCGCGATCCAGTCCTCCAGGGTCAGCAGATGATCAGGCCAGGTCACGTCGACGGTCATCGCTTCCTCCCCTCCCCGCACGGATACCGCGTTGGGGCCAGTCTGGCACACCATGCCGACGAACCACAGCGTCGTCAGCCCTTGAGTCGTAATACCGCCAGCACACGGCGGTGATGCGTGTCCGATGGCGGCAGGTCGAGCTTGATGAAGATGTTGCCGATGTGCTTCTCCACCGCGCGTTCGGTCACGGTCAGGGTGGCGGCTATTGCGCTGTTGGACAGGCCTTGGGCCATCAGCTCGAGTACCTCGCGTTCGCGCGGGGTCAGGCGGGCCAGCGAATCCTGCTGACGCGAGGCTCCCATCAGTTGGCTCACCACCTCCGGGTCGAGCGCGGTGCCGCCGGTGGCCACGCGGTGCAGCGCGTCCACGAAGTCCCCGACATCGGCGACCCGGTCCTTCAGCAGATAGCCGACGCCGCTCGCACCGCCGGCCAGCAACTCGGTGGCGTAGCGGGTCTCGACCCACTGGGAGAACACCAGCACGCCGGTCATCGGATATTTGCGGCGCAATTCGATGGTGGCGAGCAGTCCCTCGTCGGTGTAGCTCGGGGGCATCCGCACGTCCACCACGGCGACATCCGGGTTGTGCGTGCCGACCACCTCGGCGAGGGTGGTCGCGTCGCCGACCATGGCGACCACCTCGTGGCCGCGTTCGGCGAGCAGTCCGGCCAGCCCGTCGCGCAGGATGGCGCTGTCCTCGGCGATCACGATGCGCAGACCGTCGCTCATCGCGACCCGGCCAGGGGCAGCACGATGGTCACCACGGTCGGTCCGCCTGCCGGGCTCCGGACGGTCAGCGTCCCGTCCACGGTGCGTGCCCGCGCCGCGAGGCCGGACAATCCGCTGCCCGCGCCGAGCGCGGCGTCCATCGGCGCCACCACGCCGCCGATGCCGTTGTCGCGCACCGTCACCGCGATGGTCCGTCCGTCACCCGGCAGGACCGACACCCATGCGCCGGTGGCCTGTGCGTGGCGCACGACGTTGGTCAGCAGCTCGGCCACCGAGAAGTACGCGATCGCCTCGATGGCCGGGCTCGGTCGCTCGGGCAGGTGCACCCGCAGCTCCACCGGCACCGAGCAGCGCGCCGTCAGCGTCTCCAACGCCGGTTCGAGCCCCAATTCCAGTGCGGGCGGGTGGATTCCGCGCACCAGCTCGCGCAGTTCGGTCAGCGCCTCCTTCGAGCTCGCGCGCGCGTCGGCGATGAGATCGCTGGGGTCGCCGCCCGCGGCGAGCCGATCCTCGGCCCGGCCCAGCGCCATCGCTATGGTGACCAGTCTGGCCTGGGTGCCGTCGTGCAGATCGCGTTCCAGTCTGCGCAGTGTCGCCGCGGAGTCCTCGACCGCGGTCCGCCTGCTCTCCTGCAGTTCGGTCACCCGGCGGTCGCGATCGGTCCCACCGAGCAGCGCGACGGTGAGCAGCCCGTGCAACCAGCAGACGCCGCGCAGCGGCCACGGCAAGGCCAGGCAGCCGAGCAGACCCACCAGCGCGAACCCGAGCACCTTCGGCCAGCTGTCGACGTAGAACTCGCCGAACTGGACCATCGACGTGTGCTCGACACCGGACGCGTCGACGTTGGTCGGGCGGACCAGCGCCCACGGGATCGGGGAGAGCGCGGTGAACACGGTCATCGCCACCACGATGAGCACGAGGTAACCCACCGCGACGCCGAGCACCGCCTGCGCGAGCAGGAACACCACCGCACGCCAGCTCGCCCGATCGGTGAACGCGCTCTTGAGATAGCCGATCAGGCCGGGCGCGGGCGCGAACGACGGAGGCGGCGCCACGGCGACGCCGAGCAGGTCCTTGGCCAGCGCGCGATAGATCCGGCCCCACACCCGTCCGCCGAGCAGCACCAGGGCCAGTATCGGCAGGCCGATGACGGTGACCGCGATATACAGCCCGCCGCCGAAGCCGAAGAACAGATAGGTGACGGCCAGACAGCCGAGCACGAAAACGGTCAGGACGTAGACGAGTTCCTTCCAGAACCGAGCGCGCACCGGTGCGAGCAGCACCGTGCGCAGCAGGTGCTCGCCCGGTTCGGGTGCATCAGGCGGCAGGTCGAGCACGAGGGTCGGTTCGGCGTGTGTCTCCGTCATGGGATCCATGGTGGTCGCGCCCGATTCGAGGGTCGATGGAGCTGTCCGCCGAAAATGTGGTGTAGCCCGCCACACCTACTACGATCCTGCTGATGAGCTACCCGCCGCAGCAGCCGCCGTACGGCTATCCAGCCTATGGGGCCTACGGACCTCCGGACCACCCGCAATCCACCACGATCCTGATCCTGGGCATCCTGAGCCTCGTGCTGTGCCAGTTCATCGGACCCTTCGCCTGGGTGATGGGCAAGCGTGCGCTCAACGAGATCGACGCGTCCGGCGGCACCATCGGCGGCCGCGGCAACGTCAACGCGGGCTACATCTGCGGCATCATCGCCACCGCGCTGATGGTCCTGGGTCTGTTGTTCCTCCTGTTGTTCCTGGTGCTCGGGCTGGTTGGTGCGTTCGCGGGGAGTTCGTCCAGCTACTGAGCCACTCGTCGCGGGCACGGCAGCCGGAATTAGCATCGTCGGCGTGAGTCACCCAGTGCCGGACGCGGCGGAGCAGGACCTACCCGGGCCGACGGAGTGGGGCGAGCACCCGAACGGCGTCGGTCCATGGGCGGGGGAGCACGCCGGGCCGCCGCCGGACGATCCGCGCCTGGACCCGGAATTGCTGGCCCACGGCGACCGCCGCAACGTGGTGGACGCCTACCGGTACTGGAGCCGCGAGGCCATCGTCGCCGACATCGACCGGCGCAGGCACCCGTTCCACGTCGCGATCGAGAACTTCGGGCACGACGCGAACATCGGCACCGTGGTGCGCACGGCGAACGCCTTCGCCGCCGCGGCCGTGCACATCGTCGGGCGCAGGCGGTGGAATCGCCGCGGCGCCATGGTGACCGATCGTTACCAGCACATCCGGCACCATGCCGACATCGGCGAACTGCTGGCGTTCAGCGAGGGCGCCGGGCTCACCGTGGTCGCCGTCGACAACGTGCCGGGCGCTGTCCCGCTGGAGACGGTCACCTTGCCGCGCGCCTGCCTGCTGCTGTTCGGCCAGGAAGGGCCGGGCGTCACCGAGCACGCCAAGCAGGCCGCCGTGATGACGGTGTCGATCGCGCAGTTCGGTTCCACCCGCAGCATCAACGCGGGCGTGGCCGCGGGCATCGCCATGCACGCGTGGATTCGGCAACACGCCGATCTCACTCGGGCGTGGTGATCACCGGACCAGCGCAGGGCCCTGTGAGCTGGAGATCTTCCGGCCCGGGGGCGCACCGGCACGATTGCACATCGCTTTCGTAACAAATCGGGCGCATAAATGCGTTCTGGCCTGGCACCATTGACTCATGACCTCGCGGAGCGACGACATCGAGGTGCCGAGCGTGGAGCACGCCGAGAAGGGCTCCGCGGCACCGCGTCCGCCGATCGGACGGGCGCAGGCGGGCCGGGAGGCCGCCACGCCCGCGACGCTGTGGTCGGAACGAGCCGACATGGCCGAATCGGCGGTCGTCTCGCGACATCTCCGCGCGCTGTGGGCGTTGCCGGGGACCGAACTCGGCGTGGTCGGCTGGCCCGCCACGAGGCGCGAGCGAGTCTTCGGCGCGTGGCACTACTGGTGGCAGGCGCATCTCATCGAGTGCGCGACCGACGCCGCGAACCGGGCCCCGACGCCGGTGCGCCGCAGGCGGATCGCCGCGCTGGCGCGCTCGCACCGCATCCGCAACATCACCGGCTGGACCAACCGCTACTACGACGACATGGCCTGGCTGGCCATCGCGCTGGAACGCGCCGAGCGCACCCAGGGCGCCGACGTGCGCAGCGCGCTGGCCGCGCTGGAGAAACAACTGCACGACGGCTGGCAGCCACAGGTCGGCGGTGGCCTGCCCTGGCGCATCGGCGCGGACTACTTCAACGCCCCCGCGAACGGTCCCGCCGCGATCGCGCTGTTACGCCTCGGGCGCGTCCAGCGTGCCCAGGAGATGGCCGATTGGCTGGACGCGACGCTGCGCGATCCGGAGACCGGGCTGATCCTGGACGGCATCCATCTGCCCTCCGGCGAGATCGAGCGTCCGGTGTTCACCTACTGCCAGGGCGTGGTGCTCGGCCTGGAGGCCGAGCTGGCCGTGCAGACCGGCGATCCGAAGCACACCGAGCGCGTGCACCGGCTGCTCGCGGCGATCGAGGAGCACATGACCACCGACGGCGTCATCACAGGCGGCGGTGGCGGCGACGGGGGGCTGTTCAACGGCATCCTGGCCCGGTACCTGGCGCTGGTCGCGGTGATGCTGCCCGGCGAGGACTCCGAACAGGTCGCCGACCGCCGCGCGGCGGCCGCGATCGTCACCGCGTCCGCCACGGCGGCGTGGCGGAACCGGCTGCAGGTCGAGGGCGAGCCGCTGTTCGGGCACGACTGGAGCAAGCCGGCGCAGCTGCCCGGCGGGAGCGCGGGAGCCGGCTACTTCACCTCCGGCGGCTCGGTGACCTCGTCGAAGGTGCCGGGACGCGACCTGTCGGTGCAGTTGTCCGGCTGGCTGCTCATGGAGGCGGCCTACCAGGTCGGCGCCGCGGGGTTGTGAGGGTCAGCTCTCCGGCTCGAGCACCGCGCCGGGAGTCGTCTCCAGCGCGAAGTCCTCTGCGGGCTGGGACATCTCCTGCCGGTAGTGCCGCACACCGAGCACCGTCCCGACGACCAGGCCCACCACCAGCGTGCCGATCACGATCGGCATCAGCCATTCCACCCGCTGCAGGAAGTTGCCCGCGTAGTACCCGATGAGCAGCAGCACCGGTGCCCACACGATCGCGCCGATGGTGCTGGCGACGGTGAACTTCCGATGCTCCATGCCCGCGGCGCCCGCGACCGTGGGGCACAGGGTGCGTACCCACGGGATCCACCGGGCGATCAGCACCGCGACGAATCCGTGCCGGTGCAGCAGCTCCGCGACGCGCTGCAGATTGCGGACGTTGATGTATCTGCCGTTCTTCCGGGCGACCAAGTGCCGTCCGGTCCGGCGCCCGATGACGTAGCCTGCCTGGTTGCCCGCGATGGCCGCGACCATCGCGCCCAGCGACAGCGCCCACACGTGCGCCTCGCCCGAGGCGTGCGACGCCATCACGATGCCCGCGGTGATGAGCATCGAGTCGCCGGGCAAGAACAGGCCGAGGATCACCGCGCACTCGAGGAAGACGAAGGTCAGCACCACTGTCCAGACGAGCGCCGGGCCCGCCGACAGCAGCGGATCGAAACTGCCCACGGCTAGGGGCGAGGATTCCGTCGTCACCGGCTTCAGCGGGTGGGCTCGCTGGTCGAGGCGGTCAGCTCGCCCTCGACCGCATCGTCCGCGGGCGCTTTCCGGTTCATCAGCTTCTTCGCCACCGCGGTGATGCCGGGCAGGATCGACACGAAGACGATCAGCAGGAAGATCGCCTCGACGTGGTCCCGGATGAACGCGACGTTGCCCAGGAAGTAGCCGAGCACCGTGACGCCGCCGCCCCACAGAAGGGCGCCGACGATGTCGAAGGCGACGAACTTGCGGTAGTCCATCCGGGAGACACCGGCCAGCACCGGCATGAAGGTGCGCACGATCGGCACGAATCGGGCCAGGACGATCGTCTTCGGTCCGTGCTTCTCGAAGAACTCGTGGGTCTGCGTGACGTAATGCTTCTTGAAGAAGCGGGTGTCCTCTTTGTGGAACAGCGCGGGCCCGATCGCCCGTCCGATCCAATAGGCGCACTGGTCGCCGGCGAACGCGACGAGGATGGTAGCGGGCACCAGCACCCAGATCGACACCGGCGGATTCGGCTGCGCGGCGAGCAGGCCGCCGGTGAACAGCAGGGAGTCGCCGGGCAGGATCGGGAACAACAGGCCGGTCTCGATGAAGACGATGACCAGGATGGCCGGCAGCACCGCATTCTTCAGCCACGTCTCCGTGAGCAGGTGCATCGGGTCGAGCAACTCGGTCAGCGCGAGGTTGCTCGTCACCGATTCTGTCGCTGCCTGCAGAATCACGTGGCCTCCTGTCCCGATACGGCTGGCCTGCATCGCTTGCCACCGCGTCGGAAGCTGCCAGCGCAAATTACCGGCCCCACAGTACCGGCTCCGCCTGAGAATGCTCGTGCTGTGCGCAAAATTACCGGTGGGTCAACTTCGGCGCACTCCCTCCCTGCATACCAGGCGAAACACCGCTGCCTTAGGGTGAAGGCTGACAAAATAGGTCTTTGCCGCACAACACGGAGGTCTTACTGTGCCCATCGCGACTCCGGAGGTCTACGCCGAGATGCTCGGTCGGGCCAAAGCCAATTCCTTCGCCTTCCCGGCCATCAACTGCACGTCGTCGGAGACGATCAACGCGGCCATCAAGGGCTTCGCGGACGCGGGCAGCGACGGCATCATCCAGTTCTCGACCGGCGGCGCGGAATTCGCCTCCGGCCAGGGCGTGAAGGACATGGTCACCGGCGCGGTGGCGCTGGCCGAGTTCGCGCACGTGGTCGCGGCCAGGTACGACGTGACCATCGCGCTGCACACCGACCACTGCCCGAAGGACAAGCTGGACACCTTCGTCCGGCCGCTGCTGGCGATCTCCCAGGAGCGGGTCAACGCAGGCCAGAACCCGCTGTTCCAGTCGCACATGTGGGACGGCTCCGCGATTCCGATCGACGAGAACCTCGAGATCGCCAAGGAACTGCTGAAGGCCACGCACGCCGCGAACATCATTCTCGAGGTCGAGATCGGTGTCGTCGGCGGTGAAGAGGACGGTGTCGAGGCCGAGATCAACGAGAAGCTCTACACCTCGCCGGAGGACTTCGAGAAGACCATCGACGCGCTCGGCGCGGGCGAGAACGGCAAGTACCTGCTCGCGGCGACCTTCGGCAACGTGCACGGCGTGTACAAGCCGGGCAACGTCGTGCTCAAGCCCGAGGTGCTCGCCGAGGGCCAGCGCGTGGCGGCGGCCAAGCTCGGTCTCGGCCCCGACGCGAAGCCGTTCGACTTCGTCTTCCACGGCGGCTCCGGCTCGCTGAAGTCCGAGATCGAGGACGCGCTGCGTTTCGGCGTGGTGAAGATGAACGTCGACACCGACACCCAGTACGCGTTCACGCGGCCGGTCGCGGGGCACATGTTCGTCAACTACGACGGCGTGCTGAAGATCGACGGCGAGGTGGGCAACAAGAAGGTCTACGACCCGCGCAGCTACCTGAAGAAGGCCGAGGCCTCGATGGCGGCGCGCGTGGTGGAGGCATGCAACGACCTGCACTCCGCCGGCCGCTCGATCAGCGCCTGACCCTGATACACCCGTCAGGGGCCGAGTGCACATGAGTCTGGATGTGCGCGTGCTCGGGCCCGTGCGACTGCTCGTCGGTGGTGAACCGGTGGCGGTCGGCGGGCCCAAACCGCGAGCTCTGCTCGCCGCGCTCACGGTGAATCGGCGGCGCGCGGTGTCCTCGGCCGCGCTCGCCGACCTGGTGTGGAACGAGGATCCACCCGACTCCTATGCCGCCAGCCTGCAGGTCTTCGTCTCGAATATTCGCAAGGCGCTGCGGAATTCCGGGGTGGACCCGGCGACGGTGCTGCGTACGGAATCGTCGGGTTATCGGCTGGAGATCGACGAGACCGCATGCGATCTGGGTCGATTCGAGGCGGCGCGGGAGGCGGGCGCCCGTGCGGCCGACGCGGGCGATCACGCCGGCGCGGCGCAGCTGTTCGGCTCCGCGCTGCGCGAATGGAGCGGCCGGGCGCTGGCCGACCTGGCCGGACTGCAGTTCGCCGACGGCTTCGCCACCGCGATGGACGAGGAGCGGCTGCTGGCCGCCTCGGCTCGGGTCGACGCCGAGATCGCCTGTGGGCGGGCGTCTTCGGTGATCGGCGAGCTGGTCGCGATGACCAATGAGCACCCGCTGCGCGAACCGCTGTGGGGTCAGCTGATCACCGCGTTGTACTTGTCCGGACGTCAGGCGGACGCGCTGGAAGCGTGCCGGAAAGTGCGCGGCGTGCTCGCCGACGAACTCGGCATCGACCCCGGACCGGCACTGATCGACTTGGAGCAGCGCGTGCTGCGGCAGGAGCCGCTGAGCACGGTGGAACTGCGGCAGGTCGAGCGGCTGGCCGCGGCGATGACCGAGACGGTCACCGAGGTGCCGCGCGCGGTGCGCAGCGGACAACTGCGGATGCCGGACGGTCGCGTGGTGGCGATCGCCCAGGGCGGGCTGCGCATCGGCCGGATGACCGACAACGACTTGGTCCTCGAGGACCCGCGGGCCAGCCGCTACCACGCGCACATCATGCCGAGCCGCGCCGGCTTGCTGATCAAGGACCTGCATTCGGCCAACGGCGTCTTCGTCAACGACGAGGCGATCGACAGCGGCGCGCTGCTCGCCGATGGCGATCAGATCCGGATCGGCGGGACGATCCTGGTCTTCCAGGCGCTGCGCTAGTCGCAGGCGATTCCGTTGCCGTCGCGATCCAGCTGCGCGTTGAAGCCGGGCTGCCCGCGGTACAGCGGCCCGGCGCCCTCCGCCCGCACCTGGTCGCAATCGGTGTAGATCCGCGGCGATCGCTCGGCGGGTTCCTCGGGTCGCTCGCTGTCGCCCTTCGGGCCGGAGCGATTGTGCGGGATCGGATGGTTTTCGTGCGGTCCGGCGATCGCGACGGCCGGCGCAGGCAGGGCGGACGCCGCCTGCGGCAGAAGCGCGCTCGCTCCGGCCGCCAGCAGCGCCGCCGCGATCGTGGGCGCGATGCGGAGAACTGACTTGGTCACGCCTTCCATCCTGCTCCGGGATCGGCCGGTGCGCCGGTGCGATTCACTCGCAGGCGACGCCGTCGTTGTCCCGGTCCAGGTGCGGGGCATAACCCGGCTGCCCGCGCAACAGCGGAGCCTTACCGGCGTTGTGGACCTCCGTGCAGTTCTTGTAGGAGGGACCGCCCGGAGGGACGTGCGCCGGTGGGTTGTTCTGCTGCGGCGGATTCGGCTGCTGCGGATTGTTCGGGGCAGGCGGGGCAGCTTGCGGCGGCGCCGCGGGCGGTGGGCAGAACTGCGCGGACCCGGAGCCGCAGAGCAGGTCGGTGAGCGGGTCGGCCGCGGCTACGGGTGACCCGAGGGTGAACACGGCGGTGGTGAGCAGGCAGGCGGAGCCGACGCCGAGCAGGGTGCGCAGGAGCATGTTCTTCATGTGATCCGTTCTCGGTGGGCGCCGGGCACGGTGGAACGCACTCGGCGGCAACGGTTTCGAACTATGACCCGGAGCGGTGCCCCGGACGGCCACTCTCCCCGACTGGAGTCGTCGCGAAGTGGACGCTAGCAACGCTGGACGCCACCGCCGGTGCAAATGAAGCAAATTCATGCTTTTTATTCGGCGTGTCGGTCTGCCGGTCTCCGAAAGTCGAACGCGGTAGGGTCGTTCCGCTGGTCGTGTCCGCAAGGTTCGTCTCCGCAATGGATTCGAGGGGTTTGCTATGGCGATGCGAATGTCGGCCGCCGTCGGTGCGGTGGTGATCGGCGCGGCAATGCTCGTCTACGCCGATGGGCCCGCTGCGGCCGCGCCCGAAACGGCCGCCGCTGTTGCAGGAGTGGGGCCGTGCGCGACCGACCCGGTGGCGACTCACGAGCCGTTGGTGCCGAAAACGCTGGAGGTGCCGATTCCCTATCCGGTGATCACCGTGCTCCCGGCGAATGCCCCCGAACCCACGCCGAAGCGCACGCGGATGGAGCTACCGCCGGACCCCTGCGTCAATCCCTGCCCGGATCTCACCGATCTGCCCGCAGCGCCACCGAGTCTCGCCGCTCAGCTCGGAATCCCGGAGATCCTGCTGAATCCCAAGCCGTTCCACTTCGCGATCCCCGGTCCCGGTCCGGACCCCGGCCAGGTGCCGCCGCCGCCCGCGCCGGTGCGGCCGCCGGTCGAACCCGCGGCGCAGTCACCGGCCCGGCCCGCGCCGCGGCTGGGCCCCGCCCGCGAGGTGGCGAAGCTGACCGGCGCGAACTCGGTGAACCGCACCGACAAACGGTGGCAGGTGGACGGCACCGACCTCGGCATCATGTGGGAGAGCGCGCCGGGCGAGATCGCGACCGCGTTCGGCGACACCGTGGGCCGCGGCTTCCATCCGCCCGGTGGCATGGGGCTGGATTGGCGGAGCAACGTGCTGGCCTTCAGCACCGATCGCGACCTCGCCGACGGCGTGACCTTCGACCGGATGGTCACCGACGACCGGTGCCACGCCGCCGAGGTGCTCTCCAGCCGCAAGCTGGACAACGTCGAGGTCACCACCATTCCCACCTCGGGTTTCGCGCTCGGCGAGCGGCAGTACCTGAGCTACATGTCGATTCGGACCTGGAACAGCCTGCCGGGCACCTTCTTCACGAACTACGGCGGCATCGCCTACTCCGACGACCACGGCCAGACCTGGACGAAGGACCCGCACGCGCGCTGGGACAACATCTTCGGTCTGGCGAACTTCCAAGTCAGCGCGATGGTTCCGCACGAAGGTCACGTCTACATGTTCGGTACGCCCAACACCCGCCTCGGCGCGGTCGGGCTGGCCCGGGTGCCGGAGGACCAGTTGCTCAACACCACCGCCTACCAGTACTGGCGCGACGGCGCGTGGACGCCCGTCGGAGGATTCGGCTCCGCCACGCCGGTCGTGGACGGTCCCGCCGGTGAACTGTCCGTTCGCTACGACGCCGCGCGTGGCGTCTGGCAGATGAGCTATCTGGACACGACGAAGGCCGCCATCGTCGTACGGGAATCGGACACACCGCAGGGCGTGTGGTCGGAGAGCACGCCGACGGTGTCGGCGTTGAGCTATCCCGAGCTGTACGGCGGGTTCATCCACCCGTGGTCGTCCGGGACGGACTTCTACTTCACCTTGTCGACCTGGAGCGACTACAACGTCTACCTGATGCACTCCGTGCTCGGGGAGTGACCCTCGCGCTAGCGCAGCCGGACCTCGGCCACCGCGCGGCCGAACAACTTCCGCCCTTCCGAGGTGCCGCCGAGCAGGATGGTCGCGGTGCGCGCACTCGGGTCCAGCGACTTGATCCGGCCGGAGAAATCGACCGTGCTCGCCGCGTCGGCGGCGACCGGGACGAAGCCGGAGAACCGCACGCTGAACTTCTGGATGGCGGTCGGATCGCCCAGCCACGCGCTGAGGTAGCCACCGGCCAAGCCCATGGTCAGCATGCCGTGCGCGACCACGGTCGGCAGACCGGCCAGCTGCGCGGCGTGGTCGCTGAAGTGGATCGGGTTGGCGTCCCCGGACACGCCCGCGTAGTTCGCCAGGTCGCCGCGGGTCAGCCGGAAGGCGCCGTCGGGAAGCCGATCGCCTGCGGTGAGTTCGTCGAACGTGGGCGCCGTGTGCACGGTCGTCCTCTCGTGGCCGTCCGGCTCGACCAACGGGCCGACGCCGAGCGGCACCAGCGCGTCGCTGTGCGCAGGCTCGGCGGCCGCCGTGGGTTCCAGCGGGCGCCCGTGCATCATGATGTTGTCGACCACCTCGCTCAGGGAGGCGTCGACCTCGGCGCCGCGGCGCGCGACGATCGTGGTCGACCCGACGATGGCGACCTCGCCGTGCTGGTTGCTCAGCGCGAAGCGCACCACGATGAAGTCGTTGTCGCCGAACTGGCGGATCGACTCGATGACGATCTCGCTGCGCATCCGGTCACCGGCCAGGATCGGCCGGTAGATCTCGAAGACCTGATCGGTCTGCAGGAACTGGGACAGGTCGTACTGGATGAGCACCGAGTCCAGCAGCGCCCTGGTCGCGGTCATCCCGATCACCGAGGCGAAGGTCGGCGGCGCGATGATCCCGGGATACCCGAGCGCGCGGGCGTCGGCTTCGCGCTGATGCGCCGCGTGGTGGTTCTGGACCGCGCGGGCGAACTCCCGCACTTTCTCCCTGCCGACCTCGTAATGGTCCCGCACCCGGAATCGCCGTCCGGCCTGCGTCGCCGGAACGACATCGATATCCGGCCGCGCCATCGTCTGCTCCCTGCTCATGATCCGGGCCATGCTACTGGCGATCCGGACCATTGACCAGGTGAGTGTGACGGGCGCGACCGGCATCGATGTTCATCGGCTATCGCGTGGCCGGTTGGTTACTGGGTGCTGCCGGGCGGGTCGCACACCTTCCATCCGTCGTCGGTGCGCTGCAGGTCGAAGGTGCGTGCGGACCGCTTCGCCGGATCGGCGTCGGTGTACACCGTGGCCTGCGCGATGGCGGTGTCCTCGGTGATGCGGATGGCGTCGATGCTGTCCACCACCGGGATGGTCTTGCGCTCCACCGACTGCTTGTGCACGCCGGCGAACTGATCGCTCGGGATGCCCTGGTAGAAGTCGTGCAGCGGACCGCACGTGGTGGACCGCAGAGCGTCCAGGTCGCCTGCCTTCAGCGCGTCGGTGTAGCTGGTGATCGCGCCGCGCACCTGCGCTTCTGGGGAGTCCTCGCCGGACATCGTGACGAGTGCCACGACCACCGCGACCAGCGCGAGCACCAGCGCGCCCGCCGCGCCCAGCACGATCAGCCGTCGATCGGGTCGAGCCGGGCCGGTGGCGGACGCCCCGGCGCCCGGCTGCGGAGCCGGGGGGATCCGCTGCGGCGGCGCGACGGGCCGGGTCTGCGGCGCGCGCGGGCCCGACATCGACTGCGCGGGCACCGTCTGCTGGACGTCCGCGGGCGACGGCGCGGTCGCCACCTGGCGCGGCCTGCCTTGGGGACGCGGCGGTGACGGTCGGGTCTCCTCGACTCCCGGTCCGTGCTGCGGCGGCGCGGAAGGGCCGTGCGGGCCGGGCTGCTTCGGACCGGCCGCCGGACGGGGCGTGCTCGGCGGCTTCGTGATCGGAACCGGTCCCGCCGAGGGCGGGACCACACGATCGGTCCCCGGCCTGCCACCGTCGGCGGGGCGCTGGACGGGGAGCGCGACGGTCTCGGCGTCGTCCCGGCTGACCACCGGCATCGCCATCGTCACGTCTTCCGAGCCGGGCGGGTTCTGCTGATCGCCGGATTCGCCGGTCTGCTCCGGCGCGGAAGCCGCAGGCCCGGCCGGGGGCTGAGGTTTGCGGATCACGACGGTCGCGGATTCGACGCCCGGCGCGACAGCCGCGTTCCGCGACTCCGAGCCGGTGGGCGCGCCGGGTGCAGTGGCCTCACCTGGCGCGCCCGACACCGCCTTCTTCGCGGCCGCCGGCTGGCCCGCTTTCGTGCCGGACGCTGGCGCGGCCTTGTCTTGCGCGGGCCGAGTCGATTGCGGCGCAGCGTCTTTCGGAGTGGAACCGCTTGCCGGGGCCGCGCCCGGAGCGGATCCGCGCGCCGGACCGGACGGCATCTGATCCCGTTTGATCACCACGGTGCGCGCTTCGCCCGGCTGGGTCGGTGCGGAGCCGGGCTTCGCCGCGTCGGCCTCCGGCTGCTTCGGCGCGGCCTTGCCGCCGATTTCGGCGGTCTCCGCATCGGCGTTCGGGGCCCGATTCGGTACGGCCGTGCCCGCGCCGGAACGCGCCGGTTCGCCCGCCTTGCCCGCCGGAGGGTTCGCCCGGCCGGGACCTGCCGGTCCGGAAGGCGCCGTGCCCTTGGTGCCGGGCGCGCTCGACGCGGCCGAACCGGCGGGCGGCGGCGTGGTCTTGCTGCCTTCGGATCGCGCGGCTTGGCGCTGGGCGGAAGCGGGAGCGTTCGGATTACCGGTGCCACCGGCCGCCGAACTGGGTGCGCCACCCGCGGGCTTCGGCGCTGAACTCGGCGACGCAGCCTTCGCACCGGGGCCGGAGGAGGGTGTGCCCCTGACGCTCCCGCTGTCGGGCGCTGCTGCTCTCCCGCCGGCCGGAGGGTTCGCGGCAGCAGGCCCGCCTACGAGGCTCGTGCGGTTGTCCGGGGGTGCGGGGTTCGCGCCGGGCTGCCCGGAGTTCCCGCTCTTCGCGGTGCCTGGAGGGTTCGCGCCGGGTTGCGGGGT
>NZ_JBSGDA010000006.1:27877-359172 GCF_053602135.1 Nocardia sp. NPDC004573
GGAGGGCTGCCCGGAGTTCCCGCTCTTCGCGGTGCCTGGAGGGTTCGCGCCGGGTTGCGGGGAGGGCTGCGCGGGGTTCCCGCTCTTCGCGGTGCCTGGAGGGTTCGCGCCGGGTTGCGGGGAGGGCTGCGCGGGGTTCCCGCTCTTCGCGGTGCCCGGAGGGTTTGCGCCGGGCTGCGCGGGGTTCGCGCTCTTCGCGGTGCCTGTCGGAGGGTTCGCGGGAGCGGGCCGGGCTGCGGGGCTCGTGCGGTTGTCCGGGGGTGTGGGGTTTGCGCCGGGCTGCGGGGAGTTCGCGCTCTTCGCGGCGCCTGCCGCCGGTGCGGAGGCGGGTGAGTTCGTCGTGCTCGCGGGGCCGTTCGCCGGTTTCGCACCCGCCGTATTCGCCGGTGCGCCGGGGCCTTCGGACGAGGCCGAACCGTTGCCTGAGCTGGTGGGCGCTTGTTTCACACCTTCGGCGCGCGGCGCGGCGGGAGCCGGACCGCGGCTGGCCGCCTCCGCCTTCGGGGGCGCCGCCGACGCGGCCGTACCCGAGGCGGAATCGCCGGTGCCCGACGGCGCGGTCGTCGGCCGCTGCGCTTTGGCGATGCGTTCGGTGGGCGCGGCAGACGCCGCCGGGCCGTCCTTGCCGGGGGCCGGGATGCGTTCCGTGGCAGCGCCGGGGCGTGCGTCGGCCCGGGCGGCGTCGGCCGGTTCGGCGCTGTCGGGCGCCGGATTCTTCTCGTCGTTCGGGTCGGACACGCACACCCCTCGTCAAAGCGGAACTGTTTGAACTCGACGGCAAGCCTAATGGTCGGCGCCCGGCGAAGTCCGGCATCACTCCACGTCGATCCGAATGGACTCCGAGCCGCTCGCGTGCACGGCGGCGGCGGGACGGCGCACCAGTGCAGCCGCCTGTCGAGCAACCCGTCGCTCGGTGCAGAATGAACCGCATGACCTCGTTCGGTGACCTGCTCGGCCCGCAGCCGGTACTGCTACCCGAAATCTCCGACGCCGAGGACGCGCTCCTCGACAACGTCGATCCGGTGCGGGTCGCGGCGGAGCACCCCGCCGCCTCGATCGCCTGGGCGTATCTCGCCGAGGCGGCGCTGACCCGCGGCGAAGCCCAGGACGAGGCGATCAACCACGACATCCTCGCCGCGTACGCGTTCGCCCGCACCGGCTACCACCGCGGCCTGGACCTGCTGCGCCGCAATGGCTGGAAAGGCTTCGGTCCCGTGCCGTGGAGCCACGAGCCCAATCGCGGCTTCCTGCGCAGCGTCGGCGCGCTGGCCCGCGCCGCCAAGGCGATCGGCGAGACCGACGAGTACGCCCGCTGCCTCGACCTGCTGGAAGACTGCGACCCCCGGGCGGCCGCGGAGCTCGGCCTCGACTGAGTCGTAGTGATCGGTGCACCGCGTAGCGACTCGATGAGCAACGGCATCCGGGTGAGGGGTGCGTTCGATCCGATGTCCCGGATCAGCGTGACCCGTGCCAACAGCATGGCGAGGTTGCGCACGTCGTGGGCGCGGCTGCGCCGGTCGATGCTGCCGATCATCCAGTGTTCGGTCGGCGCCGCGCTGGCCTGGTTCCTCGCCCATCACGTCATCGGTCACGCACTGCCGTTCTTCGCGCCTACGGCCGCCGTGGTGTCGATGGGCATCTCCTTCGGCGCGCGGCTGCGTCGCTCGGTGGAACTGGTGGTCGGGGTCGCGGTGGGCATCGGCATCGGCGATCTGTTCATCTCCCGCGCGGGCACCGGCGTATGGCAGATCGCGCTGGTGGTCGCGGTCGCGATGGCCGCGGCGGTGTTCCTGGACGGCGGTTCGGTGATCACCGTGCAGGCGGCCGGTTCCGCCGTGCTGGTCGCGACGTTGCTGCCGCCCTCGGCGGGCGGCGGGCTCTCCCGCATGATCGACGCCTTGGTGGGCGGTCTGGTCGGCGTGGTCGTGGTCGCCGCGATTCCCCTGCATCCCGTGCGCAGAGCGCGGACGCTGGCCGCGGACATCCTCGGCGTGATGGGGAAGTCCATCACCGAGTGCGCCGACGGACTGCTCGAGCAGGATCCGGAGAAGCTGCACCACGCGCTCACCGCGATGCGCGCTACCCAGCCGCAGATCGACTCCTTGCGCGCCACGCTGGAGGGCGGCCGCGAGATCAGCCGGATATCGCCGCTGTACTGGAACTCCCGTCCGCGTCTGGAACGCATCAGGGCCACGGCCGACCCGCTGGACAACGCCATCCGCAACACCCGAGTCCTGTTGCGGCGCTCGCTGACTCTGGTGCGGGACGACGAGATCCTCGATCCCGGTCTGATCGACGAGGTGGAGCGCCTCGGCCAAGCGGTGGACGTGGTGCGCCGGATGATGCTGGCCGATCCGGGTGAGCAGCCCGACCGGGCCGAGGCCGCCCGCGTACTGCGCTCGGTCGCCAAGGGCGCGCGCCCGGAACTGGTAGCCGGCGCGGGGCTTTCGGCGCATGTCGTCTTCGCGCAGGTGCGTTCGACGCTGGTAGATCTGATGCAGGTGTGCGGGGTGCAACGTATCTCGGCGATTGCCCTGCTGCCGCCGACGGTCAAGAACCCCTACGTGCAGCCCCAGGTCTGAACCCTTACTACTCAGCGGTATTCGGACATCCGTGCCGGGCACGTGGTCCGCGTCCGGCGCGGCGAGTCGAGATTTCGATCTTCGGGTAGTGCGCTACTCGCGTTCCGGGCGGTCTTCCGCCATAGGTTTGTCATGTGACCGCGAGTCGCGGGGTATCGCGGTCGACTGCTTCGCACGTGGACGAAAAGGACCCTCGGTCAGGGGATGTGGTGGCCGAGGGGGAGGGCGGATCCGAAGCGGGCGAAGAAGCGGGGCCGCCCGGCCGATCCGGCCGGGCGGCCTCGCGCCCCCGGCAGGTCATCGGCCGTAGCCGGGGTCAGGTCCAGAACCGAGTCAGGTAGCCGCCGTAGCGCGACCAACTCGACGGCACGCCGGACAGTTCGAACAGCGCGTACACCGCGTCGAAGAACACTTCGTTGATCGCCGGGGTGAACAGCAGCGCGAACAGGATCAGCATGCCGAACGGCTTGAACTGATCCAGCGAGCGTCTGGTCTGGTAGCTCAGGGACGGCTCGACGATGCCGTAGCCGTCCAGTCCCGGCAGCGGGATGAGGTTCAGCAGCGTCGCGGTGATCTGCAGGAACGCAAGGAAACTCACGCCGAACCAGAACGCGGGATGAGCGCTGGAACTGCCGAGAACACGGACGGTCAGCAGAAGCAGCACCGCGCACAGCGCGTTCACAGCGGGGCCGGCCCCGCTGATGATCCGCTGCGTACGCGGCGCGACATTGTGCGTGTGCACGTAGACCGCCCCGCCCGGCAGACCGATCCCGCCGAGCGCGATGAACACCATCGGCAACACGATCGACAGCAAGGGATGGCTGTACTTCAGCGGGTTGAGCGTCAGGTAACCGCGCAACTCGACTTCGCGATCGCCCGCGCGCCACGCCGTGTAGGCGTGCGCGAACTCGTGCAGGCACAGCGACACCACCCAGCCCGCCACCACGAAGACGAACACCCCGGCCTTGGCCCTGGTCGAGTCCAGTGGTGCGTCCCAGGCCAGCGCGCCGCCCACCGCGGTCAGGGCGATCACGAGCAGGAACACCGGGCTCGGCCGCACCGCGCGCGACCTGCGATGGATCGGAACGCTCATCGCACGAGCAGCCACGGTTCGTGATGGCGGTAGAAGCTCGAGCGCGGCACCGGCCGATCGGCCTGGACGCCGTCCCGGGTGACGATCGCGCCGGGCGTGCCCAGCTGCGCCGCTCGTCCCTCCAGCCAGCGCCGCTTGCGGAAGCCTTTGCGCACGCTCGCCCGCACGCCGGGCGGTTCCAGGCACGGCGAGACGAGCATGGCCGTCACCCGCCCGGAGAACAGCAGGGTGTCGTCGACGTACGCCTCGCCATCCAACTTCTCGCCGCCGACGCCGGTGATCACCGCGCGCCCCGCGAGCACCTTGCCGGTGTCGTCGCGCACCAGCGGCGTCTCCACGGCGCGGCCTCCGATGGCGCGCTTGGCGGCGGCGTTGCCGGTGCCGGTCTGGTAGGCGCGCGACGCGTAGGTCCGCTCGACCGGCACGTAGCCGATCTCCACGTGCAGGCGTTCGGTGCGCATCAGATGGGTGAGCACCGCGGCCAGCGCCACGTCCTCACCCAGCACGATCAGCCGGGGCAGGCTGTCGGCGGCCAGCACGGGAAGCAACTCGTCGATCACGGCGGGATCGGGGATGGCGGCCGTCTGGGTGGTCGGCAGTGCTGCGAGCGCGATGGGTACGGGTGCGCCGTCGCAGCGGAGAACATGGGTACTCAAGCTGCCGTACACCCTCCTCGGTTCGAGCCGACACCGTCGGGCCCCTCGCCATCGCGGCCGAACCGCTGCGGCTCGTCCGCGCGCACCGGGCTGCCGCTCGGCGTGCCGTGCAACCATAGCCCTGCCCGGCCGCGACCACACGGTTGTCGAGCCTACGACGAGATCCGCTGCGATGCCGCTCCGGACAGGTCGGCTAGACTGTGCTTCCGGCCACCGCCTCAGTACGGCAGGTAGCTGCAACACACCAGTGTTGCCTGTCGAACCGTAGGAGACACGACCATGCCGGCAATCGTCCTGATCGGCGCCCAGTGGGGCGACGAGGGGAAGGGCAAAGCAACCGATCTGCTCGGCGGTCGGGTGAACTGGGTGGTCCGTTACCAAGGCGGCAACAACGCCGGTCACACCGTCGTGTTGCCCAACGGTGACAATTTCGCGTTGCATCTGATCCCCTCCGGCATCCTGACCCCCGGCGTGACGAACGTCATCGGCAACGGCGTCGTGGTGGATCCCGGCGTGCTGCTCGCCGAACTGGCGGGCCTGGAGGAGCGCGGCGTCGACACGACCGGACTGTTGCTCTCCGCCGACGCGCACTTGATCATGCCGTACCACGTGGCCATCGATAAGGTCACCGAGCGCTTCCTCGGCAACAAGAAGATCGGCACCACGGGCCGGGGCATCGGCCCGTGCTACCAGGACAAGGTCGCCCGCGTCGGCGTGCGCGTCGCGGACGTGCTGGACGAGAAGATCCTCACCCAGAAGGTCGAGGCGGCGCTGGAGTTCAAGAACCAGGTGCTGGTCAAGATCTACAACCGCCGCGCGCTGGACCCGCAGCAGGTGGTCGACGAGGTCCTCACCCAGGCCGACAGCTTCAAGCACCGGATCGCCGACACCCGGCTGAAGCTGAACCTGGCGCTCGAGCGCGGTGAGACGGTGCTGCTGGAGGGTTCGCAGGGCACGCTGCTGGACGTCGACCACGGCACCTACCCGTACGTCACGTCGTCGAACCCGACCTCGGGCGGCGCGGCGGTCGGCGCGGGCATCGGCCCCAACCGGATCAACACGGTGCTCGGCATCCTGAAGTGCTACACCACCCGGGTCGGCTCCGGCCCGTTCCCGACCGAGCTGTTCGACGAGTTCGGCGCCTACCTGGCCAAAACCGGCGGCGAGGTCGGCGTCACCACCGGTCGCGCCCGCCGCTGCGGCTGGTTCGACGCCGTGATCGCCCGCTACGCGACCCGGGTCAACGGCATCACCGACTACTTCCTCACCAAACTGGACGTTCTATCCAGTCTGGAGACGGTGCCGATCTGCGTGGCCTACGAGGTCGACGGCGAGCGGGTCGAGCAGATGCCGACCACGCAGACCGAATTCCATCACGCGAAGCCCATTTTCGAGCAAATGCCCGGTTGGTGGGAGGACATCTCCGGCGCGCGCACCTTCGAGGAGCTGCCCGCCAACGCCCAGGCGTACGTGTTGCGTTTGGAGGAGCTCTCCGGCGCCCGTATTTCCTGCATCGGCGTGGGTCCGGGGCGTGATCAGACCATCGTCCGGCACGACGTACTCGGCTAGAACCTGTTCGTATTCTGCGTGGGCCAGCGAAATTCGGCAATATCACCGAAAATTGGCCACATCTATCGTGCTCGCTCGGCTTCGATCATGATCGGTGAAGAACTACAGTTAGAGCATGGCTCGGAACTGGCCGATGATCGAGCGCGAGAGCGAATTCGAGGCGATCCGCGCGGCGCTGACCGGTCCAGAGCACGTCGGCGTGGTGCTGACCGGCGACGCGGGGGTCGGTAAGACCACCCTGGCGCGGCACGCCACCTCCGCGATCGGCGGCAACGTCCGCTGGGTGGCGGGCACCGAGTCGGCGCGCAGTATTCCCCTGGGGGTGTTCGCGCACATGGTCGGCGTCTATACGGCGCACGATCCGGTCACCTTCATGTCGGCGGCGCGTGAGGCGTTGCTCGCCGACGGCGACACGGTGATCGGCGTGGACGACGCGCATCTGCTCGACCAGCTCTCCGCCACATTGCTGCTGCAGCTGGCGATCGACAAAGCCGCGCACATCGTGGTGACCGTGCGCAGCGGAGTACCGGTGCCGGACGCGGTCACCTCACTGTGGAAAGACGGCCACCTGACCCGGATCGACCTGCGCCCGTTCACCCAGCGCCAGAGTGTGGAGCTGGTGGAATCCATGCTCGGCGGGCAGCTCGAGGGGTTCACCGCCAATCTGATGTGGGAGTCCTCCGCCGGAAACGCGCTGTTCCTACGGCATTTGGTCGAGGGCGCGCTGGAGGCGGGCACGCTGCGCCAGGTCAACGGCGTATGGCAGCTGCGCGGGCGCGCGGCGGTGACCTCGGAGCTGGCCGCCCTCCTGGAGGACCGGGTCGAGCAGCTGCCCGAGCCGGTGCTGCGGGTACTGGAACTGCTGACCTTCTGTGAGCCGATCGATCTGGACGTTTTGGCCGAATTGGCGGGTGAGGACGCGGTGGAAGCCGCCGAAACGCGCGGTGTGATCCGGGTCGTGGAGAATTCCCGAGATCTGATCGTGCGATACAACCACCCGCTGTTCGGTGAGGTGATCCGGCGCAGGCTGGGCATCGCCTCGGCGCGACGGCTGCGCGGCAGGTTGTATTCGTCGCTGAAGGAGCGCCGGATAAATTCGGCCGCCGACCGCATCCGGCTGGCCGAATTGGCGCTCGACAGTGACAAATCCGCGGATCTGGAATTGTTCGAGGCGGCCGCGGCCGACGCGATCGGATTGGCGAATCTGCCGCTGGGCGAGCGTTTCGCCCGCGCCGCCGTGGAACGGCGCGGCGGCGTGGAGGCCGCCGACCTGCTGGCGCGCGCGCTGCTGTGGCAGGGGCATCGGATCGAGGCCGAGCGCACCCTGGCCAGCTTCGACCCCGACCAGCTCGACGAGGTGCAGCTGGCGCGCTGGGGCAGCACCCGGGTGGCGAACCTGTTGTGGGCCATGGGCGACGCCGATCGCGCCGACGAGGTCTTGAAGCTCGTGCGCGGGAAGGTGCGGCATCCGAAGATCGCGGCCATCTTCACCGGTCTGGCGTCCGCGAGCCTGGTCAACGAGAACCGGGTCGACGACGCGATCGCCGAGGCCGAGGCGGTGATGTCCGCCGACGGCGCGCCACCGTGGGCGGTGTGGTGGGCGGCGTTCGGCGGTAGCTTGGCGTCGGCGTTGCTGGGCAAGAGCGCGGCGGCCAGGCAGTACGCGGCGCGCGGGCACGAGGTGGAACAGCACATCGACGGGCTCAACCGCTTCATGTCCACGCACGCCGAGGTGCTCGCCCTGACCTTCGCGGGCGATCTGGAGGCCGCCCGGCGCTGCGCCGGGGCGTTCGTCGGCTACTCCTCGCCGGGCCAGTATCTGGCCTGGGGCATGTCGAAGATCCTGCAAGGCACCGTCGACGTGGCGCAGGGCCGGTTCCTGGACGGCATCGAGAATCTGGAACAGGCGCTGGCCGCACTGGCCGCGGAAGGTGCGGCCGCCTGGATGTTCCCCGCCAGAATCCGTTTGGCGGAGGCGTATTCGGCACTCGGCCGCGCCGCCGAGGCCGCCGAGTCGATCGCGCACGCCACCGCGCGGGGCGGCAGGCACAGCGCGGTGTACGAACCGCAGCTGGAAGTGGCGCGCGCCTGGCTGGCCGCCGCCGAAGGAACCGTGACTCCGGCCATCCGGATCGCGGTGGGCGCCGCCGACGCGGCCGCACGCTCCCATCAGCACGCGATCGAGTCCATGGCACTGCACACCGCGGCCCGCTTCGGCGACCATTCCGTCTCCGGACGACTGGTGGAGCTGGCCGAGCGGGTGGAAGGGCGGCTGGTGCAGGCGCAGGCGCGGCACGCGGTGGCGCTCGTCGCCCACGACGGACCCGCGCTGGACGCCGCCGCAGCCGAATTCGAGCGACTCGGGGTGCTGCTGTCGGCCGCCGACGCCGCGGCGCAGGCCGCGTCGGCACACGAGCGGAGCGGGGATCGGCGCCGCTTGCTGGAGTCCGCCGCCACGGCCAACCGGCTCGCCGCCGCCTGCGGCGGAGCGAGCACCCCGGCGCTGCGGCAGGCCGCCCAGCCCCTCCCGTTGACCGCGCGGGAACGCGAGATCGCGAATCTCGTCGCCGCCGGCCTGACCAACCGGCAGATCGCCGACCGGCTCACGGTCTCGGTGCGCACCGTGGAGGGACACCTCTACCGGGCCTGCATCAAGATGGACGTCACCGATCGCGAGTCCCTCGGAGCGCTGATGCGCGGCGAGTCCGGGACCCGGGGATGACTTCGCGTTCGGCCGCGCTGATCTGCGCCCTGGCAGCCGGAGTGGTCCTGGCCGCCGGGTGCTCGGACGGGCAGCCGCAACCGGTCACCAGTTCGGCGCGTCCCTCGGCGACCGTCTCGCCGAAGACCGAGACGCCCCAGGAGCGCAGCGCCCGGATCCGGCAGAAGCTGATCGAACTGGGCTGCTCGACGAACGCCTGCATCCAGACCTACTTCGGCTGCGCGGACGGCTACATCACCGGGGATCCGTGCGAGTTCTTCCGCACGCATCCCATCGACTGAGCCGCGTACTACCCGGCGGGTTGCTCGGCGCCGGTGAGGAACGAACCGGCGACAGGGGCCAGTAGCCCGATGTTCGGATTGTGGCTGAGCCGGGGAATCTCGCGGAAAGCGGCGTCGGGAAGTACCGCGGCGGCGGCGCGGGCTCCCTTCCTGAGTAGCGCGTCGGATTTGCCACCTGCGATGACCAGCGTGGGAACGCCGACTCCGGACCAGTCCTCGGGCCGCAGCGGCTCGCCGCGCATGAAGTCGCGCATCACGGCCCAGTCGTGGGCGGTGGAGGGAGCCGTGGCGCACAAGCCTTTCCAGAAGGGGGTGAATCGCATGACCGCGGTCATCACACGCGGCATTCCCATGGCTTCGGTCATGTAGAACCGAACGGTGTCGCCGCGAGAATCCGCGGCGATCAGTTCGTGCAGCCGCGCTTCCAGGCCGGCCTTCGGCACGAACCCCTCCCGATCGACCACGAAAGGCGGCTCGAAGGCGACGATCTTCGTGATGCCCTGCACTCGGCCGGACTGGGCGGCTCGTAGCGCGAGCGCGGCGCCCGAGGACCAGCCGAACAACGCCGCCGTACCGCCCGCGGCCTCGACCACAGCGGCGATGTCATCGATCTCGCGGTCGACGTCGTAGACGCCGGGCGAATCCATGCTGTCGCCGCGGCCACGCCGGTCGTAGTTGAGCACGGTCAACTGGTGCCGCTCGGCGAGTGCCGCGGCCAACTCGACCATCTTGGGGAACTTCCGGAAACCGAAGGCGCCGCCGATCAGGATCACGACTCCCTTGTCACCGCCGACGTGCCGATCGAACGCGATCACGGTGCCATCGGCCGATGTCACAGTCTCCATGGTCTGCTCACTTTCGTTCCGGATCGGCGGGTGCTGCCGATGTCTCGCTCGTAGGGACGAAGCGAGCTACACAAATTCATCGGAGCGGATCCGGCGCAACGACATCAAGACCCGAGTGCTCCACTCGGGCTGGTGATCGCTCAGAACAAAGTGGGTTCGCCGAATCCCGGGGTGCGCTCGATGGCCAGCAGGCGCTGCTTGGTGTCGATGCCGCCGGGGGCGGAGAAGCCGTGCAGGGCGTGGTCGGCGGCGAGCACGCGGTGGCACGGGATGATCAGCGGGATCGGGTTGCGACCCAGAGCCTGTCCGACCGCCTGGGCGGCGCCGGGTGCGCCCACCCGGTGCGCGACCTGCCCGTAGCTGAGGGTGTGGCCGGGGTCGATGGCGCGCGTGACGGTGTAGACGGCGCGGTGGAACTCCGGGATCCCGCTGGTGTCCACGGCGATCCAGCGCAGGTCGTCGAGTTCCCCCGCGAGATGGGCACGGATGCCCGCGATGGCCTCGGCGATGGCGCCGGTGGGTGGCCCCTCGGGGAGCTTCTCGCCCGCGCCGGCGCGCGTGATGCGCGCTCGGGTGGCCGCCGGGCTCGCTTCCGGGAGCTGGAATCGAATCACTCCCGCGCCGCTCCACGCGATCGCGCAGCAGCCGATCGCGGTGTCGAACAGCGTCGCCGCGACCGGGCCGGACAGCGCGGGATGGCCGGAGACCACGGGCTCCGTTGCCGGACCGGTGGCCTCGATCGCCGGGCGATCGGCGGCGAGGCTCGGGGCGTCACTCATGAGCCAAGTCTGCACCGCGGGACCGACATATTCGCACCGACCAGTCCAGTTTTGCGGAACTGGACTTAGGTGGCGGTAGTCGAGTCCTTGGCCGGGGAGTTGAGGGGTCGCAGGTCACATCGCCGGACGCGCACTGCGGCCACACTGGCCTGGTGCGGGCGCGGCGGCATTCCGCGGCGCTCGGCCACGGGTCGAAGTGAGCGACCGCGCGATGGTCCGGCGTGATTCCGCGCCGCTGGACGAATCCGGGTCCAACGCGTCGCGGCGACCGTGGATCGCGGCGAGATCGGAGTATCTGCGCTGGTGGTCGTAGTAGGAGAGGGGCTGGTCGGACATCGGCGTGCCCGGATGGAAGCGTTCGAGACGGAAGGTGCGCTCGTCGCGTCTCGGCGCGAAGCGGTGGATCAGGTAGCCGAAGACGGCGACCAGGAGCAGGGTGGCGAGGGCGGTCATGTCCGCCAGCGTGCGCGTCACTGGCCTTGCCAAGAAATATCCAATCGGTCGATACTGGACCGTATGGCGACAAGAGTGATCGGCGCGGGCAGTCTCGCCCGCGATCTGGGCCATTGGCGGCACGCGCACGACGGTGATCCGGATTCGGCCGGTCGCCGCTCCGCCCGACCGGCGTACCTGGCACTCGCCGAAGGAATCCGGTTGCTGATCCACGACGGTCGCGCGCCGCTGGGCGTCGCCTTGCCCAGCGAGCGCGATCTCGCCGCCACCCTCGGGGTCAGCCGGACCACCATCACCTCCACCTACGCGCTGCTGCGCGAGCACGGCTACCTGATCAGCCGCCAAGGGTCGCGCAGCACGGTGGCGCTGCCCCGGGACGTGCAGCACGACGGCGTCAAACCGGCCAGGAGCATCCTGGCGATGATGGGCTCGCCGGAGTTGCCCACCATCGACATGACCTATGCCGCGATGGCCGCCCCGCTGGAGATGCAGGACGCGTATTCGGCGGCCCTGGAGGGAATCCCCGCCTACCTCGGCACGCACGGCATGGACCCGGTCGGTGTGCTGGCGCTGCGTGAAGCGATCGCCCGCCGCTACACCGCGCGTGGGCTGCCCACCGAGCCCGAGCAGATCCTCGTCACCCTCGGCGCCCAGCACGGCCTACGGCTGCTGTTGAACGTGCTCACGGCGCCCGCCGCTCGGGTGCTCATCGACCATCCGACCTATCCGAACGCCATCGAGGCGATCCGCGACGTCGGCGCCCGGCCGGTGCCGGTGCCGCTGCGCCCGGAGGACCCGGCGGGCGGCTGGGACCTGGACGGAATCCGCAGCGCCGCCCGGCAGACCGCGGCGAGCCTGGCCTACCTGGTGCCCGACTACAACAACCCGACCGGCCTGCTGCTCGACGCCGACGGCCGAGCCGAACTGGCCGCCATCGCGCGGGAAACCAGGATGACCGTCGTGATCGACGAGTCCATGGCGGATCTCGGGCTCGACGCGGACCGCACACCGCCGCCGGTCGCGGCCTTCGCCAAAGGTTCCGAGATCGTCACCATCGGCTCGGCCTCGAAATCGTTCTGGGGCGGTCTGCGCGTCGGCTGGATCCGGACCAATCAAACCCTGATCACCAAGCTGCTCGGCATTCGATCCACCGTCGACCTGGGCACCCCGGTCATGGACCAGCTGGCCACCGTGCACCTGCTCGAGCACGCCGAGACGATTCTCGACCGCCGCCGGGACCAGTTGCGTTCGCAGCGCGCCGCTCTGCTCGACACGCTCGCCGAAGAATTGCCGGACTGGCGCGTCACCGTCGGCGCGGGCGGCATGTCGGTGTGGGCGCAGCTGCCGACCTCGGTCTCCACGGCGCTGGCCGCCACGGCGCCCAACCATGGCGTATTGCTCGCGGCCGGGCCTCGATTCGGCGTGCAGGGCGCGTTCGAACGGTTCATCCGGCTGCCGTTCACCCACCGGGAGCCCGAATTGCGTTTGGCGGTCAAGGCCATCGCGTCCGCCTACGCGGCGCTGACGCCCCGCGCCGCGGATCCTTTGACGCCGTTGACCTGCTACTGAGGCGATCTCGCCACCGCGCGGGGGGCACTGTGCGGTTGGGAGAGCCTCCGCCGGCGGCACTCCCCTCCGAGCGCCGCCGGGCACGAATGGCCGGTCACCCCTCGGGACTGGCCCACCTCGTGTTCGGGCGGCGTACGAAAGCTCGCACGGCGCCGAGGCCTCCAACTAGAGCAGCGGTCAAGGAGCGGACCGGACGATGTCCGGGAATGTCCGCGATTTCCGAAAGCCGCCTGCTCGCGGACAGTATGGCAGGGCGGGTGCGGCACTGTCGAACCGGTTGGTCTGTTGCAACTTTCAATTATCGTGCGCGGCAAGGCATCGAGGGAGCGACGGGGTGCCGTGGCGGCTGCGCCACGGCACCCCACAGGTGCTCAGTCGGCCCAGACCGACTCGATCGGGGTCGCGGTGTTGGGCGGCGGGGTCGGAATCCCGTTCGGAGTCCGGGAGAATCGCGGGGCGGGGGCGTGCTGGGTGATGTCGTCCAGCTTCAGCAACGAGCCGCGAGCCGCGATGTGCTCGTTGCGCGTCGCCTCGTCGAACGTGAGCACCGGAGAGACGCACGCGTCGGTGCCGGCGAAGATCTCGGCCCATTCGTCCCGGGTCTTGGTCCGGAAACGCTCGGCGAACAGCTTTTTCAAAGTTTCCTGCCCGGCGGGGTCGAGCTGGAAGGGCAGGCCGTCGGCGTCGATCTCCAGTCCGGCGAGCAGTTGCGCGTAGAACTGCGGTTCGATCGCGCCGACCGCCATGTATTTGCCGTCGGAGGTTTCGTAGGTGTCGTAGAACGCCATGCCGGTGTCGAGCAGGTTCACGCCGCGCTCGTCGGACCACGCGCCGACGCCGCGCATGCCCCAGATCATGTGCGAAAGGGCAAGCGCGCCATCGATCATCGCCGCGTCGATCACCTGGCCTTTGCCGGACCGCTGCCGCTCGACCAGCGCGGCGAGGATGCCGAACACCAGGAACATCGAGCCGCCGCCGAAATCGCCCACCATATTCAGCGGCGGAACCGGGCGTTCGCCCTTGCGGCCGATGGCGTGCAGCACGCCGGTGATGGAGATGTAGTTGATGTCGTGACCGGCGCGGTCGGCCAGCGGGCCCTCCTGGCCCCAGCCGGTCATCCGTCCGTAGACCAGGCGCGGGTTGCGAGCGAGCGCGTCGTCCGGACCCAGACCCATGCGCTCGGTGACGCCGGGGCGGAAGCCTTCGATCAGCACGTCCGCCTTCTCGATCAGGCCCAGCACCTTCTCGATGTCGGCGGGGTCCTTGAGGTTGGCCTCGACGATGGTCCGGCCGCGCAGCTGGGGACGGTCGAAACCGCCGGGCAACTGGCCCGCGCGCTGCACCCGCACCACGTCGGCGCCCAGATCGGCGAGCAGCAGCGCGGCGTGCGGACCGGGGCCGATGCCGGCCAACTCGATGACCTTGATGCCCGCGAGCGGGCCCTGCTCGGCGGTGGATGGAGTACTCACGCCCTACCTCGGTTCGTCGTTGATCCAGCGCACCGGTGGCCGGTGCGTCCTCCCGGACGGGACCGGGAGGGATGTATTGACAGTATGACAATAACGTCGCGCCGCTACAGCTCGCCCTGGCCGGTGCCCGGCTCTAGGCTGCACGTGTGGAAGCGCTGTCTGATCAGGGGTGGTACAACCTTCTCGCCGGCCTCGCGATTCTGGTCGGACTGGTCGGGATCGTGGTGCCGATCCTGCCCGGTGTCATCCTGATCTTCGCGGCCATCGCCGTCTGGGCTTTCCTGACCGGAGGCGCCACGGCCTGGACGGTTTTCGCGATCAGCGCACTGCTGCTGGTGATTTCCGGCGTCGTCAAATACACCTGGCCCGGCCGCAGGATGAAGGACGCGGGGGTGTCGAATCGGTCGCTGTTCCTCGGCGCGGTGCTCGGCGTCGTGGGGTTCTTCGTGATTCCGGTGGTCGGCCTGTTCCTGGGTTTCGTTCTCGGCGTGTACCTTTCGGAACTCCAGCGGCTGCGCGCCAATCGGCAGGCGTGGCAGGCGACGGTGCACGCGTTGAAGGGCGTCGGGCTGTCCATGCTGATCGAACTCTTCGGCGCGCTGCTGGCTACCGGCGTCTGGCTCGCCGGTGTCTTCGCGGTCTGACCGCTACCGCTCGATGGCGGGGAACGGAATCGTGTCGCCCGCCTGGCTTTCCGGCAATTCGTCGCGGCGCAGCCGCAGCGTCGGCGGTTCCGGGCGATACAGCGGCAGGGTGGGGGCTGGATCGTCGCGGACGACGCGTTCGCGGGCGGGCAGCCGGTAGAACGCGCGCGCGTTGTCCTCCAGCACCGCGTGCATGTCGGTGCCCACCACGTCGCAGAGCAGATCGACGTCCGAGTCCCGGAACGGGCGTCCGGCGCGGGTGCCGGGCAGATCGGTGCCGAACATGAGCGCTTCGGGGTTCACCGCGTGGATGCGGCGCAGCGTGTCGGCGACGTTCATCGCGACCCGGCCGAAACCGGTCGCCTTGACCTTGGCTCCACGGTCGACGAGGTCGAGCAGGAACGGCAACCCTTCCTCGGACATGCCCAGGTGGTCGACCGACAGCGCGGGCAACTTGGAGATGACCGGTTGCAGCGACGCCAGCATCGTGCCGTCGATGTAGACCTCGACGTGCCAGCCCGCCAGGTCGTACGCGCGCAGCGCCTGCAACGTCATCCCGGTGATGTCGGTAGCCGCCCGCTTGAGGTTGAACCGCAGCGCGCGGACACCGATGCGGTCGAGTTCGAGGATCTCCTCGTCGGTGGCGTCCAGGTCGAGCCGGGTGACGCCGACCCAGCCCGCGCCGAGCTCGGTGAGCGCGGCCTTCAGGTAGCTCTGGTCCGTTCCCTGGAACGACCCGCTGACCACCGCGCCGCCGGCGACGTCGTACCGCGACATGCGCTTGCGGTAATCGGCGATGGTGAACGGGTCGGGCAGGTAGCCCTCGTTCTCGGCCAGCGGAAACCGCGGGTCGAAGATGTGCAGGTGGGCATCGAACACTTGTACAGAATGCCTCAGGGTCGAATTTTCCGCTGCCACACCGGGGGTGTGGCGATGGCAGCGGAATCTGGCGCCGCGGTGTGATCAGACCTTGTGCGGTTCGCTCGCGCGCAGCATGTCCTCGCGCTCGACGACCTTGACGCGCTCGCGGCCCTCGGGTTCGCCGAGGGAGCGCTCGTGCGCGTCGAGGCGGTACCAGCCGGCCCAGGTGGTGAACGGGATGCCCTTGCTTTCCAGGAACTCGGTGACGGCCTCGGGTTCGGGCCGTTCGGCCGGGGTGAAGCCCGGAGCGTCGTCCAGCAGGCAGGCGATGGTCTCGTTGGCGTCGCCCTTGGTGTGGCCGATCAGGCCGACCGGGCCGCGCTTGATCCAGCCGGTGACGTAGGTGGCGGGCAGGTAGCGGGCGGCGCCGTCGGCGTTCTCGTCGGCGAGCACGCGGCCCGCCTCGTTGGGCACGGTGCCCGCCTGGTCGTCGAACGGCAGGTTGGTCAGGTTCTGCGACAGGTAACCGACGGCGCGGTACACCGCCTGCACATCCCAGTCCTTGAACACGCCGGTGCCCTTGACGTTGCCGGTGCCGTCGAGCTGGGTGCGCTCGGTGCGCAGTCCGACGACCTTGCCGTTCTCGCCGAGCACCTCGGCGGGGGACTCGAAGAAGTGCAGGAACAGCTTGTGCGGCCGGTCGCCGGCGTCGCGGATGGCCCACTGCTCGAGGGTGTTGGCGACCATGTCGACCTGCTTGGAATGGCGGCGCGCGGCCTCGGAGCCCTCGTCGTAGTCGATGTCCTCGGGATCGACGATGACCTCGATGGTGGGCGAGTGGTCCAGTTCGCGCAGTTCCAGCGGGGTGAACTTGGCCTGCGCGGGGCCACGGCGGCCGAAGACGTGGACCTCGACGGCCTTGTTCGCCTTCAGACCCTTGTAGACGTTCGGCGGGATCTCCGTGGGCAGCAGTTCGTCGCCGGTCTTCGCCAGCACGCGCGCCACGTCGAGGGCGACGTTGCCGACGCCGAGCACGGCGACCTTCTCCGCGTCCAGCGGCCAGGTGCGGGGGACGTCGGGGTGGCCGTCGTACCAGGAGACGAAGTCGGCGGCGCCGAAGGAGCCGTCCAGATCGATGCCGGGGATGGGCAGGGCGCGGTCGGCGTTGGCGCCGGTGGAGAAGATCACCGCGTCGTAGAACGCCCGCAGGTCGTCGAGGGTGATGTCGGTGCCGTAGTCGATGTTGCCGAGCAGGCGCACCTGCGGCTTGTCCAGCACCTTGTGCAAGGCGGTGATGATGCCCTTGATGCGCGGGTGGTCGGGCGCGACGCCGTAGCGGATCAGCCCGAACGGGGCGGGCATGCGCTCGAACAGGTCGATGCTCACCTCGGCGTCCGACTTCATCAACGCGTCGGCGGCGTAGATCCCGGCCGGTCCGGCGCCCACGATCGCGATGCGGAGCGGGCGGGCTGCACTCTGTTCGGTCATCTCTTTACGCGCACCTTTATGGTCGAAACAATTAAGGACGTCAGGCTTAGCTTAGGCTAAGTTGACGCACCGGCTCTCTCGCACCCGTCCGGTGCGGACGCCGGCGATGCCGGCTCGTAGCTGCACGGTGCTCCGTTCGCCGCGGCGAAGAGCTGCCGATTCGCTATGACAGCAGGCCGCCGTCCCGCGATTCTATCGGGATGGTCGATGCCCTCCCGCGTCGGTGCGTGAACTCGGCAGATGCCATCGAAAGCCACGATCGTGGCTTACCCGCTCGGGTGCGACCTATCGCGGCCGACGCGATCTGCCCGCCCTGCCGCCGCGGTGGCAGCCAGGGGCCGCGCGCTGGATACCGGCGCCGACCAGGGATCATCGAGTCATGACCGAACAGCAGCCGGAGGACGAGATCGTCCGCGTCGATCAGACCGACAAGCGCTCGGTGGTCCCGTTCGTGGCGGCCGCGGTGGTGGCGGCCATCGTGCTGATCGCGATCGTGCTCGGCGGTGTGCTGTCGCCCGCTGAGAAAAATGTCACACAGTCCGACCGCATCGCGGCGGCCGTACGCAACTTCGTCGACGGCGCCAACCGCAGCGACGCCGTGCCGCCGCCCGGCACCGCGTGCCGGGATTTCGACGCGAGCCGCTCGCCGCTGGCGGGCCAGGACGGCACCGGAAAGCCGGTCGAGATCACGAAAATCGACAACCCCATGGTGGACGGCGACCGCGGGAAGGCGACCGTGACCACGACGGTGGGCGGCCGGGAGGCGACGTCGACCTGGAATCTCACCAGGTCGGGCGGCAAGTGGCTGGTCTGCACCTGAGCGCTCGCACGGTCCCGGCCACCGTTTGACAGGGTGACCCGGGTCGGTGCAATCTCAGTCGAAGGTCATGAGAACCAGTGTCAAGCCCCGGCATTGCTGGTCGGCAACCCTCCTCCGCGGTGGGGTGCTCCGGGTGACGACCTGGCGGCGCCTCGGTCCCGGGCGCGGCAAGTGCGGATTCGCAGGAGGTGCACATGAGTTATGCCGGTGACATCACTCCGCAGCAGGCGTGGGAACTGCTGCGCGACAATCCCGAAGCCGTCCTGGTGGACGTGCGGACGGAAGCGGAATGGAAATTCGTCGGCGTTCCCGACACGAGCTCGATCGACCGGCCGACCGTACTGATCGAATGGGTCGATTCCACCGGTGCGCGCAACGAGGCGTTCGTCGAGCAGTTGAAGCAGGCGCTCGACGGTCACGACCCCGACGCTCCCGTCGTCTTCCTCTGTCGCTCCGGTCAGCGTTCCGTGGGCGCGGCGATCACCGCCACCTCGGCGGGTTACCGCACCTCCTACAACGTGCTCGAGGGCTTCGAGGGTCCGCTGGACGAATTCGGGCATCGCGGCGGCGCGGGCTGGCGTGCCCTCGGACTGCCCTGGCGGCAGTCGTGATCACCGGCGGCGCGTTCGACAAGCCGCTGCCCGACGGCGTCGGTCCCGCGACGCTCGGCGTGCGCGGCGGGCTGCGGCGCTCCGGTTTCGAGGAGACCGCCGAGGCGCTCTATCTGACCTCCGGCTTCGTCTACGAGAGCGCCGAGGCCGCCGAGGCCGCGTTCACCGGCGAGGTCGAACACTTCGTCTACTCCCGCTACGGCAACCCGACGGTGGCCATGTTCGAGGAGCGGATGCGCCTGCTCGACGGCGCCGAGGCGTGCTTCGCGACCGCCAGCGGCATGTCCGCGGTGTTCACCGCGCTGGGCGCGTTGCTGGGCGCGGGCGACCGGCTCGTCGCCGCGCGCAGCCTGTTCGGTTCGTGCTTCGTGGTGTGCAACGAGATCCTGCCGCGCTGGGGCGTGGAGACCGTCTTCGTCGACGGCGAGGACCTCGAACAGTGGGAACAGGCGCTGTCGGTGCCCACCCAGGCGGTGTTCTTCGAGACGCCCGCAAACCCGATGCAGACCTTGGTCGACGTGCGCCGGGTGACCGAGCTGGCGCACGCGGCGGGCGCGAAAGTCGTGCTGGACAACGTGTTCGCCACTCCTCTGCTGCAACGCGGCTTCGAGTTCGGCGCCGACGTGGTGGTCTACTCGGGCACCAAGCACATCGACGGCCAGGGGCGGGTGCTCGGCGGCGCGATCCTCGGCGCCGCGGACTACATCGACGGCCCGGTGAAAACGCTGATGCGCCACACCGGTCCGGCGCTGAGCCCGTTCAACGCGTGGACGCTGCTCAAGGGCCTGGAGACGATGCCGCTGCGGGTCCGCCATTCGACCGAGTCCGCCTTGCGCATCGCCCGCTTCCTGGAGAGCAACCCGGCCGTGAACTGGGTGCGCTACCCGTTCCTGGAATCACATCCGCAGCACGCTCTGGCCACCGGCCAGATGAGCGGGGGCGGCACCGTGGTCACCTTCGAATTGAACGCGCCCGAAGACCAGGCGAAGAAGCGTGCTTTCGAGGTGCTCAACCGGCTGCGCATCGTCGACATCTCCAACAACCTCGGTGACGCCAAGTCCCTGATCACGCATCCCGCCACCACGACACACCGCGCCATGGGCCCCGAAGGCCGGGCCACCATCGGCCTGACCGACGGCGTCGTGCGCATCTCGGTGGGTCTCGAAGACGTCGAAGACCTGCTCGACGACCTCGATCACGCCCTTTCCTGACCCGAACGTCGCACGGACCGGTCAGCGGACCGGCAGGGTGACGCCGGGCGACGACGGGGCGCCGTGCAGGACCACGTGGCTTGCCGCCTCGTCTTTCTTGTCGTTCTTCTTGCCGTTCTTGTTCTTGTTTCCCGGCAGGTCGAAGGCCAGCCGGATCGTGCCGACGCGGCCGGGAGCGATTCGCGCGAAATCATCGCCGGACGGATTGAGTTCGGCGGTGCCCGCCGCGTCGGGCGGAACGGAGCGGCCGCCGGTGGTGACCAACCGTTGATCCGAGATGACCAGGGTTTGTTCCTGGTCGGACACGTTGGTGACGGTCAGCGTCACGGTGGTGCGGGAACCATTCGCGGTCGCCGCACCGGTCACCGCGAAAGCGAAATTCCCGTCGCGCGCGGCGGGCACCGAATCGGCGGGTTGCCCGCCGGTCGAGGGCAGCGACGGGTCGGTCGGCGTGGTGGCTTCGGGCGTCGTCGGACCGGCGACGGGTGCGGACCCGATGTCGATGCCGCCGCTCAGCAGCCACAGCGCCCCTGCGGCGACGAGCACCGCCCCTGCGGCGAGAGGTATCCATCGGCTCTTATGCCGGCGATCGCGCGGCCCCGGCGCCGGTGACCAGTCCCCGGGCGTCGGCTGTGCCGAGGTGTCGGCGGGCATGATCCGGGTCGCCGGTAGGCCGTTCGCTGTCGGGGAGCGCACGGCAGGCGGACTCGCAGGCACGTGCGCGGACCGGTTCAGGGCCGCCGACGCCGCCGCGGCGAAATCACCCGCGCTGTCGTAACGTGCGTCCGGCTCTTTCGCCATACCCCGGGCGATGACGTCGTCGAGCGCGGCCGGGACACCGCCGACGGCCCGCGAGGCGCGCGGTGGTCCGCTCATCAGGTGTGCGCGCATCTGCTGCGCGGGGTCGCCCGCGCCATAGGGCGGTTGTCCGGTGAGCGCTTCGTACAGGACGCAGGCCAGTGAGTAGACATCGGAACGCGCATCGGCCGTGCCGGTGAATCGCTCCGGCGCCATGTACCCCAGCGTGCCCACCACCAGTCCGGTCGCGGTGAGCGCGGTGCCGTCGGCGGCGCGGGCGATGCCGAAGTCGATCAGGTACACGAAACCGCTGGTGTGCAGGAGTATGTTGCCCGGCTTCACATCGCGGTGCACGAGTCCGGCCGCATGTGCGGCATCCAGCGCCTCGGCGGCCTGGGCGATGACGTCGACGGCCCGGTTCGGTGGAAGGGGGCCGGACTTCAATCGGGTGCCGAGGTCGATGCCGTCGATGTAGGCCATCTCCAAGTACAGATGACCGTCCACCTCGCCGAACGCGTGAATGGGCACGATGTGCGGGTTGCGCGCCCGGGCACCCGCTCGCGCTTCCCGCTCGAACCGCTGCCGGTAGAGCGAATCGGCGGTGAACGCCGCCGACAGCACCTTGAGGGCAACGGCACGGCCGTCGTGGTCGTGGGCCAACCACACCTCACCCATGCCGCCACGACCCAGCAAGCGTTCCAGGGAATAGTTCCCGAACGCGCCACCGGCGCTCTGCGCGGACATGTCTCGACCGTATCGCCTGGGTCGCGTCGCGAGTGTTGGCGGGCGGTCGTCGCTCACCGGAGGTCGGCGGTGCCGCCGGGTGCCGGGCGAAGACGGCAGTGTCCGTCGTCAGGCATCGGCGGTGCGTTCGATGTCGGCGAGATGGGCGATGTTGGCCTGGTCGTCGGGGGACGAACTCGGGTCGGTGGTGAACCAGGCGTCGAGGATCTCGCGGAGTTCGGCGCTGGAGGTGGAGCGCAGGCTCAGGGCGAGGACGTTCGCGTCGTTCCAGGTGCGGGCGCCCGCCGCGGTCGAGGCGTCGGCGCAGAGGGCGGCGCGGACGCCGGCGACCTTGTTGGCCGCGATCGAGGCGCCCGTGCCGGTCCAGCAGCAGACGACGGCTTGGTCGGCGTGCCCGGAAGCGACGTCGCGGGCCGCCGCCTCGCTGGCCCACGCCCAGTCGTCGCGCTCCTCGTCGGACAGCGCCCCGTGCGGCACGATCTCGTGCCCGCGCTTGCCGAGTTCATCGACCAGTTCCGCGGCTACCCCCACCCGCTCGTCCGCCGCCACCGAAATCCGCATGCCCCCAGCGTAGTTGCCGGTCCGTCGTGTCGGTTCGCCTTCGGCTGCGGGTATTGACAGTATACTGTCAAATATGACAGCATACTGTCATGGCAACGAAGACAGTGCACATGGCCGTTTACGACACGCTCGCCGACTGGGAGGTGGGCGCGGCCACCGCGCACATCAACAAGCCGAGCTGGCATCGAGAGCCGGGAACGTGGCGGGTCCGGACGGTCGGTCCGACCGCGGAGCCGATCACCACGATGGGTGGGCTGCGCATCGTGCCGGACGTCGTGCTCGCCGACCTCACGCCCGCGGACAGCGCGATGCTGATCCTGCCGGGCGCGCAGACCTGGGAAGGACCGGAGCTGGATCCGTTCGCGCGCAAGGCGTGCGAATTCGTGGGCGCGGGCGTTCCGGTCGCCGCGATCTGCGGCGCGACGTTCGGGCTGGCCAAGGCGGGTCTGCTCGACACTCGCAAGCACACCAGCAACGTCGCGGAATTCCTCGTCTACAGCGGATATTCGGGCGCGGACCACTACGTCGAGGCGCCCGCGGTCACCGACGGTGACGTGATCACCGCCGGCGCGAGCGCGCCGTTCGAATTCGCGCGCGAGGTGCTCGGCAGGCTGGGCGTGTACGAGCCGCACGTGCTGGACGGCTGGTATCGATTGTTCGCGCACGCGGATCCGGCAGGCTGGGCCGTGCTCGCGGAGTACGACGCGCAGCACGCGTGAGCGATAATCGCCGGTGATCCGGCCGGATCACGGCAGCGGGAGGCGACGCATGACCCCTGAACAGGAACTGTTCGCCGCGGCGGCGATCACCTCGTTCCGTTTGAACGGTCAATTCCTCGCGGTGGCCGAGGATCTGGCGCGCCCGGCGGGCCTGACCGCCGCGTGGTGGCAGGTGCTGGGTGCGGTGACGCGCGCGCCGCTGTCCGTCGCGGGCATCGCCCGCGAAATGGGCATCACCCGGCAGAGCGTCCAGCGCATCGCGGATCTGCTGGTGGACAAGGGCCTCGCCGAATACCGTCCCAATCCCGCCCACCGGCGCGCGAAGCTCGTCGCGATCACCGACGCGGGCCTGGCCGCGGTGGGCCGCATCAATCCGCAACACAAGGTGATGGCCGAACGGCTCGTGGACGAGCTCGGCCGCGAGCAGCTCGCGCGGGCGGTGGAGGCGCTCACCGCGCTGTCCGCCGCGATCGACGCGATCACCGCGGACGGTGTCTGACCGCGGCAACCGGCGAATCGCGTTCCACCGCAGCGAACGTCGCCGTTTCGCATGGCGAAGCGGGCCGGGCATCGAAGGCCGTTCGAGCCCGGCCCGCCGTCCGCTCGACAGGGGTTGTCGCGGATGGCGTCTGTCCGGCGGCGCTGGGCGACTTCCGAGACCCCGCTGGTCGGTGCAGTGGGTATCCAGTCGGCGGATCTCATCGCACGCAGTGGTAGGCGGCGTGCGATTCACTCGCCGGTGGCCGTCTCGGCCGGACGACCCGCTCAGTCGGCGAACGGGGACTTGGTCTTTCCGATCAGGTCGGCGACGGAGTCCACCACCATCGTGGGACGGTAGGGGTAGGCCTCGAACGACGCGCGGGTGGAGATCCCCGAGGTGACCAAGATGGTGCGCATGCCCGCTTCCAAGCCCGAGATCACATCGGTGTCCATCCGGTCGCCGATCATGACCGTCGACTGGGAATGCGCGCCGATGCGACGCAGTGCGGAGCGCATCATCAGCGGATTGGGCTTGCCGACGTAGTACGGGTCGCGTCCGGTGGCGCGGGTGATCAGCGCGGCCACCGACCCGGTGGCGGGCAGCGAACCATCCCGGGATGGCCCGGTCGGGTCGGGGTTGGTCGCGATGAAACGAGCGCCCCGCTCGACCAGCCGGATCGCGGTGGTGATCGCTTCGAACGAGTACGTGCGGGTCTCGCCGAGGACGACGTAGTCCGGATCGCTGTCGGTCAGCACGTAGCCGATCTCGTGCAGCGCGGTGGTGAGCCCGGATTCGCCCACCACGTAGGCGGTGCCGTTGGGGCGCTGTTCGTTCAGGAAGGTGGCGGTGGCCAGGGCCGAGGTCCAGATCGCCTCTTCCGGGATGTCGAGCCCGGTGTGCCGCAGTCGTGCCTGCAAGTCACGCGGAGTGCGGATCGAGTTGTTCGTCAGCACCAGGAACGGCGTTTCGTTGGCGCGCAGTTCGGCGAGGAACTTGTCGGCGCCCGGGATGAGATGGTCCTCGTGCACCAGCACGCCGTCCATATCGGTCAAGTAGGACAGGATCGGCTCATCGTCTGCGGTCACGCGGGCCATTATCCGCTATCGCTCCGCCACGGAGACGGCGCCGACCGGTTGCGGCATCTTTCGGAGAAACATTTCGCCCCCGGTGCGGCGTTTTGGGCTGGGAAGATCATCCGCGCCATGCCGTCGGCGCGGAGGCGGCAGCGTTGACTACTGTCGAGGACGGATCGCGATGGCGGCGAAACAAAACGCGAGGAGCGTGGCAGATGAGCGGACTCAAGCTCGGATACAAGGCATCGGCGGAACAGTTCGGCCCCCGTGAACTCGTCGAGATCGCGGTGCTGGCCGAAGAACACGGCTTGGACAGCGCCACGGTGAGCGACCATTTCCAGCCCTGGCGGCACAAGGGCGGGCACGCGCCCTTCTCGCTGGCCTGGATGGCCGCGGTGGGCGAGCGCACCCAGCGCATCCAGCTCGGCACCTCGGTGCTCACCCCGACGTTTCGCTACAACCCCGCGGTGATCGCGCAGGCGTTCGCCACCATGGGCTGCCTGTACCCGGATCGCGTCATGCTCGGCGTCGGCACCGGTGAGGCGCTCAACGAGATCGCCACCGGATACACCGGCGAGTGGCCGGAATTCAAGGAGCGTTTCGCGCGCCTGCGGGAGGCGGTCGACCTGATGCGCGCCCTGTGGACCGGCGACCGCGTCGATTACGACGGCGAGTACTACAAGACCGTCGGCGCCTCCATCTACGACGTGCCCAAGGGCGGCATCCCGATCTACATCGCCGCGGGCGGCCCGTTGGTCGCGCGGTACGCCGGACGCGCGGGCGACGGCTTCATCTGCACCTCGGGCAAGGGCATGGACCTCTACACCGAGAAGTTGATGCCCGCCGTCGCCGAGGGCGCGGCGAAAGCGGGGCGCAGCGTCGACACCATCGACCGGATGATCGAGATCAAGCTGTCCTACGACACCGATCCGGAGCTGGCCAGGGAGAACACCCGGTTCTGGGCGCCGCTCTCGCTCACCGCGGAGCAGAAGCACAGCATCACCGACCCGATCGAGATGGAGGCCGCCGCCGACGCGCTGCCCATCGAACAGATCGCCAAGCGCTGGATCGTCGCCGACGACCCCGACCAGGCGGTCGAACAGATCAAGCCCTACCTCGACGCCGGGCTCAACCACCTCGTCTTCCACGCCCCCGGGCACGACCAGCGCCGTTTCCTCGACCTCTTCCAGCGCGACCTGGCCCCCCGCCTCCGCGCCTTGGCCTGAATTCTCACCAGTGGCACACCACGCCAGCGCCTTCTCGGCCGATGCCGCGGTGGTGTGCCACTCGTGCGGCTATGCCCGGCGGAGGGCGAAGATGCGGAGGTCCCGGGTGGTGCGGGTGCGGTAGGCGGCGTAGGCGCCGGTGATGTCGACGAAGCGTTGGAAGACGGCGTCTTTGTCGGGGTCCTGGACCGGAGTGGCGGTCACCTGGATGCGTTCGCCCGCGATCGCCACCGTCGCGGTGGGGTTCGCCAAGAGGTTGGCGGTCCAGGCGGGGTGGTGCGCCTGGCCGAAGTTGCTGCCGATCACGTAGAGGGTGTCACCGTCGTGCACGTACAGCAGCGGCTGGGTGCGTGGTCGGCCGGACTTGCGGCCGATGGTGGTGAGCAGGATGACGGGCGCGCCGATCGGGCCGAGCACGGTGTACTTGGCGTCGGTGCGCTCCAGCACCGCGCGATCCAGCGGGGTGAGGGCGCGAACGAGCCGGGAGCCGGGCTTTGTCGCGGCGAATCTGCTGGCCGTGCGGGCGAAGAGATTGGTGCGCGAACCCCACTGCCGATCCGGAAAATGCTCAGCCATGACCGGACTATAGCGGCGTGGGGAACCGGGGTGACGACCGTCGCGCGGAGCGGCCCGGTTGCCGCTGGTTCACTAAGCTCTCGGACATGGCCGACAACGCTCCATCCGCCGTGTACATCGCCTCTCCCGAGGGCGACACCGGTAAGTCGACGGTGGCTCTCGGGGTATTGCAGATGCTGTGCGCGACGACCGCGCGGGTCGGGGTGTTCCGGCCGATCACGCGTTCGACCACCGAGCCCGACTACATCCTCGAACTGCTGCTCGAGCACAGCACGGCCGACATCGACTACGCGCAGGCGATCGGCACCACCTACGAGCAAGTGCACGCCGATCCGGACGCGGCCATCAGCGAAATCGTCCTGCGCTTCCACGAGGTCGCCAAGCTGTGTGACGCGGTGGTCGTGGTCGGCAGTGACTACACCGACGTGGCCAGCCCCAGCGAACTGCGCTTCAACGCCAGGATCGCGGTCAACTTGGGCGCACCGGTGCTGCTGGTGGTGCGCGGCGCGGGACGCACCCCCGACGAGGTCGAGCAACTGGCCGAACTGTGCGCGGCCGAGCTGGCCTACGAGCACGCGCAGCTGGTCGCCATCGTCGCCAATCGGTGCGACCCGCAGCGGCTGGACGAGTTCGCGGCGGCGCTGCGCGGCTTCGCGGTGCCCTCCTGGACGCTGCCCGAGGTGCCGCTGCTGATCGCGCCGACCATGGCCGAGCTGTGCGCCGCCATCGGCGGCGAAATGTACAGCGGCGACCCGGAACTGCTGCACCGCGAGGCCTTGCGGATCATGGTCGGCGGCATGACGGCGGAGCACATCCTGGAACGGCTGGTGGAGGGCGTCGTGGTGATCGCGCCGGGCGATCGGTCGGACGTGCTGCTCAGCGTCGTCAACGCGCATGAAGCGGAAGGTTTTCCGTCGCTGTCGGGCATCATCATGAACGGCGGCCTGCTGCCGCACCCCGCGGTGGCGCGGCTGATGACCGGCCTGAAGCCGAAGCTGCCGATCCTCACCACCGAGCTCGGCACCTACGACACCGCGGGCGCCGCTTACCGCACCCGCGGCCGCATGTCCGCGGGCAACCCGCGCAAGGTGGACACCGCGCTGGCGCTGATGGAAGAACACGTGGACGCCGTCGAGCTGTTGCGGCGCATCGACGTTCCGCCCAGCCCGGTGGTCACGCCGCAGATGTTCGAATATCAGCTCATCGAACGCGCGCGAGCCGATCGCAAGCGGATCGTGCTGCCCGAGGGCGACGACGACCGCATCCTGCGCGCGGCGGGACGGGTGCTGCAACGCAAGATCGCCGATCTGGTCATCCTGGGCGACGAGACGACGGTGCGCGCCAGGGCGGCCGAGCTCGGGGTGGACATCTCCGCCGCGCAGGTGCTCGACCCACGCACCTCCGGCTACCTGGACGAGTTCGCCGCCGAGTACGCCGAACTGCGCAAACACAAGGGCATGACGCTGGAGCGGGCCCGCGAGACCGTCGCGGACATCTCGTATTTCGGCACCATGATGGTGTACAAGGGGATCGCCGACGGCATGGTCTCCGGCGCGGCACACACCACGGCGCACACCATCCGGCCGTCGCTGGAGATCATCAAGACGGTCGAAGGCGTGTCCACGGTCTCCAGCGTGTTCCTGATGTGCTTGGCCGACCGGGTGCTCGCGTACGGCGACTGCGCGGTCGTACCGGATCCGACGGCGCAGCAGCTGGCCGATATCGCGATCTCCTCCGCGGCGACCGCCGACCGCTTCGGCATCGAACCCCGCGTGGCGATGCTGTCGTACTCGACCGGTGATTCCGGCAGCGGGGCCGACGTGGACAAGGTGCGGGTGGCGACCAAGCTGACGCGCGAACGCGCGCCGGAATTGCCGGTGGAGGGGCCGATCCAATACGACGCCGCGATCGAACCGACCGTCGCCGATGCCAAGCTGCCCGATTCCGAGGTAGCGGGCCGCGCGACGGTGTTCGTGTTTCCCGATCTCAATACCGGCAACAACACCTACAAGGCGGTGCAGCGCAGCGCGGGCGCGATCGCGATCGGCCCGGTGCTGCAGGGGCTGCGCAAGCCGGTCAACGATCTGTCGCGGGGCGCGCTGGTGGCCGACATCGTCAACACCGTGGCGATCACCGCCATCCAGGCACAGGAGAGCTGATGCGCGCGCACACCGCTGCGGCGCGGTCGCGGCGCGGAACAATCGCGTCGTGATCGTGGTTGCCGAGCGAGTGCGGCGGGCCCGCGGGATACAGGAGGCGCGATGAGCAGGACGGCCGAGGGCATGGTGCTGGTGATCAACTCCGGTTCCTCGTCGATCAAATATCAGCTCCTGGACCCGGATTCGAGCGTAGTCGCGGCCTCCGGCATGGTGGAGCGGATCGGCGAGGACGAGGGCGGGCTCGAGCACCGCGCCGACGGCGAGACCACCGAGCGGCGGGAGCCGATCGCCGATCACGCCGCCGGACTGCGGCTGGTCTTCGATACGTTCGCCGCGACGGGCCACGACCTGGTGCGCGAGGGTGTGCGGGCGGTCGGGCACCGGGTGGTGCACGGCGGCGAGGTGTTCTACCGGCCCACGCTGATCGATGACGACGTGGTCGCCGCGATCTCCGACCTCGCTGCGCTGGCGCCGCTGCACAATCCGGCCAACGTCGCCGGGATCGAGAGCGCGCGGGCGCTGTTGCCGGGCGTTGCGCAGGTCGCCGTGTTCGACACCGCGTTCTTCCACGGCCTGCCCGCCGCCGCGAAGACCTATGCCATCGACGCCAAGGTGGCCGCCGCGCACGGCATCCGGAAGTATGGCTTCCACGGCACTTCACACGAGTACGTGTCCGGTTGTGCGGCCGAACTGCTCGGGCGCGACCCGGGTGAGCTGAACCAGATCGTCTTCCATCTGGGCAACGGCGCGTCGGCCTCGGCCATCCGCGGCGGGCGGCCGGTCGACACGAGCATGGGACTCACCCCGCTGGAAGGCCTGGTGATGGGCACCAGGTCCGGTGATCTGGATCCCGGCATCGTCGCGCATCTGGCCCGGTCCGCGCACCTGGACATCGACCGGATCGACACCCTGCTCAATCGCGATTCCGGCATCAAGGGCCTGTCCGGCGTGAACGATTTCCGCGAGCTGCGGCGACTCATCGACAGCGGGGACGAGGCCGCGCAGCTGGCCTACGACGTGTACATCCATCGGCTCCGGCGCTATCTGGGGGCCTATCTGATCGAACTCGGCGGGGTCGACGCGATCACCTTCACCGCCGGAGTCGGCGAGAACAGCCCGCAGGTGCGCGCCGACGCGCTGGCCGGCCTCACCGGCTTCGGCATCGAAGTCGATCCGGCGGCCAACACCGCGCGGAATCGTGCCGCGCGCCGCATCTCGCCGCCCGGTGCGCCGGTCGCGGTGCTCGTGGTGCCCACCAACGAGGAACTGGCCATCGCGCGTGCCGCCCGGCACGTGGTCGAGCGGCTCGGCTAGACCCAGGTCTTCGCACGGATCGCGTTGGCCAAGTCGACGAGCGCGTAGCGGTGCTTGCGATCGGGTGCTCCGCGCGCCAGGGAACGCAGGCCCGCCTCGGTGCCCGCGCGCAGTTCGCGCTCGGTGAAAGGCGCGCCGAACAGTGTGGCATCCGGACGCTTCGGCTTGTTGCCCGACTGGAGCCACGCCAAGGCCGCGCCGAGCACCAGCACCCGCATCTGCATCGCGCGGCTCTCGCCCGCGGGCAGACTCGACACCCGCGATGCCGAGATGTGCAGGGTGGCCTCGTCGAGGTCGGCCACCGGCGCGGCTGTGAGCAGGAACAGCACAGCGGTCATCCGCGCGGTGGTGAAATGCCGTGATGCCGCGGGCACGGCGTCCAGCGCCTGCACGGCCTCCTGCACCCGGTCGTCCGCGGCCAACTGCCTGGCCAGCCCGAAGGCGGCGCTCACCACGGTGCGGTCGGTACGCCAGACCGTCTCGTAGGCGTTCTCGGCGTAAGCGCGCCATTGCTCGGGGTCCGGCGAATCCCAGTGCTGGAGTACGAGTTCCGCGGTGGCGGCCAGCGCGAGCTGCGGGGCGAGCTCGCCGGGGAGCATGCGGAAGACCTCATCGAAATTCGAGAAGGCGCGCTCGTACTCCCGGTCGAGCAATTCGGCCATGCCGCGATACCAGCTCACCCGCCACTCCCGTTCGGGCAGACGCCCGAGCAGATCCAGCACCGTCGCCGACTCCCGCAGATCGAGCCGCACGCGCGCCTCGGCGAGGGCTAGTTCCAGATCGAATGTCTCCGGGGCGTTGCCGGGATCGGCGTCGGCTCGCTCGCGGGCGTCGCGCAGCGCCTCCAGCGCGTGGGACGGCTCGGGATGCACCGCGGCCGAGAGCAACGGGGCCGACGGATCGGCCGGATCGAGTAGCGGGATCGGCAGCCCCGCCACCACCTCGAGCGCGTCCAGCAGGCTGCTGCGGGGGCGGCCGTCGGTGTAGGCGTCGGTTTGGCTGATCAGTTCCTCGGTGCCGAAACTGGCCCGCGGCGGCGTGAAGACGGTGGACAGCTGCGGATGCTCGGTGTCGGTCTCCAGCGCGAGGATCTCCCGCAGCACGCCCGACATCTGGGCGGACATCGCACGCGCGGAGGGGAAGCGGCGGTGCGGATCCAGGTCGGTGGCGCACAGCAGCAGACGATGGAAGGACTCGTAGCGCGCCAGCACCGGCTCGTCGGCGGGATCGGGGAGCCCGTCGAGATAGCGTCCGTGCTCCGAGGGCATGTGCAGGGTGAGCACGGCCAGCGTGCGCCCCACGGTGTAGATGTCGGAGGCGACGGTCGGGCCGGTGCGCGCGATCTCCGGCGCCTGGAATCCCCTCGTGCCGTACAGGTTCCCGTATGCCTCGATGGTGGCGACGGCGCCGAGGTCGATCAGCTTCACCTGGTCCTCGGTGACCATGATGTTGTCCGGCTTGAGGTCGTTGTAGGTCAAACCGGTCGAGTGCAGGTATTCCAGCGCGGGCAGGATCTCCAGCAGGTAGGCGATCGCCTCGGTGACCGGCATGCGCTTGGGCCGCTCGTAGGAGTCGAGGATGTCGCGCAGCGAACGGCCGCCCACGTACTCCATGACGATGTAGCCGACGGGGGTGCCGTCCGCACCGGTGTGCTCGACGAAGTTGTAGATCTTGACGATGCTGGGATGCGCCACCTCGGCCAGGAATTGGCGTTCGGCCATGGCCACCGCCTGCGCTTCGCCGTCGCCGGCGTGCAGCAGGCCCTTGAGCACCACCCAGCGGTCGCTGACGTTGCGATCGATCGCCAGGTAGATCCAGCCGAGTCCGCCGTGGGCGATGCATCCCTGGATCTCGTACTGCCCCGCGACCATGTCGCCCGCGTGCAGCGTGGGCCGGAAGTCGAACGGCGCCTCGCACGTGGCGCAGGCGCCCGCCGTGGTCGCGGGCCGGGTCGCCGTCGCCCGGCCGACCGGTTTGCCGCAGCGCCAGCAGAATCGCCTGCCCTCGGAGACCACCGCGTCGGCGAGCACGGCGTCGCGGGGATCCGCCGGCGTCACCGAGGGGATCGGCACGAGGCCCGCGCCGAGCCGCCGCACCGCGGGGCGGGTTCGCGCGGTGCGCACGCTGCGTCCGGAAGTGCGCTGCGGGGATGACGTGGGGCCGGAGGAGGTGCGGCGCGTTTCGTCGTGTTCCGCCGCAGCGGTCCTCGGCTGGTCGCGCGCCTTCTCCGTGCCGGGGATTTCGTCCGCCGCGTGCGCAGGCGGCTTCTCCGGTCCGGAGCCGCGCGTCCATGCGACCGTGCTCGACGGCGTGCCCGGACGGTTGACCTGCAGGCGGGTGGCGTCCGAGTCTTGTTCGGCCGCGGTCTGTTCCGGCGTGCCAGGACGGTTGACCTGCATACGGGTCGCGTTCGAGTGTTGTTCGGCCGCTGCCTGTTCCGGTGTGTCCGATGCTGTGGGTGCAAGCTCCTCGGCGGCCGCCGATTCCGGATCGATCGAGCCCGACCGTCGCCCTGCTGCTGGAGAGTGACCGTCCAGGTGCCGTGTGCCCGCGTGATCAGCGCGCGGCGGTTTCCCGCCCGGATGACGCCCTGCCGATCCGGTGCATCCGCCCTCGAACACCTCGGCCGGGCCGGGCCGCCCCGGAGCGGTCTCGTCCGGGTCGGGCTCGGGGGCGGGCCGTGTGCTCATCGGCCGGTCAATCCTGATAGGTAGGGGTGGGCGGGGCGGGAACGGGACCGAGGACGGTGAGGTATTTCTGGTACAGCCCGACCCACGTCCCGTCGTTGCGGATGCGTTCCAGCGTGCCGTTGACGAAACGCACGAGATCGTCGTTGCCCTTGGTGATGCCGATGCCGTACGGCTCTTCGCTGATGCTGCTGCCGACCAACTCGGTGTACGGGTCCTGCGCGGCCAGGCCGGCGAGGACGGCGTCGTCGGTGCTGACCGCGTCGACCTGGCGCTGTTGCAGGACGACCAGGCAATCGGCCCAGCTGGGCACGGTGAGGATGGTCGCGGCGGGCTGGTCACGCCGCATGTGTTCCAGCGACGTGGTGCCGGTGACGATGCACACCCGGCGGCCCGCCAGATCGGCCAGGCTCCGGATGCCGGAGTTCTTCACCGCGAGCACCCGCTGATTCGCGTGCAGGTAGACGGTGGAGAACGCGACCTTCTCGCGCCGTTCGCAAGTGATCGTCATGGTTTTGGCGACCAAATCCACCGTGCGGTTCTGCAACGCCGTCTCGCGTTCGGCGGAACCGAGGCTGCGGAACTCCACCAGATCCGGGCTGCCGAGCAGGTCGCGGGCCACCTCCCTGGCGATGTCGGCGTCGAAGCCGACGATGGCGCCGGATACCGGGTCGCGGTAGCTGAACAGATTGCTGCCGGTGTCCAGGCCGACGAGCAATCGCCCGCGCGCCCGGATCGCATCGATCGTGGGTCCGCGCGCGCCCGCCCCCGCGCCGGTCGGACGCAGGCTCGCCGTCGGGTCGCCACATCGCGGTGCGCCCGGCGGTGGCGGGACGGGCGAATCGGTGAGCACCGGAACCGCTCTGGCGGGAAACGGGGGATCGGTGTATTTCGGCGTCTTCGTCGACACCGGCGCGCTGGAGTCGCTCGCACAACCGCTTGTCAGCGCTACCACGAGGAGGGCGGCCACCAGAATGCCGCGCGCTGATCTCATCGGTACTCCCGAAGCCGGGGCCATATGCCCAGTCCGACATAGCCTGCCGCCAGAATGCCGAGCACCATCGCTCCCGCGCCCAGGAAGTCCAGGACCCGTGCGGCCTGGGATATCTCGCTGCGCAGCGTGTCCCTGGTCTCGGCGATGCCTTGCTCGAGCGAACGATCCAGCGCCTCCACCTGCACGGTGGCGTCCGCCGAGCCGGGACCGGTCGCCACCACGGCCGCGCTGTTGAAATCGCCCTTGGCCAGCGCGTCGTTCATGCGCTGATGCGCCACCCGCCACCGTGCCAGGGCCGGAACGGCGTTGCGCACCTCGTCCGCCGCCGGAGCGGAGGAGGGATATTTGCCGATCAGATCGGCCAGTCGTTCGATGTCCGCGTCGTAGGTGCGGTCGTAGTCGCCGGTCGCGTCCCGGCGCACCAGTTTCAACGTCTCCGCGGCGCGCGCCTGCTGGGCGAGGATCCGGCTCTCGGTCAGGCGCGAGGAGGGCACCGCGCCGTCGTCGCGTGCGCTGATCATGGACGTCGCCGACACCGACCCCGCGATCACCGTCCACGCCAACAGGATCAGCATGGACACCGAGGCGAGCAGCAGGCCCGGATTGAGCACGCGCTTCCAGCGCTGCGCCAGATCCCGCTGGACCCAGACCAGCACGCCGAGGGTGAGGATCAGCAGTCCGATCGCGGCCCAGGGCGGGCGCACGTGATTGCGCTGCGCGTCGGCCACCGCCGCCGACCGATGATTGTGCAGCTCTTCGGCCATCGGCAGCAGCGTCGTCTGCATCTGATTGGACGCCTCGCTCAAATACGCCGCGCCCACCGGATATCCGCTGCGATTGTTCGTCCGTGCGGTTTCCACCAGACCGGAGTACACCGGCAGGCCGGTGACTATGCCCGTGCGCAGCCGGGCATCCGGGTCCAGCGCCGCGTTCGGCCCGACGTCGCGGTCGGATCGGGTCACCAATTCCGCGGCCGCTTCGCCCAGCGCCTGTGTGTAGCGATCACGCACCGCCTGCGGTTCGAGCCCGCCCGCGATGAACGCGGTGCTGGCCGCGGCGTCGGCGATCGACAGCGAAGTGTAGAGCCGGTGGGCGGAATGCGCGTCCGGCTCGGTGTCGTAGAGCAAGACGTCCAGGCTCTGCTGCCGGTCGCCGACGGTCGCGGCGGTCATCGAGCCCGCGGCCAGGCACAACCCGATCAGCAGCAGTCCGAGCGCGATCAGCCGTCCGGGTGAGGAATTGGCGAACGACCGCAGATCGGCCAGGTCGAGACGTTCGCGCACCACCGCGACGCTCAGCCCGCCCGGCTCGTCCCCGTCGGCGGTCTCGGGCGCGGACGATGGCCGGAGTTCGGCCGTCGTCGGCTCGGAGCTAGCCATGTCCACCTCCCCAGTCTGGGCCGCGTACGCGGATTTCTCGACGGGTGGACCGAATATTCGATCGACCCGTGCGTGTTGGTGCGGAGTTTATTGTGGTCGTACGGACGCCGCGGCGTGTGAAACACCCCCGGTTGGGAGGCAACGGCGGTGGGGTGCCGCCGTAGCCGGACGAGGATGGTACGAGATGCGTGGTGACGGTGACGGTTGGTCGCGTGGCCCGGACGGACTGCGGCACTGGGGTCGCTTCGGTGCGGCCGGACTTCTCCTGCGCGCTCCGCTGGCCGCGGGCGGTTCGGCGGTGCTGCTGCAACACCGCGCTCCCTGGAGTCACCAAGGCGGGACCTGGGCCTTGCCCGGCGGGGCGCGCGACAGTCACGAGACGCCCGTGCACGCGGCGGTCCGCGAGGCGTGGGAGGAGGCGGGCATCGATCCCGCCGACGTCCGGGTGCGCGGCGAGCGGGTGACGGCGTCGGCCCTGAGCGGCTGGACCTACACCACCGTCGTCGCCGACGCGGTGATGATCCTCCCGACCACCGGAAACGGCGAGAGCGTCGAATTGGTCTGGGTCCCCGAGGACGAGGTCGAGGCCCGCCCGCTGCATCCGGGTTTCGCCGCGTCCTGGCCCACGCTGCGCGCCGCCCCCGCGCGGGTGCTGGCTGCCGAGATCGGGGACGACCACGCCGTCGCCGCCGCGCTGCCGCGCACACTCGACCTCGCCGACCTCGGTTTCGTCTGGTTGCATTCGGATCCCGCCGGACCGGGAGACTACGCCAGGATCGTCGACGAGCCGGGTGCGCAGGTCGTGGAGCCCACGTCGAGCGGAAACACGGCGGTGGAGACGGCGCTGTCGTTCACCCGCGGGCAGCTGCTGTCCTGACCACGGCGCTCACGCGTTCGCGAGCAGCGCCGTTTTCAGCTGCCGCGCCGCGGCTTCCGGATCGCGCGCCTCGGTGATCGCGCGCACCACGACGACCCGCTTCGCCCCGGCCTCCAGCACTTGCCCGAGGTTGCCCGCGTCGATCCCGCCGATCGCGAACCACGGCCGGGTGGGATGGGCCTCCGCGGTGGAACGGATCAATTCGGGGCCCGCCGCCTGCCTGCCGGGTTTGGTGGGAGTCGCCCAGATGGGGCCGGTGCAGAAGTAATCGATGTGCTCGTCGATCGCGGCGAGCCCGGCTTGGGCGCGGTTGTGCGTGGATCGTCCGATCACCACGTCGGGCCCGAGGATCCGGCGCGCGTACCAGGGCGGCAGGTCGCCTTGCCCGAGGTGCAGCACGTCGGCGGTCGCGGCGAGGGCGATGTCGGCGCGGTCGTTCACCGCGACCAGCCCGCCGTGCCTGCGCGCGGCGGCCTTGAGTTCGGCGAGCGCGCCGAGTTCGGCCCTGGCCTCCAGCGGGCCGAACTGGGCCTCGCCCGGGGACCCTTTGTCTCTGAGTTGGATGATGTCGACTCCGCCTGCGAACGCGGCCTCGGCGAACTTGGCCAGATCGCCCTTCTCCCGGCGGGCGTCGGTGCACAGATACAGGCGCGCGTTCGCCAGACGTTCCCGCGGCGAGGCGGGTCGATTCGGGTGGGAGGGTTGCACGCCTTCGACCGTAGCCGCGCTACCGTGGGGATGCGAAACAGGAGGCAGGTGGATCGGGATGCGGACTCTGGCCGTCGTCGGTGGCGGGGCCATCGGACTGGCCGTGGCCTGGCGCGCCGCCGAGTCCGGTTGGTCGGTCACGCTCCTGGATCCCGCTGTGGCTTCGGGCGCGTCGTGGGTGGCCGGGGGCATGCTCGCGCCGCTGTCGGAGGGCTGGCCCGGGGAGGACCGGGTGCTCGAGTTCGGCGCGGCGTCGCTGGCCCGCTGGCCGGACTTCGCCGCCCGGGTGACGGCCGCGACCGGTGTCGCGGTCTTCGTCGCCGACGAGACCATGACCGTCGCGCTGGACGCGGCCGACGCGGCCGATCTGCGCACCGTGGCCGACTGGGTCGGCGGACGCGGGCACGAGCTGCATCTGCTGGACCGCGCCGCAGTGCGCGAGCGGGAGCCGGACCTGGCCAGGACGGTGCGCGCCGCGCTGCTGGCGCCCGCCGAACCGGCGATCGACAATCGCAAACTGGTCGCCGCGCTGCGGCAGGCAGGAGAGGCGGCAGGCGTCGTGGTGCGCGCCGAATCCGTGGACTCGCTGACAGAACTTCCGCACGATCAAATCGTTCTCGCCGCTGGGGCCGCCTCGGCCGCGTTGTGGCCGGAACTGCCGGTCCGCCCGGTGAAGGGCGAGATCCTGCGCCTGCGGCGTCGCCCAGGCGTCGCCCCCGCGCCGCGCCGGGTGATCCGGGCCCGGGTGCACGGTCGGGCGGTCTACCTGGTGCCGCGCGCCGACGGGATCGTCGTGGGCGCCACGCAGTACGAGGCGGGTTTCGACACCGCGGTCACGGTCGCGGGCGTCCGCGACCTGATCGCCGACGCGGAGGCGGTGTTCCCCGGCATCGGCGAATACGAGCTCGCCGAGGCGAGCGCGGGTTCGCGGCCGGGCAGTCCGGACAACCTGCCGCTGATCGGCCGGCTCACCGACCGGATCGTCGCGGCCACCGGGCACGGCCGCAACGGCATGCTGACGTTGCCGCTCACCGTGGACGCGGTGCTCGGCCTGCTCGGCGGGGCAGTGCTGCCCGAAGCGGAAGCCGCCGATCCGCAACGGTTTTCGACGACTGTAGGAGGAATCAGATGACGCTGTCATCCGTCCCCGTCGGTGTCACGGTGAACGGCGACGAGCACGAGTTCGCCGAGCCGCTGACCGTGCGCGAGCTGCTGGAACGCCTCGGGCTGCCGTGCCGGGGCGTCGCGCTCGCGGTGGACGGCGCGGTGTTCCCCAAGTCGCGCTGGGACGAACCGGTCGGGCGCGGCTGGGAGATCGAGGTGCTGACGGCGGTTCAAGGTGGCTGAGGCATCCGGACCGGCCGACGCCCCGCTGCGCATCGCCGACCGGGAGTTCGGCTCCCGCCTGATCATGGGCACCGGCGGCGCGGAGAACCTGGCCGTGCTGGAGGAGGCGCTGATCGCCTCCGGCACCGAGCTGACCACGGTGGCCATGCGGCGCGTCGACGCCGCGGGCGGCACCGGTGTGCTCGATGTGCTGAAACGGCTGGACATCGCGCCGCTGCCGAACACGGCGGGCTGTCGCACCGCGGCCGAAGCGGTGCTCACCGCGCAGTTGGCGCGCGAGGCGCTGGACACCGACTGGGTCAAGCTCGAGGTCGTCGCGGACGAGCGCACTCTGCTGCCCGATCCGATCGAACTGCTCAGTGCTGCTGAACAACTCGTCGACGACGGGTTCGTCGTGCTGCCTTACACCAACGACGATCCGGTGCTGGCCCGTCGTCTAGAGGACGCCGGTTGCGTGGCGGTGATGCCGCTGGGTGCGCCCATCGGCACCGGGCTGGGTATCGGCAATCCGCACAACATCGAGATGATCGTCGCCGACGCGAACGTCCCCGTCATCCTGGACGCGGGCATCGGCACGGCCAGCGACGCCGCTCTCGCCATGGAACTCGGCTGCTCGGCGGTGCTGCTGGCCACGGCCGTGACCAGGGCGCGCCGCCCCGAGCTGATGGCCGCGGCGATGGCGGACGCCGTTCGCGCCGGATATGCGGCGCGGCTGGCCGGGCGCATCCCCAAACGCTTCTGGGCACAGGCGTCGTCCCCCGCGCTGTGAGGGGCCGAGCCCGCGTCCGATAGTCGGTGACGGCGATCGGAATCCTCGAGTCGTTCGGGCACGAGGCGTCTGACGACACCTCACGGGGGCGAGTCCGGGGCATGGAATGCGGGGCCCGCGCCGGACTCGGCCGTCGACGACGTGAGGCTCGCACGTCATAGCGGGGAGGTCACCGCTTGGCGGGCGAGTCCGGGGCGGTGGGGCGTGCGGGCTCAGCCGTTGACAACGTGAGGCTCGCACGTCATAGCGGGGAGGCCACCGCTTGGCGGGCGAGTCCGGGGCGGTGGGGCGCTCAGCCGTTGACGAAAGTGAGGTTTGTCGCGTCGTAGCGGGTGCCCGCGACCTGATCGGGCGGAGCGGCGGCCTCGATGGCGGCGAGCTCGTCGGCGGAAAGCTCGATGGTCAGCGCGGCGAGGTTCTCCTCCAGGTAGCGCTGCCGCCGAGTGCCGGGGATCGGGACCACGTCGTCGCCGCGGTGCTGCACCCAGGCCAACGCGAGCTGGCCCGCCGTGACGCCCTTCACCGCGGCCAACTCGTTCAGCTTCGCGACGATGGCGAGGTTGCGTTCGAGGTTGCCGTCGGCGAAACGCGGCTGGCTGCGCCGCACGTCGTTGTCCGCCAGACCCTCGACCGAGCTGTACTTGCCGGTCAGGAATCCGCGCCCGAGCGGGGAGAACGGCACCACGCCGATGCCGAGCGCGCGGCAGACCGGGAGGATCTCCGTCTCCAGGTCGCGGGTCCACAGCGACCACTCGCTCTGCAACGCGGCGATCGGATGCACCGCGTGGGCGCGCCGGATGGTGTCCGCGCTCGCCTCCGAGAGCCCGAGATGGCGGACCTTGCCCGCCCGTACCAGTTCGGCCATCGCGCCGACGGTCTCCTCGATCGGCACCTGCGGGTCGACCCGGTGCAGGTAGTAGAGGTCGATGTGGTCGACTCCGAGCCTGCGCAGCGAAGCCTCGCACGCCTCGCGCACGTAGGCGGCGTCGCCGCGGATGCGGGTCGGCTCGCCCAGCCGGTTGGCGAAGCCGAACTTCGTGGCCAGCACCACGTCGTCGCGCCGCCCCGCGATGGCGCGCCCGATCAACTCCTCGTTGTGCCCGGCGCCGTAGAAGTCGGCTGTGTCCAGCAAGGTGACCCCGAGGTCGAGAGCGTGGTGCAGCGTCGCGATCGATTGCTCGTCGTCCGCGGCGCCGTACCCGTGACTCATGCCCATGCACCCCAGGCCCTGCGCGGAAACCGCCAGTTCACCGAGCTGCCGGGTGGGGATGTCGGTCATGCTGCTACCTCCTGCACTCGAATTCTTCGGCCTCGACGCTAGGTGCTGGAGCGCGCTCCATGTCAACAGTGCGGAAGCCGATTTCGCGAGTGGCACATGGTGGAGGAGATTCCCGCGTTTCGCCGCGACCATGTGCCGCTCGCGGGTCCGCTAAGGACGCGTTGGGCGGCGTTCGCGGCGGGCGCGGGCGAGTTGGTAAGCGGTGCGGAGGAGGGTGCGGGTGGGCTCGGCGGTTCGGGGGCCGGGGTTGACGATCGCCAGCCAGCCTGCGGATGCGTAGACCGGGTGGGGGAGCACCGTGTCCGCCGCGCTCGGATCATCGGGCGGGGATGACTCTCGGGGGGTGTGGCCGGTCCAGTGGGTGAAGGCTTCTTTTCCGGCGGCGATGTTGACGCGGAATGTGTCGGGCCGGTTGAGGCGGGAACTTTCGTCGCCGGGGTAGTTCTTCGTCACGATCGTCGCGAAAGGCTGGGTCGTCGTCGGCACGACTCCGTCCGGCGCGAAGTAGAAGAACGTGTCGCCCCAGCTGATTTCGGGCGAGCCGTCATCAGGGCCGGGGCGCAGTGTCAGGACTCCGTCGAGGGCCGAGACGAAGTCGATGATCTCGTCGATGGTCATGATTCCAGCGTTTCATTAAGGTGCTTGTGGAGACTTTGAGCCGAATATGCAGGGGAATCACGGTGGCAACCCGCAACTCCACACTGCGCACGGCCGACGTGGCGCGTCGGTCGGGGTATTCCGTGCAGCAGATTCGCAATCTCGAAAGCGACGGCGTTCTGCCGACAGCGATCCGCTCACCGACGGGCTACCGCGGATACGGCGAGGTGCACGTGCGTTCCGCGCTCGCCTATCGAGCGCTGGCCGCGGGCGTCGGCCCCGTCGAGGCCAAGCGCATCGTTCGCACCGTCCACGAGGGACCGTTTTCCCAGGTGCTCGCCCTGCTCGATGCGGCACACGCCGGGCTGGACCGGGAACGCGCCGACTTGGCGCTCGCCGAGCGGGCGGCGGAGGCGATCTCGGCCGAGTCGATCGCCGACGTGCGGCCATCGGATGCGATGAGCGTCGCCGAACTCGCCGCCGCGCTGGGCGTGCGCCCGTCGACACTGCGGCATTGGGACGCGGAAGGACTCGTCGTCCCGGATCGCGCGACCGCGCAGGGCACGCGGCGGTACTCGCCCGCTCAGGTCCGGGACGCCCGGATCGTCCATCAGCTCCGCAGGGCCGGATACCGCGTCGACACGCTGAAGGCGTTGATGCCCGACCTGCCGCGCGGCCACCGATCCGATGACGTCGAGGCGGCGCTGGCGGCTCGGAAGGCGAATATCACCGCACGCTCCCACGCCCTGCTCGACGCGGCCGCCGCGCTCGCCGCCGTGCTCGCGCTCGCGGACGGTGCCGAGCCGCTGGGCCGCTGAGCTTCTGGGAACCGCGCTGACCTCGCGGCCCGCGGAGCCGCCCTAGTTCTGGCCCTCTGGCGGCAGATGACGCGGTAATACCTGGTCGTCCAGTTCTACGCCGGGCTGGTCGTTGCCATCCGGTCGGTCGACTATGCCGCGCGCCCGGAGCCACCGCTCGGCGGACAGCTTGCGCGGACACGATGGCGTACATGCGGCATGGAGTTTCAGCAAACCTTGTGCGTGCTTCTCATCGGCGGGCCAGTTGCTGTCTTCGCAGTAGTCCTGGATCCAGCTGCGCCGTGGCGTCATCGCTGGTCCTCGCGTTCGATGCGGTCCATTACGTCGCGGAAGGGAACTCGCTCGTCGGTATCGCCGCCGAGCTCGAGTAGCCACGGCAGGACCCAGAACACGATGATCAGCAGTCCGCCGACAGCGGCCATGACGGTAAGGGTGACTGCGAGTTCGGTCACTCCGAAACCCCCTTGCATTTGGTGTGGGTTGGTCGGCACCCGGCGCCGAGGAGTTCGGACTCGACCCGCCGCCGGGGCCACGTCCAGGATCGGTCGACGGGGCAGGTCGCCGCGATGACGGAACCGGCGTCAATCCGCCTCCATTCAAGGCGACATTTAGGCGTCAAAGCACTACCGTGTCGACATGGCTTCAGCACCCAACACGGCCCTCCGCGCGGCCCGGAACGCGCGTCTGATGAGCCAAGACGATCTCGCGCGGGCACTCAGGGAAGCGGGATGCGCCAGCGCGACCAAACGCCTTGTGCAGCGCTGGGAATCAGGGCTCACCACCAACCCACGGCCGTCGCACGCGCGAGCATTGGAGAAGGTCATGCGCCTACCGATCGAGTCTCTCGGATTCGGTGCGGTGATGGCCGGACGCAGCCTGTCCGGCGGCGAGGACGGGACCGTGGTCGACTCGGCTATCGGCGAAGTCGCACCCGAGCAGTACGCGGCCGCGCGGCGTCCGAGGACGCCGGGCAACTACTCGGGGATCTGGCTGTCGCGCTACGAGTATTACTCGTCCGGCCGCGACGCGACGTTCACCGCGGTGCATCACGTCGTCGTGTTGCAGCACGACAACCGCCTGACGGTCCGTAGCCTGCCGAACTCGGCGCAGTCGTCCATGGAGATGGACCTGACGGTGGACGGGCACGTCGCGACGGGCACATGGAGCGAGCACACCGCCCAAGACGGTTACTACCGTGGCGCGTATTACCACGGAGCGATTCAACTGCTGATCGAGTTGACCGGGGCGCGGATGGCGGGGAAGTGGGTCGGGTTCGGCAAGAGCTTCGAGATCAACTCCGGGCCGTGGGAATTGGTGTTGCGCGACTCCTCGACGTCCAAGGTCGCAATCGACACGTACGACCGACCGCCGGAGGTCTGACCTGCTCGTCGGCGGGCCCTGGATCCAGCTGCGCCGTGGCGTCATCGCTGGTCCTCGCGTTCGATGCGGTCCATTACGTCGCGGAAGGGAACTCGCTCGTCGGTATCGTCACCGAGCTCGAGTAGCCACGGCAGGACCCAGAACACGATGATCAGCAGTCCGCCGACAGCGGCCATGACGGTAAGGGCGACTGCGAGTTCGGTCACTCCGAAACCCCCTTGCATTGTGGTGTGGTTGGGTGGCGCCCGGCGCCGAGGATTCGGGGGTCCACCCGACGCCGGGGCCTGCCAAAACGTTCGCGGACGGCAAGGCCACCGAGGGACAGTGAGGGGACAGCCGACCGCGATCGATCTACCGTTGGGGGATGAGCGACAGCGTGGGGCAGCGGATCGCATCGGAACGCAAGCTCGCCGGGCTCAGTCAACGGGCGCTCGCGTCCCGTGCGGCCTACAGCCTGAGCATGGTCAAGGCGGTCGAGCAGGGACGAGAGCCAGCCTCTCCCGGCTTCATCTCGGCGGTAGCGCGTGCACTACGGGTCACCCCGGAGCAGTTGACCGGCGCACCTTACGACGACGGAAAGCCGTTGTCCGACGCGGTGAATGAACTATCGGTGCTGCTGACCGAAGGCCGATACGCTCGAGCGGTCGACCCCGGGCCGCTGGCGCAGCTGGAGGCGGACCTGGCCGCCGCGCAACTGCTGTACCGCCGCGACCGGACGCGGCAGACCATCGAGGTATTGCCGGGCATCATCCGCCGGTTGCATGGTGCGGTGCGGGAGTTGTCCGGCGACGAGCGGGCACACGCCTACACGCTGCTGACGGCCGCGTACGTGCTCGCCGAGTGGTCTGCCCGGCGAACCGGCCACCTGTTGCTCACGCTGCCAGCGCTCGACCTCGCCGACACGTATGCGCCTCTGGCCGATGATCGCAACTGGGGTGCGTTCTCCGTCCTGGCACGGGCGCGGGTACTCACCCATTACGGAGAGTCGGAGGTGGCCGGTCAACTCATCGATTCGGCGATATCGACCGCCGATGAAACCCGATCCGGGCTGATCCTGGGCGGCTACTCGCACCTTGCCGGGGCGGTGAACGAAGCGCGGAAGTTGAACCATGCCGGCGCGGTCGACCACATCGCGGCGGCACGTGAAATGGCGGCCCGGACCGGTGAGACGGACATGTATATGGTCGACTTCGGACCGCTGAACACCGAGATCCACTCGCACGCGATCGAGTTGGAATCCGGCGACCCGAACCGGGCCGCGATCGAGGGTGCCCAGCTGGTCTACTCGGCCGGAGCGCCACCTACCCGGATCGGGCATCACTGGCAGGACAACGCACGCGCCTGGTTGATGTCCGGCAAGCCGGACAAGGCCCTGGTTGCGTTGAACAAGGCACGGGCAGCGGCACCGCAGCAGACCCGATTGCACCCGGGAGTGCGGGAGACGGTGCACGGCATCGCAGCGGCGCAGCGACGCCAGAGTGAGGGTCTGGTCGGGTTCGCGTCCTGGCTGGGTACGTCGCTGTGACTTCCTGACCCCTAGCAGGGCCGCGAAGGGCCGCGACCGATTCGACTGGTCGCGGGCCTTCTGTGTGCTGGTGAGCGTGGAGCTTCCCGTACGGGATCGCACCCACCCGGACACCTCTTCCTCATCCTCGAGGATGATCCAACTCGCCACCATTTACCGACGCGCGCGGCCGCGATTTGCGGAATGCTGGGCGCATGATCGAGCTGAGAGGCCTGACCAAGCACTACGGGCAGACCGTAGCGGTGCAGGATCTGACCTTCACCGTTCGACCCGGGCAGGTGACGGGGTTCCTCGGACCGAACGGCGCGGGCAAGTCGACCACCATGCGGATGATCCTCGGATTGGACCGGCCCACCGCGGGCACCGCCCTGATCAAGGGCAAGCCCTACCACGAGCTGGACCATCCGCTGCGCACCGTCGGCGCGCTGCTGGACGCCAAGTGGGTGCATCCGAACCGGTCGGCGCGCGCCCATCTGGAGTGGATGGCCGCGTCCAACGACATCGCCAAGTCCCGGGTGGAGGAGGTGCTGCGGCTGGTCGGCCTGTCCGAGGTGGCGGGCAAGACCGCGGGCGGCTTCTCCCTGGGCATGTCGCAGCGGCTCGGCCTGGCCGGCGCGCTGCTGGGTGATCCGGAGGTGCTGCTGTTCGACGAGCCGGTGAACGGCCTCGACCCGGAGGGCATCCTGTGGATCCGGCGGTTCATGCAGCGGCTGGCCGCCGAAGGCCGCACGGTGCTGGTCTCCAGCCATCTGCTGTCGGAGATGGCGCAGACCGCCGAGCACCTGGTGGTGATCGGGCGCGGCAAGCTCATCTCGGACTCGACCACCCAGGAATTCATCGAACGCGCCTCCGAGCAGTCGGTGCGGGTGCGCAGCCCGCAGCTCGACCAGTTGCGCAGCGTGCTCACCTCGAACGGCATGACCGTCCGCGAGGACGGGGCCGGAACCGACGGACCCGCGCTGGTGGTGGCGGGAGTGTCCAGTGACGCGGTCGGCAAGCTGGCGGGCGAGCACAGCATCACGCTGTTCGAGCTGGCCCCGCAGCGCGCGTCGCTGGAAGAGGCGTTCATGCGGATGACCGGCGGCGCCGTGCAGTACCACGGCGAAGGTTTCGATCAAGTTATGGGAGGTGCGCTCTGATGGGCGTGCTGGCAGCGGAACGAATCAAGCTCACCTCCACCAGGTCGCCCTGGTGGTGCTCGGCGATCGTCATCGCCCTCGCGCTCGGTATGGCCGCGCTGCTCGCCTCGGTGGCGCGCGCGTCCTACGGCAAGGACGGCGCGATCGACCTGACCGTCTCCACCGCGGTGGCCGGCATCAGCGGCTTCGGCGTGATGGTCCTGATGATCATGGCCACCTTGACCGTGACCAGCGAATATCGCTTCGGCATCATCCGGACCACGTATCAGGCGACGCCGCATCGGGCCAAGGTGATCGTGACCAAGGCCGGGCTGGTCGGGGTCTACGGCGCGGTGCTGACCATCGTCCTGGTGTTCTCGGCCTACGCGGTGGCCAAGGCCATCAGCGGCCCGGACGCGGGTGCGGCCCTCACGCTGGCCGGCGCGGAGGACTGGCGCCAGGTCTACGGCATCCCGATCTACGCGTTCCTGTGCGTGCTGCTGGCGATCGGCGTCGGCGTGCTGGTACGGCAGTCCGCCGCGGCCATCTCCCTGATCGTGCTGTGGCCCCTGCTCATCGAGGGACTGCTCGGCGCGTTCGGCAGTTTCGGCCGCAATGTCACGCCGTTCCTGCCGTTCGCGAACGCGAACCGCTTCTTCAGCGCCTCCGTGTCCGCGGCCAATTGGCACTGGGGGCCGTGGGGCAGCCTGCTGTACTTCACCGTCTTCGTCGCGATCGTCTTCGGCGCCGCCTTGGTCGTGGTGAACCAGCGCGACGCATAGCGGGAAGCTTCCCGAGTCGCCCTCCCTCGCCACTCGGGTTGTGGGGCGCCGACCTTGTCGGGAGGTCCGGCGTTCCGCCCACCGTCGCCACTGCCCGGCGGACGGTGCCGCGATCGGCCCGGTGCGAGTCCTCGCGCCGGGCCGATCGTGCGTGTGAACATCGAGGAAACTATGCCGCTTGCCGGTTCCGAGACCTGCGCTGCGCCGAGTAGCCTCGGTTCAGCAACCAGCTCGTTATCCAACGCGGAGCCCGCCGACGTGCTCGCCGTGTTCGTCGCGGAGGTGAGAGATGGCGATGATCGGTAATCTGCCGACGTCGGATCGGCTGAGATACTCTCGGGGCGTGAACGAAAGACCTTCCGGCGGTACGGAGCCGGAGTCGGGGCGCGAGGCCGCCGGTGGCGAACCGCCCGAAGTGGTCATTCCGTTGGAGCCGTCCGACGGGTTCGATTCTTCCCGCCGTTCCGGCGGATCGCGCCGCAGCCAGCTGTCCGCGCTGATGAACGCCGCGAACCAGCGTGCGGATCTCATCGGTGTGCTGCGCAGGGCGCGCGAACAGCTCCCCGGTGACCCTGCCTTCGGCGACCCGCTGTCGGTGTCCGGGCCCGGTGGCGCGCGAGCGGTCGCGCGGGCGGCGGACAAGCTGGTCGGCGGCGCCCCCAGCGCCGCGCGCGAGATCGGTTTCGGCGCCTTACAGGTCTGGCAGGCCGCCTTGGAGCGAATGGGGCGCGGCAAAGGTAGCCAAGAAGTAACTGTTATGTTCACCGACCTGGTGGCCTTCTCGCGCTGGTCGCTCTCGGCCGGTGACGAGGCCACCCTCGAACTGCTGCGCAAGGTGGCCAAGGCCATCGAGCCGCCGATCGCCGAACGCGGCGGGCAGGTGGTCAAGCGCATGGGTGACGGCGTGATGGCAGTGTTCCCCTCGGCGGACCGGGCGGTGCGCGCGGCCGTGACCGCCAAGCGCAACCTGGCCGATGTGCAGGTGCGCGGTTACACCCCGCACATGCGCATCGGTTTGCACACCGGTTCGCCGCGCGAGATAGGGGGCGATTGGCTCGGCGTGGACGTCACGATCGCGGCGCGGGTCATGGAGGCGGGCGGCAACGGCCACACCATGCTGTCGGAGGTGACGCTGCAGGGCTTGCGGCCGGAGACGCTGGCGGAACTGGGTTTGGTGGTCAAGCCGTATCGCCGCGGCCTCTTCGCCGCTCCGCTCAACGGCGTCCCCGATGACCTGCGGATCTTCCGTTTGTCGAAGAGCTAGCCGAGCCACCAGGCCAGCGCGCCGCCCGCCGCCAGAACGGCGCAGACGGCCAGCGCGATCGACAGCGGCCGGGCCGTCTTCCAGGTGGTGTAGGCGCCGCCGAGCAGGAACCCTGCCAAGGCGAACAGAACGATCACGGTCACGTCGCTGGACACCGTGCCCATCTTGCTCCAGCCCGCTCGGCGGCGGACGCGTGGGTGCCGACCCCCATTGCCAAGTAACAAGCACGCATGCTTGCTTTTTTCTGCCTCGGGTGTGATGCTGGTCGCGGACGCGGACTTCACGGGTGCGGCATGCGGCTCATCCTGACGGTTCGCCGCACAGGAGGCATTCCCGCTGATGAGTATGCTGGCCGCCGACCCGGATGTGCTCCGGATCGGCAACTGTTCCGGTTTCTACGGTGATCGGCTCGGTGCCATGCGCGAGATGCTGGAAGGGGGACAACTCGACGTCCTCACCGGCGACTATCTCGCCGAACTCACCATGTTGATCCTCGGTCGGGACCGCATGAAGGACCCGGATCTCGGCTATGCCAAGACCTTCGTCAAGCAGATCGAGGACTGTCTCGGGTTGGCGCTGGAACGCAACGTGCGCATCGTGGCCAACGCGGGCGGCCTGAATCCGGCCGGCTTGGCGGGCAAACTGCGCAAGGTGGCCGCCGATCTCGGACTGGACGCGAAGATCGCGCACGTGGAGGGCGACGATCTGCTCGCGCGCGCCGGTGAACTCGGGTTCGGCGCGCCGCTGACCGCCAACGCCTACCTCGGCGCGTGGGGCATCGTCGAATGCTTGAACGCGGGCGCGGACATCGTGGTCACCGGCCGGGTCACCGACGCCTCGGTGATCGTCGGCCCGGCCGCCGCGCACTTCGGCTGGGACCGCGAGGATTACCACCGGCTGGCCGGTGCGGTGGTGGCCGGGCACGTGATCGAGTGCGGCACCCAGGCCACCGGCGGCAACTACGCCTTCTTCACCGAACTAGCCGATCTGGGCAGGCCGGGCTTCCCGATCGCGGAGATCCGCGCCGACGGCAGCAGCGTCATCACCAAGCACGCGGGCACCGGCGGCGCGGTCACCGTCGACACGGTCGAGGCCCAGTTGATGTACGAGATCCAGGGTCCCCGCTACGCGGGCCCCGACGTGACGACCCGCCTGGACACCATCCGGCTCGACCAGGACGGTCCCGACCGGGTGCGGATCAGCGGCGTCACCGGTGAGGCCCCGCCGCCTCGGCTCAAGGTCTCGCTGAACACGCTCGGCGGCTTCCGCAACGAGATGGAGTTCGTGCTCACCGGCCTGGACATCGAGGCCAAAGCCGCACTCGCGCAACGCCAGCTGGAGTCCTGGCTGCCGACCCGTCCCGCCGAGCTGAGCTGGACGCTGGCCCGCCTGGACCGGCCGGACGCGGCGACCGAGGAGCAGGCAAGCGCGCTGCTGCGCTGCGTGGTCCGTGACCAGGACCCGAACAAGGTCGGGCGCGCGTTCTCCAATGTCGCCGTGGAGCTGGCGTTGGCCAGCTATCCGGGGTGCAGTTTCACCACACTGCCCGGCAACGGATCTCCCTACGGCGTGTTCACGCCCGGTTTCGTCGACGCCGCGGAGGTTCCGCACACGGCGGTGCTGCCCGATGGCACTCGCGTCGACGTCGAACCGGCCAGGGAGACCACCGAACTCGCCGACGTCGCGGAGCCGCCCGCGCCGGAGCCGCTGCCCGCCGGGGAAACGCGCCGCGTCCCGTTGGGGACGATCGCGCTGGCCCGCAGCGGTGACAAAGGCGGTGACGCGAACATCGGCGTGTGGGTGCGCACCGACGAGCAATGGCGGTGGCTGGCGCACACACTCACCGTGGCCCGCGTCAAAGAACTGCTGCCGGAAGCGGCTTCGCTGACCGTCACCCGGCACGTCCTGCCCAATCTGCGGGCGCTGAACTTCATCATCGAAGGCCTGCTCGGCCGAGGCGTGGCCTATCAGGCCCGCTTCGATCCGCAGGCCAAGGGACTCGGCGAATGGCTGCGGTCTCGTCACCTCGACATTCCAGTGGAGTTTTTCGCATGACCGGTCAGGCCCGGAGGCGGCAGCTCGCGTCACCACGCAGGGCCCCCGGTCATGCGAGAAAGGACACCGCATGACGAAACTCTGGGAGACGCCGGAACGACGCGAATTGCGTTCCACCGTACGTGGATTCGTGGAACGCGAGATCCTGCCCTACCTGGACGGCTGGGAGCGCGCCGGGGAGATCCCGCGCGAACTGCACAAGAAGGCGGGCGCGCTCGGCCTGCTGGGCGTGCAGTTCCCGGAATCCGCGGGCGGCTCCGGCGGCGACGGCGTGGACGCGATGATCGTCTGCGAGGAGATGCACCAGGCCGGTGCGTCCGGCGGGCTGTTCGCCTCCCTGTTCACCTGCGGTATCTCGGTGCCGCACATCATCGCCTCGGGTAACGCCGAGCAGATCGAGCGCTGGGTGAAGCCGACGCTGGCGGGGGAGAAGATCGGCTCGCTCGCGATCACCGAGCCCGGCGGCGGCTCCGACGTCGGACACCTCACCACGACGGCGCGCCGCGACGGCGACCACTACATCGTCAACGGCGCCAAGACCTACATCACTTCCGGCGTGCGCGCCGATTTCGTGGTCACCGCCGTGCGCACCGGCGGTCCCGGCTCCGGCGGCATCTCGCTGCTCATCGTCGACAAGGACACGCCCGGCTTCACGGTCAGCCGCAAGCTGGACAAAATGGGCTGGCTGGCCTCCGACACCGCCGAGTTGTCCTACGTCGACGTCCGGGTGCCGGTGGAGAACCTGGTCGGGCCGGAGAACTCCGGCTTCTTCCAGATCGCGGGCGCGTTCGTCAGCGAGCGCGTCGGCCTCGCGGTGCAGGCGTACTCCAGCGCGCAGCGCTGCCTGGAGCTGACTCTGGAATGGGTGCGCAACCGCGAGACCTTCGGTCGCCCGCTGATCAGCAGGCAGGCGGTGCAGAACACGGTCACCGAGATGGCGCGGCGCATCGACGTCGCTCGCGTGTACACCCGCGACGTGGTGCAGCGCAGCGCCGAAGGCGAGACCGACCTGATCGCCGAAGTGTGCTTCGCCAAGAACACCGCAGTCGAAGCGGGCGAGTGGGTGGCCAACCAGGCCGTTCAGCTGTTCGGCGGCCTCGGCTACATGCGCGAATCCGAGATCGAACGCCAGTACCGCGATATGCGCATCCTCGGCATCGGCGGCGGCACGACCGAGATCCTGACCGGACTGGCGGCGAAGCGATTGGGGTACCAGTCATGACCATCCTGCGCAGCACCCTGGACACCGCCGCGCCCGAGTACGAGGCGGCCGCGGCGGCCATGACCGCCAAGCTCACCGAGGTCGAGGCGGAGTTCGCCAAGGCCATCGCGGGCGGCGGACCGGACAAGCTGGCGCGGCATCGCAAGCGCGGCAAGCTGACCGCGCGCGAGCGCATCGAACTGCTCGTCGACGAGGACTCGCCGTTCCTGGAGCTGTGCCCGCTGGCGGGCTGGGGCAGCGAATTCCACGTCGGCGGCAGCACCATCGCCGGGATCGGCGTCGTGGAGGGCGTCGAGTGCATGATCGTCGCGCCCGACCCGACGGTGCGCGGCGGCACCTCCAACCCGTGGACGCTGCGCAAGACGTTGCGCATCAACGACATCGTGCGGGAGAACCGGCTGCCGGTGATCTCGCTGGTGGAATCCGGCGGCGCGGATCTGCCCACGCAGAAGGAAGTGTTCGTCCCCGGCGGCCGGATGTTCCGCGACCTCACCCAGGCCTCGGCGGCGGGCATTCCGACGATCGCGCTGGTGTTCGGCAACTCCACCGCGGGCGGCGCGTACATCCCGGGCATGTCCGACCACGTGGTGATGATCAAGGAGCGCTCCAAGGTGTTCCTCGGCGGTCCGCCGCTGGTCAAGATGGCCACCGGCGAGGAGTCCGACGACGAGTCGCTCGGCGGGGCGGACATGCACGCGCGGGTTTCCGGCCTCGCGGACTACTACGCGGTCGACGAGCAGGACGCGATCCGCATCGGCCGTTCCATCGTCCGGCGGCTGAACTGGCGCAAGCAGGGTCCGGCTCCGCGCGGCGAGGTGATCGAGCCGCTCTACGACCCGGAGGACCTGCTCGGCATCGTGCCGTCGGACCTGAAGATCCCGTTCGACCCGCGCGAAGTGATCGCACGCATCGTGGACGGCTCGGACTTCGACGAGTTCAAGCCGCTCTACGGCAGCAGCCTGGTGACCGGATGGGCCGAGCTGCACGGATATCCGGTCGGCATCCTGGCCAACGCGCGCGGTGTGCTGTTCTCCGAGGAGTCGCAGAAGGCCACCCAGTTCATCCAGCTGGCCAACAAGACGAACACGCCGCTGCTGTTCCTGCACAACACCACCGGCTACATGGTGGGCAAGGAGTACGAGCAGAAGGGCATCATCAAGCACGGCGCGATGATGATCAACGCGGTGTCCAACTCGAAGGTGCCGCACATCTCGCTGCTGATGGGCTCGTCCTACGGCGCGGGCCACTACGGCATGTGCGGCCGGGCCTACGACCCGCGTTTCGTCTTCGCCTGGCCCAGTGCGAAATCCGCGGTGATGGGCGGCGCGCAGCTGGCGGGCGTCATCTCGATCGTCGGCCGCGCGGCCGCCGAGGCGAAGGGACTGCCGTTCGACGAGGAGGCCGACGCCGGGATGCGCGCCATGGTGGAGGCGCAGATCGAGGCCGAATCGCTGGCGATGTTCATGTCCGGGCGGCTCTACGACGACGGGGTCATCGATCCGCGCGACACTCGCACCGTGTTGGGAATGTCCCTGTCGGCCATTCACAACGCCCCGATCAAAGGCGCCGACGGCTTCGGCGTCTTCCGAATGTGAGGCCGATGATGACTGCATCGCAGAGCGATTCGATGAGGGATGGCGGCCGGATGACGGGTGGGCTCACGAATGTCCTTGTCGCCAATCGTGGCGAGATCGCCCGACGGGTCTTCGCCACCTGCCGCCGGATGGGTCTGGGCAGCGTCGCGGTGTACTCCGACGCGGATGCCGCCGCGCCGCACGTCACCGAGGCGGACGCCGCGGTGCGCCTGCCCGGCAACACGCCGGCGGAAACCTATCTGCGCGGCGAACTGATCATCGAGGCGGCGCTCGCCGCGGGCGCCGACGCCATCCATCCCGGATACGGATTCCTCTCCGAGAATGCCGAATTCGCCAAGTCGGTACTCGACGCCGGGCTGGTTTGGATCGGCCCGCCCGTGGAGGCGATCGAGCAGATGGGCTCCAAGGTCGCCGCGAAGAAGATGATGGACGCCGCAGGCGTGCCGGTGCTCGCCGAACTGGACCCGGCCGAGGTCACCGAGGCGCATCTGCCGGTGCTGATCAAGGCGTCCGCCGGTGGCGGCGGGCGCGGCATGCGCGTGGTCCGCGCGCTGGCCGATCTGGCGCCGCAGATCGAGGCCGCACGGCGCGAGGCGGAATCCGCCTTCGGCGACCCGACGGTCTTCTGCGAGCGTTACCTGGAGACCGGCAGGCACATCGAGGTCCAGGTGATGGCGGACACGCACGGCGTCATCTGGGCGGTGGGCGAGCGCGAGTGCTCCATCCAGCGCCGCCACCAGAAGGTGCTGGAGGAGGCCCCGTCTCCGCTGGTGGAACGCACCGAAGGCATGCGGGCGCGCCTGTTCGAAGCGGCTCGGTCGGCGGCGGGTGCGATCGGCTACACCGGCGCGGGCACCGTCGAGTTCCTCGCCGACGAGCAGGGCGAGTTCTTCTTCCTGGAGATGAACACCCGCCTGCAAGTCGAGCATCCGGTGACCGAGTGCACCACCGGACTGGACCTGGTCCGACTGCAACTGGACGTCGCCGCGGGCGGCGCGCTGCCCGCGGAACCGCCCGCGATGCGCGGACATTCGATCGAAGTGCGGCTCTACGCCGAGGATCCGGCACAGGATTGGCAGCCGCAGAGCGGGACCGTGCATCGGATCGAGATCCCCTCGGTCCGGGCCGAATTCGACCTGCTCGACCGGCCGGGCGTGCGTTTGGACACGGGCGTGGTGAACGGCTCGGTCGTCGGCGTGCACTACGACCCGATGCTGGCCAAGGTCATCTCCTTCGCCGAGACACGCACCGAGGCGGCGCGATTGCTCGCGTCCGCGCTGCATCGCGCCGAGATCCACGGCCTGGTCACCAACCGGGATCTGCTGGTGCGCGTGCTGCGTCATCCGGCGTTCCTGTCCGGTGACACCGACACGGCGTTCTTCACCACGCACGGGTTGGATGTGCTCGCCGCGCCGCTGGTGTCGGAATCCGACGAGGCGCTGTCCATCGTGGCGGCGGCGCTCGCCGACGCCGCCGCCAATCGCGGCCGCGCGCGGGTGGGCGGCGGATTGCCCAGCGGGTGGCGGAACCTGCCGTCCCAGTCGCAGCGTAAGTCCTACGAGAGCCGCGCCACCGGGACGCACGAGGTGGGTTACCGCTTCGGCCGCACCGGTGTCGCCGTGGACGGGCACGACGGTCTCGAACTCGTCGAAGCGACTCCCGATCGCGTCGTGCTGTCGGTGCCGGGCGAACGCGGTCGGGTGCGCAGGCAGTTCGACGTCGCCCGCTACGGCGACCAGGTCTACGTCGACTCGCCGCTGGGCCCGGTGGCCCTGCGCAGGCTGCCGCGCTTCAGCGACCCGGCCGACCAGGTGGCCACCGGCTCCCTGCTGGCGCCCATGCCGGGCAGCGTCATCCGGCTCGCCGTCGAGGTCGGCAGCCGGGTCGAACAGGGCCAGCCGATTCTGTGGCTGGAGGCGATGAAGATGGAGCACACCATCGCCGCGCCCGCCGCGGGCGTGCTCAGCGCCGTCAACGTCACCGTCGGCCAGCAGGTCGACGTCGGCGCCGTGCTCGCGGTCGTCGACCCCGCCGCCGACACCACCGAAACCCAGGAGAACTGATGTCGTTCATCGAAACCGACGAGCAGAAGGCGCTGCGGGCCGCCGTCGCCGCGCTGGCCGCGAAGTACAACTACCGCGACTACGTGCTGCCGAAGGCGCGCAAGAACGAGCCGCTGGACGAACTGTGGCAGGAGGCGGGCAAACTCGGTTTCCTCGGGGTGAACCTGCCCGAGGAGTACGGTGGCGGCGGCGCGGGCATGTACGAGCTGTCGCTGGTGATGGAGGAGCTGTCCGCGCAGGGTGCGGGCCTGCTGCTGATGGTGGTCTCCCCGGCCATCTGCGGCACCATCATCACCAGGTACGGCACCGACGAGCAGAAGCGGGAATGGCTGCCCAAGCTCGCCGACGGCTCCGGCAAGATGGTGTTCGGCATCACCGAGCCGGACGCGGGCTCCAATTCCCACCAGATCACCACGACCGCGCGCCGCGACGGCGACGACTGGATCCTCAACGGCCGCAAGATCTTCATCTCCGGCGTGGACCAGGCCGAGGCCGTGCTGATCGTGGCCAGGACCTCCGATCACAAGACCGGCAAGCTCAAGCCCGCCCTGTTCATCGTGCCGACCGACGCCGAAGGCTTCACCAAGACGGCGCAGGAGATGGACATCATCGAGCCCGATCACCAGTACACCCTGTTCCTCGACGACGTCCGGCTGCCCTCCGACGCGCTGGTCGGCAAAGAGGACGCGGCGCTGATGCAGCTGTTCGCGGGCCTGAACCCGGAGCGGATCATGGGCGCTGCCATGGCCGTCGGCATGGGCCGCTATGCCATCGAGCGCGCCGTGGAATACGCCAAGGAGCGCACGGTGTGGAAGACGCCGATCGGCGCGCACCAAGGGATTTCGCATCCGCTGGCCCAGGTGAAGGTCGAACTGGAGCTGGCGAAGCTGATGATGCAGAAGGCCGCCACCCTCTACGACGCGGGCGACGAGATGGGCGCCGCCGAGGCGGCCAACATGGCGAAGTACGCCGGGGCCGAAGCCAGCATCAAGGCACTCGACCAGGCCATCCAGACCCATGGTGGTTCCGGTCTGACCAGGGACGTCGGGCTGGCCGCCATGCTCGCCGCCGCGCGCATCGGCCGGATCGCGCCGGTGAGCCGGGAGATGGTCCTGAACTTCGTCGCCCAGTATTCGCTGGGCCTGCCGAAGTCGTACTGAGAGGACGCGCATGACCGAGACGGGCCCGTTCGTCCGCTACGAGGTGAGCGGCGGCGTCGCGACGCTCACGTTCGATTCGCCGCACAACCGCAACGCGCTGTCGGCCAAGCTGGTCGCCGAGCTGCTGCGCGGGCTCGACGACGCGGCCGCCGACGACAAGGTGCGCGTCATCGTGCTCGCGCACACCGGCAACACCTTCTGCGCGGGCGCGGATCTGAGCGAGGCGAGCGACGCCGATCCGGCCGTGGCCGCCGATGAGCGCACCCGGGTGATGATCGGGGTGCTGCGCAGGCTGGTGGAGATCCCCAAGCCGGTGATCGCGCGGATCGACGGCAATGTGCGGGCCGGCGGCATGGGCATCGTGGCGGGATGCGACATCGTCGTGGCCGGCCCGGGCAGTAGTTTCGCGCTCACCGAAGTGCGGATCGGGCTGGCGCCGTTCATGATCTCGCTCACCCTGCTGCCCAGGCTCGATCCGCGTGCGGCCAGCCGGTACTACCTCACGGGCGAGAAGTTCGATGCGACCGTGGCTCGGGAGATCGGCTTGGTCACGGTGACCGCCGACGATCCGGCCGCCGAAGTGGAACGGCTGTGCGGGGAGGTGCGCAAGGGCTCCCCGCAGGGGTTGGCCGAGGCCAAGCGGTTGGTCAACGCGGGCATCCTCGCCGAGTTCGACGCCTCCGCCGAAGAACTCGCGCGGCGCTCGGCGAGTTTCTTCGGCACCCCCGAGGTGCACGAGGGCATGCTGGCCTTTTTGCAGCGCCGCCCGCCGAACTGGGCAGAATAACGACCATGGCGACACCTCACGAACCGAAGCAGGACCGCAGCCGCGCGACCCGGCAGCGCCTGCTCGAGGCGACCATCGACTGCCTGGCCGAGATGGGCTGGGCGGCCGCGACGGTCGCCGTCGTCGCCGAACGGGCCGGGGTGTCGCGTGGCGCGGCCCAGCATCATTTCCCCACCAGGGAGGATCTGATCACGGCCGCGCTGGAGTACATGTTCGACACGCGCAGCGGGCAGGCGGTGCAGGAGGCGGCGACGCTGACGGACCTGGGTGACGGCATCGCACGCACCGAGGCGGTGGTCGCGGGGCTGGTCGAGTCCTACACCAGCCCGTTGTTCAAGGCGGCATTGCAGGTGTGGACCCATGCCGCCGCGGACCCGGCACTGCGCGAACGCATCGTCCCGCTGGAGGCTCGTTTCGGGCGCGCCTCCCATCGCCGCGCGGTCGAGGCCCTCGGCGTGGACGACTCGGACCCGGTCGCCCACCACCTGGTCCAGGCGACCCTGGACATGGCGCGCGGCCTCGGCCTCGCCGACGTCCTCACCGACGATTCGGCCCGTCGCAAGCGAATAGTCGAGCAATGGGCGGCCACGCTGCACGCCGCCTTGCACGCACCCCGCTGAACCGCGATGCGACATCCGGCCGGAGACTGTGGCGTCGCCAGGCCCGATGGCGGGCGCGAAGTGAGAGGCGGCGAGAGTATGCAGAGCCATTGCCGCCCAGGGATAACCCAGTACCTGAATCACTACTTACGTAGTATCAAGGTGTGTCCACCAAACGTGAACTCGTCTTGGACGCGGCGATCGACCTGCTGGGATCCCGCGGCACCCGCGCGCTCACCCACCGCGCGGTCGACGAGGCCGCGGGCATGCCCGCCGGATCGGCCTCCAACTACTTCCGCACCCGGGAAGCGCTGCTGATCGGCATCACCGAGCGCCTCGAGGCACGTGACTACGCGAATTGGGAGGCGCTCCTGCGGCGACCGGCGCCCCGGTCGATCGACGAACTCGTCGACGGCATGGCCGCTTTCGCGGTGCACGCGGTGGGCGCCGACCGGGTGCGCACCCTGGCCCGCTACGCCCTGTTCCTGGAAGGACAGTCCATTCCCGCGCTGCGCGAGAGCGTCCGGCGCGGACACCTGCGCCTGACCGACTGGGCCGCGACGCTGCTGGCGGGTGCCGGGGCGGATCGGACCGCGGCGCGGCCCCTGGTCGACCAACTCGACGGGATCATCCTGCATCAGCTGGTCAACCCGGAAGCGGACTTCGATCCACGCCCCGCGCTGGACCGGTTGGTGCGCGCGCTGACCGCCGGATGAGATCGACGTCGGTCGCGCTCAGCACAGGCCTTGCTGCTCGAGCCGTCCCGAATCGATGGCGTAGGAGGAGGCCCCAATGGCTGCGCCGATCAGGCCGACGATGATCGCGCCGGGGATCGCGCCGACGAAGAAGACGGGCAGGCCGACGAGCGCGCCGATCGCGGCCCCGATCGCCGCGCCGATTCCGGTGCGCAGTTCGATCGTGTCACCGGGCGGCAGGCACGCTTTGATGTAGGTCACCTGCGGAGGTTCGCCGGTCGCGGCGGCGGCGATCGGTTCGGCGCGGTCGACGGGCGCGGCCGACGCGGTGGCGGCGAATCCGACGGCGAGCGCGGTTGCGAGCAGTGCGCTGACCACCGTCACGGCCAGCTTCATGAAAGCGTTCAACTGTTTCCCTGCATGTTCGCGTGGACACGGCACCTGATGGCCCGGCTCCCAGCCGGGAGCCGTCACAGGTCCGATCATCATCGCTGGAGTTTTGCGGGATGCCAAGAGCGGGAAGCCGAATTGGCCGCACGCCGGTGGTGGACCCGGTGCACGAACGCGATCCGCACCGGCGCCGAGGTACGGCGCTGGTGCGGATGCGGTGTTCAGCGGACGCAGGGGGGAAAGCGCTGAACATCGGGAGACGATGCGGTCCCGACGGAATGCAGGGCGGCAGAACCGCATCGCGGTGGTTTCAGTGGGTGGCGGTCAGGTCGTACAACGTGACGCCGTCCACTTGAACGGCGGTGAAGTTCTCCTCGACCCACTGCGTGATCCGCGCACTGGGGGACGACTCGGAGGAACCCGGTCCGCCACGTCCGCCACCGACGAAGTAGTGGATCTTCCCTTCGGCGACATACTGTTGGAACTGTTCCAGCGTCGGCGAGGGGTCACTGCCGTTGAAGCCGCCGATCGGCATCACCGGAAGTTCGGTGGCCAGTTGCAGCCCCGCCGCGCTGTTCGAGCCGACGGCCGCGGCCACCCAGGTGTAGTCGCCACCGTTCCGCTCGAGCAGGGACACGATTTGCGCGCTCGGTTCGCTCGCCCCCAGGAAGCCGCCCATGCCGCCGCCATCGGTGCCGGGACGGCCGTCTCCTGGCATACCTTGCCCCTGCGGCGGCATCGCGCCGTCCGGTGCCTGCCCGCCGGGTACGTTGCCCTGCGGCGCGTTGCCGGGAGGGAAGCCCGGCGGTGTGCCGGGCGTCTGTCCGTCGGGCGTCGTGCCCTGGCGTCCGTCGCTCGGTGTCCGGCTGCCGGGTGCGTTGCCCTGCGGCCAGGCGCCCGGAATCCGGCCCCCCGGCTGCGGAATTCGGCCGTCCGGTGTCGTGCCCTGCGGACCCGTTCCCGGAGCGCCGCCGGCCGGTGGTGTACCGCCCGGGGCTTGCGCGGCGCCGTCGCGGCCGGTGGTTCCGGTCCCGTCCTGCATGCGACGGCCCATTCCCGGCATGCCCTCGCCCCAGGGCGGCCGATTACGCATCGCGACGTTCGGTCCGGCCGAGGGGATGGCCCCGGCGTGCGGCGTCGCGATGGTGTCGACCGCGTAGGCGACCGGTCCGGCCAGGAACGTGAACGCGACCGCCAGCGCCGCCACCGCGGCCGGTTTGCGTGGCGCCGGGACGAGCACGGCGAGCGTCGCGAGCGCGCCGACGACCAGCACCGTCCAGCGCAGCCACGACTGCCATTCCGGACTGCGGGACAACAGCATCCACGCGGTCGCCGTGGTGAGGCCCACTGCCGCCGCCGAGGCCAGTCGCACCCATAGCCGCTGCCGCTGCCGCCACGCCTGTACCGCGCCCGCGCCGACGAGCGCGGCGACGGCCGGAGCCAGGGCCACCGTGTAGTACTGGTGGAAGATGCCGGCCATATAGCTGAACACCAGCCCGGTCACCAGCAGCCAGCCGCCCCAGAGGACGAGGGCAGCGCGCTGTCGATCGGTGCGAGCCGCTTTGCCGCGCAGCAGGATTCCGGCCACGAGCGCGATCAGCGCGGCGGGGATCAACCACGCGATCTGACCGCCCTGCGCCGGTTCGAACATCCGGGTGATGCCGGTGGATCCCCACATGCCGTTGCCGCCCGGCGGAAGATCGCCGCCCGGTCCGACGCTGCCGCGCTCGTTGCCGTTGAGCCGGCCGAGTCCGTTGTAACCGAGGGTGAGTTCCAGGATGGAGTTGTCGTGCGAGCCGCCGATCCACGGCCGCGACGAGGCAGGCCACAGCTCCACCGCCAGCAGCCACCAGCCCGCGGCCGCCACCATCGCGGCCCCGGCCGCGAAGAGTTGCAGAATACGTTTGCCGAGTTTCGGTGGACCGGCGAGCAAGTAGGTCAGCGCGAGCGCCGGAACCACCAGCAGCACCTGCAATTGCTTGGTGAGGAAACCGAATCCGATCAGCGCCCCGGTGAGCACCAGCCACCGCCAGCGGCCGTCCTCCACCGCTCGGGTCATCGCCCATGCCGCGGCGATCATCAAGAAAACCAGCAGCGCCTCGGGATTGTTGAACCGGAACATCAGCGCCGCGACGGGCGTCACGGCCAGCGCCAGCCCCGCGAGCAATCCGGCCGCGGGCCCGAACGGCCTGCGAACCGTCGCCCACAGGACTGCCACACTCGCCACGCCGAGCAGCACCTCCGGCACCAGGATGCTCCAGCTGCCCAGCCCGAAGGCCCGCACCGACAGCTCCATCAGCCACAGCGAGGCGGGCGGCTTGTCCACGGTGATCGAGTTCGCCGCGTCGGAGGACCCGAAGAAGAACGCCTTCCACGAGACCGAACCGGCCTGGACGGCGGCCGAGTAGAACGAATTCGCCCAGCCGTTGGCACTCAGGTTGCACAGGTAGGCCACCGCCGTGCCGAGCAGCAGTGCAGCCAGCGCCGGATACTCCCAGTTCCGGCGGACTTTCGGCTGCGGTTCGGCCGTGACCGGCGGTGCGGTCGTGGTCGCCGTCATCAACGGTCTCCCTCGGCGGCGGTGCGAGCGGATGCGCTCGGCGCGCGATCGCCGCCGCTGTCGCGGAACACCCAGCGCAGTCCGACGAATCGCAACAGCGTCGCCACCAGATTGGCCACCACCAAAACCAACAGCTCCAGATGCACCGAGGCGTCCGGCGCCCACCGATGCAGCGCGAACAGCGACCCGCTGGTCAGCGCCAACCCGATCCCGAAGATCACCAGTCCTTGGAACTGGTGTGACACGGCGCCGTTCGAGCCGCGCACGCCGAAGGTGAAGGCCCGGTTGGCCGCGGTGTTGCCCACCGCTGTGATCAGCAGCGCCGCGAAGTTCGCCACCTGCGCGCCGATCAGCGGCTGCGACACCACGTAGAGCAGCAGATAGGCCAGCGTGCTCAGCACGCCGACGATCGCGAACCGCACGAGTTGTCCCACCATGCCCGGCGGAACCCCGGCCACCAGCGGTTCCCGGCCCACCGAGCGCCGCAGTTCGTCGAGCGGCAGCGTCCCGGTGGCCAGCGCCCGCCCCAGCCGCCAGATGCCGAGCAGGTCCTTGCGCGCGGTGTCGACGATGTCGACGCGGCTGTCCGGGTCATCGATCCAGTCCACCGGAACCTCGTGGATGCGCAGACCGGCCCGCTCGGCGAGCACCAGCAGTTCGGTGTCGAAGAACCACCCCCCGTCGTGCACCAGTGGCAGCAGGCGGCGCGCCACGTCGGTGCGCATCGCCTTGAAGCCGCATTGGGCGTCGGAGAAGTGCGCCCGCAGCGAGGCCTTCAACAGCAAGTTGTAGCAGCGCGAGATGATCTCGCGCTTCGGTCCCCGCACCACGCGGGACGCCGCGTCGAGCCGCGTGCCGATGGCCAGGTCGGAATGCCCGGTGATCAGCGGAGCGACCAGGGGCAGCAGTGCGTTCAGGTCGGTGGACAGGTCGACGTCCATGTAGGCGACCACCTGCGCGTCGGAGCGCTCCCACACCGCTCGCAGCGCCCGCCCACGCCCCTTCGCGGACAGGTGCACCACGCGCACGTCGTCCAGTTCTTCGGCGAGCAACTGTGCGACCTGCAGCGTGTCGTCGGTGCTCGCGTTGTCGGCGATCGTGATGCGCGCCGGGAAGGGGAATCCGTCGCGCAGGTACGCGTGCAGTCTGCGGACGCACACGCCGAGGTCGGTCTCTTCGTTGTGGACGGGTATCACCACGTCCAGCACGGGCGCGCCCGTGGTCTCGGTCCGTTCCGTCGCCGCGACGGTCGAAGTCTCGGTCATGCGAACCAGAGTCGAGGGCCACGCTGCCACCGGGCTGGGCCTCAGCTGTGAGGTTCCTGGGGGTGTCGCCCGAGAAGGTTCACGTCGCAGGCAGCCGCCGTAGCGTACGGTCGATGCCAGCGGGACCATTCAGGTTCTCCGAGCAAAGGACCACGTTTGTCCGACAAATCTCCGCGCAGTTCGATGTCCAAGAAGTCCGGGAAGACCCTTAAGGAAAAGCGAGCGGAGAAGAAGGCCAAGGCCGCGGGCGACGGCGGTGCCGGTACCGGCAAACACTGAGGGGGACGAGACCCGGCGCACGGCCGGGTCTCGGTACCCGGGCCTGCCGGTAGCATCCGGACTCGTGATGCTGCGCGGCCGGACGGAAGACCACCAGCCGCCGAAACGTGTGGACGCGCGCACCGAACGCTGGCGTGAGCATCGCCGGAAGGTGCGCGAAGAGTTCGTGGACGCGGCGTTGCGCGCGCTCGACAAGTTCGGTCCCGCCGTCAGCATGGGCGACATCGCCAAGGAAGCGGGCGCGGCCAAGCCGAAGCTGTATCGCCATTTCGAGGACAAGACCGACCTCTACAACGCGATTGTCGACCGGGTGCGCGACCTGCTCTGGGAGCAGGTCATGACCAGCTTCGACCTGACCGGCGACTCGGCCGATGACCTGGTGCGCCGCGCCGCGACCGAATACGCGCTGGTCGTGTCGCGGCAGCCGAACGTCTTCCGGTTCATGCTGCACAGCCACTTCACGCAACGGTCAGGCGACGCCGACCGCGCCCTGCAGTCGGCCAGGCAGTCCGCCGAACGCGCCGCCGAGCTGTTCGCCGTCGCGGTCGACGACGAGTCGGTGCAGGTGGCGAGCGTAGAGCTGGTGATCTATTCGATCTTCGGCGCGGTGGCCTCGGCCACCGATTGGTGGCTGGGGGTGAACCGGCCGGAACCACCGGCCATGCCGGTCGAGCAGTTCGCCGCCTATCTGAGCGAGGTCATCTTGGCGCTGGTGGCCGCGAGCGCTCGACTACACGGCATCGCGATGGCGGCGGATCAGCCGCTGCACCTCGCCTTTTCCGCTATGTGACCGGAGCGCCCCCCGGGCCGGGCGCCGAGGTCTCCGCCGCGTTCACGCCGAACGTCGTTGTTCCGATCGCCTCGCCGTTGAAGCCATCCGTGTCGGCGACGTCCTCAGTATCGCAGCCACCACCGACAAGAAATGGCGTGTGCCGAGCGGCTGCCGCTCAATTCCGATGCAAGCGCCACAGCGGCGACACCGGCCCGTGGCCCGCGCCGAGATCGTAGGACGCGGCCAGGCAGCGATAGGTCCACTCCTTGGCGAACTCGACCGCTTCGGGCACCGAATAGCCGTGCGCCAATGCGCAGGCGATCGCGGCGGCCAGCGTGTCGCCGCCGCCGTGGTCGTTGCCGGTGGCGATGCGCGGTGCGGTGAACTCGAGGAACTGCTCGCCGTCGAACAGCAGATCGGTGCTGTACTCGGAGGAACGCAGATGCCCGCCCTTGACGATCGCCCACCGCGGCCCCAGCTTGTGCAGCGCCTCGGCGGCGCGCCGCGCCGAATCGTCGTCCTCGACGTCGATCCCCGTGAGCAATCGGACCTCGTCCAGGTTCGGCGTCACCACGGTCGCGAGCGGGATCAGGGTGGAGCGCAGCGCGTCGAGCGCCTCGGCGTGCAGCAGCGGATCGCCGTGCATCGAGGCCGCGACCGGGTCGACGACCAGCGGGACATCGCCGTCGCGGCCGATCCCGACCTCCCGGCACACCGCCGCCACCGCCTCGATGATCGCGGTGGAGGCCAGCATGCCGGTCTTCGCGGCGCCGACGCCGATGTCCCCGGCGACCGAGCGCACCTGATCGGCCACGACCCGCGGCGGAATCTCGTGAAATCCGCTGACGCCCACTGTGTTCTGCACGGTCACCGCCGCGACGGCCACCAGGGCGTGCACACCGCACAGGGCCATGGTGCGGGTATCGGCTTGGATTCCGGCGCCTCCGCCGGAATCGGTACCGGCAATGGTGAGCGCCCGGACGGGGGTCTGCCCCTCGGCGGGCAATGGCAGCAGTTTCACGACACAAACCCTACGGCGATCCGGTTCGCGCGATTCGGGCAACGGGCACCCGCTCACGTTAAGCAAATGAAAATCGTTATCATTAATGCATGGACTCCGATCTGCTTCCCGTCACCGTGCTGTCCGGCTTCCTCGGTGCGGGCAAGACGACGCTGCTCAACCACATCCTTGCCAACCGGGAGGGCCGCCGGGTGGCGGTCATCGTCAACGACATGAGCGAGGTCAACATCGACGCCGCGCTGGTCGCGGGACAGGGCCACCTGGATCGCACCGAGGAGAAGCTGGTCGAGCTGACCAACGGCTGCATCTGCTGCACGCTGCGCGAGGACCTGATCGAAGCCGTGGCGCGGCTGGCGCGCGAGGGGCGATTCGATCAGCTGGTGATCGAATCGACCGGCATCTCCGAGCCGATGCCGGTGGCCGCGACATTCGACTGGGAGTTCGAGGACGGCTTCCGGCTCGGCGACGTCGCCCGGCTGGACACCATGGTGACCGTGGTCGACGCCGCTACCTTCCTGGCCGAGGTGGCGCGCGGGCAGGCGCTGGCCGAGCGGAAACTCCAAGCGGGCGAGGGTGACGCGCGCACCATCGCCGACCTGCTGGTGGATCAGGTCGAGTTCGCCGACGTCGTGCTGGTCAACAAGACGGACTTGGTCGGCGCGGCCGCGGTAGGGGCGGTGGAGGCGACGGTGCGCAGGCTCAATCCACGCGCGCGCGTGCTGCGCACCAGCAACGGTGTGGTCGACCTGCGCGAGGTGCTGGACACCGGCCGCTACAACCCGCTGGTCGCCGCCGAGGCCGAGGGCTGGGCGGAGGAACTCGCTGGCGGGCACACGCCGGAGACCGAGGAGTACGGCATTCGCAGTCTCACCTACACCGCCGATCGGCCGTTCCATCCGCTGCGTCTGTCCGCCGTGCTGGAACAGTTGCGGGGGCTGCTGCGCAGCAAGGGGTTCTGCTGGATCGCGAGCCGTTCGACGCTGGCCGCGGTGTGGTCGCAAGCGGGGCCGAACCTGGTTTTCGAACCGGCTGCCTGGTGGTCGTCACTCGAGGTGCCGCCCGGGCAGGAGATCGTGTTCATCGGAATCAAGCTGGATTGCGACAATGTGCGCGCCTTGCTGGACGGCGCGCTGCTCACCGACACGGAGTTCGCCGAGGGTCCGGGCGCGTGGGCGGCGTATTCCGACCCCTTCCCGGCCTGGGGCGAACTGCACGAGCACGCCTGAGACCACGACCGCCCACGCTCCGGGACTCCGGCGCGTGGGCCGCTTTCATGCCGCCGCATGGCGCGCTCAGTTCGAGATGCCGGGCGCCTGGCGAAGGTAAGTGGTGTCGGTCAGTTGCTCGACCATGAAATCGGCGATGTCGGCGCGGGCGATTTTCAGGGTGAGGCCGCGCTCGCTCGCCGGGAACCCGCGCCGGTAACTGCCGGTGGCCGGTCCGTCGGTGAAGGCGCTCGGCCGCACGATCGTCCAGTCCAGATCGGCGGCCTCGACGTACTTCTCCTGCTGGACGTGGTCGGCGTAGGCCGGCCGCAGCAGCAGCAGCCCGAACATCACGTACTTCCACAGGAAGTTCAGGTTGCCCCGGCTGTCGCCCACGCCGAGCGTGGTCTGGCAGATCAGCCGCTCGACACCTGTGCGCTGCATCGCGGCGATGATCGCCTTGGTGCCTTCCGCGCGGACCACGCCCTTGCGGCCGTTGCCGAGCGAGATCAGAACCGCGTCCTGCCCCTCCACCGCGCGCTGCACCGAATGCGTGTCCAGCACGTCGCCTTCCACGACGCGCAGCCGCTCGTGCCGCTGCGTGACGCCCGCGGCGCTGCGGGTGAAGGCCGTCACCTCGTGCCCCTCCCGCAGCGCCCGCTCGACGACGAGACGACCGACCGTACCGGTGGCTCCGAAGACCGCGATCTGCATGATTTCTCCTCTGGTTCGAAAGCTGTTGTGCTCTTGATGGATTCAGTACATCAGCGGAGAACGAGACGAACCATGGCCGTGAGTCTCGATGCCATAAGAGACTGTCTCAGCGCAGCTGTGCGAAGAACTTCGTGATCTCCTCCGCCATGAGCGAGGGCGCCACATGGTGCAGGTAATGGGTGAACACGTCGTGCGTGCGCCACGACACGATGTTGTGGTCGCGCTCGGCGAAGCGGCGGATGCCGTGGAAATCGCCGGTGGAGCCGCACAGCGCGAGCGGAACCGTGGTCGGCGTGGTGGGGTGCTCGGCCTTGTCCTTCTCGAAGTAGTGCCGGATCGCCGAGCCCGCGGTGCCGGTGAGCCAATGGATCGCGATATTGGTCAGCACGAAGTCGTCGTCCAGATCCGGGCCGAGCAGCTGGCCGTTCCAGCCGACCAGTCCGGCGGGCGAATCGGTGATCGCGTGCGCCAGCGTCTGCGGCTGCTGCGATTGCAGCACGTTGAAGCCCATCTTGTTCTTCACGAACCAGTCCAGGGTGGCCAGCGACTGCTGCTCGTCCTCGTCGAGGTCGGCCAGTTCCGCCGGATCGCCGGAGGGGAACGAGTACACCTGCGTGACGTGCACGCCGACCACCTGCTCCGACGCCACCCGGCCGAGTTCCGGCGAGATCTGCGAGCCTCCGTCGTTGCCCACCGCGCCGTAGCGGGTGTAGCCCAGCCGCCGCATCAGCTCCGCCCAGGCGCGGGCGATCCGCGTGTCGTTCCAGCCCGCCTCGGTGGTGGGGCCGGAGAACCCGTAACCGGGCACGGAGGGGATCACCAGATCGAACCCGGCCGCGGTAAGCGGCTCGATGACGCCGACGAACTCGACGAAAGTGCCCGGCCAGCCGTGCGTGAGGATCAGCGGGAACGCGTCGTCCCGGGCGGACTTCACGTGCAGGAAGTGGATGTTCTGGCCGTCGATCTCGGTGGTGAACTGTGGGTACGCGTTCAGTGCCTGCTCGACCGCGCGCCAGTCGAACCCGTCGCGCCAGTAACCCACCAGGTGGCGCACCCGATCGACGCTCACCCCGTAGGTGTCGCCCGAGCCGGGGATCTGCTCCGCCCAGCGGGTGCGGGCGAGGCGATCACGCAGGTCGTCCAGGTCGACCTGGTCGATGTCGATGCGGAAGGGGGTGATGGCGGTCATATGCTGCTCCTTTGAAACGGAATGCTCTGTTCTGTTTGAACAGTAACAGAACGGATCATTCCGTTCAAGTGCTATCCTCGGAGCATGCCGAAGACATCCGATGCCCCAGCTCAGAAGGGCCTGCCCGGCCGCAAGGCGCAGGCCGCCCGCAACGACGGCTTGATCCTGGAGGCGGCCCGCGCGGTGTTCCTCGCCGACGCCACGGCCCCGATCTCCGCCGTCGCCGAACGCGCCGGCGTCGGGATCAGCGCGCTCTACCGGCGTTATCCGAGCAAGGAAGTGCTGCTACGAACGCTCTGCCACGACGGTCTGCGCCGGTACAACGCGGAAGCCGAAGCCGCGCTGGAGGACCCGGATGGCTGGCGCGCCCTGGTCGGCTTCCTGGAGCGTGTGGTCGACGCCGACGTGCACTCGCTCACCGTGCATCTCGCCGGCACCTTCACCCCTGACGAATCGATGCTGCCCGACGTCACCCGCTCCGGCGAAGCGACCGAGGAGATCGTGCGCCGCGCGCACGCCTCCGGCAAGCTGCGCCCGGAGGTCACACCGCAGGACCTCGGCCTGATCTTGGAATCCTGCGCGGCCATCACGCTGCCCAGCCAGGAGCGCACCGCCCAGCTGCGCCGCCGGGTACTCGCCATGCTGCTGGCCGGAATGAGTGCGGACGGTGAACTCCCGGGACCTCCGCCCGCGCCGGACGAGTTCGCCTGGCGCTGGGTGCGGCGCTAGCGCGCCGATGAATTTCCCCGCCGTAACCGGTCCGCACTGGTACGAATACCGCAGACCGCCGAAAGGAAGTGCCGTGAACTGGACGCTCGAGGTCGTGATCGTGCCCGTGTCGGATATCGACCGCGCGAAGCGGTTCTACGCAGAGAAGCTGGGCTTCGCCGTAGACCACGACACCAAGATCGACGACAACGTCCGCATCGTGCAACTCACCCCGCCGGGCTCCGGATGCTCGATCGTGATCGGCAAGGGCGCGATACCCGACATGACCCCCGGCTCCCAGCAGGGCCTGCAACTCGTGGTCAACGATCTGCGTAAGGCCCATGAGGAACTGACCTCCCGTGGCGTCGAGGTCACCGAAATCCAGGTCCTCGGCGAAAACCGCACCCCCATGCCCGACCCCCTGGACAACGTCGGTTTCTTCTTCTTCGCCGACCCCGACGGCAACGGCTGGGGCGTCCAGCAGATCTCGACCCGCCCTTGAGGCCCTGGGCTGATGTCACCGCGACCCGAGGATTCGCCGGCATGGGTGCAGGGGATCGCTCAGGCGTTGGAAAACTATCTGCGGGAAGCAGCTGCGATGCCATCCTCAACGGCCGGTGCGGTTGAGGAAGCCTCCGCGGCGGGCTGGTATGCACCACCACCAGGCAGCCCCACCGGCGGGCGCACGCCGTGGATCCACTTGGCCGATGTGTCTGTCACGTGCATGGGAACAGCGGTAGTGATCGCGTTCCGGTGGAAGCCGGACGAGCCGACTACCGCACCGACCTACCTGCTACCCATGACAACGATGGAGGCGGATCCCACAACCGGATCCGATGCCCTCATCACCCGGCTCGACATCTTCCTCGACTCCGACCGTTGGCGTGAACGGCACACCTACCCCATTGGTAACGGGATCGCGGTCGCAATCATGCCCTCTCGCGCAGCCGGTATCTGATCAGGCCAGGGACGCGTGGGTAGGCACTGGGCTGTCCTGATATCAGCCGATATCCAGGGCAGCTCTCAAAGGCGAGTCGCAGGTGCTTTGAACTACGGGTCGCAACCAGTGGTTCGAATCCCGGCCTAGGTCGCCCTGGGGCAGCGGATGGATTCGTTGACCAAGCTCATCAGTTGGTCGGCGATGGAGGGGCAGGCGGCGATTGTGTCGGAAGAGTCGAGGCTGTGCCGGCGGGAGGCTGAGTCGAGGACGACAGCGCCCGCCTCGCGGGCGATGAGCACACCGGCAGCTGTATCCCACGGCTTGTTGGAAAGCATGACGCAGGCGTCGGTTCGACCCTCGGCAACCCACGCGAGATCGAGGGCGGCGGATCCGAACATTCGTACCCGCTCGACGGTTGCAGCCAGCGCGGCGGTGAGAGCGATGCGGCGCTCGTTCTTCAGCTCCGCCTCTTGCCCGACCGCATAGTCGCCTATGGAAACAATTGCCTGACCGAGCGTTTGGGTGTCACTGGTTCGGATCGGGATGTCATTTCTCCACGCGCCGCGCTCAGCAGCGGCGTAGTACTCCAGGCCCAGGAACGGTGCGCCGATGACCCCGATCACCGGTTCGTCATTATGCACCAGAGCCAGCGATACGGCGCAGAGCGGCAACCCGTGAATGAAGTTGGACGTTCCGTCGATCGGATCCAGAACCCACATGTACCGCGCGTTTTGATCGAGCGAACCGTCATCGAGTTCCTCACCGAGAAAGCCGCACTCGGGTGTCGCATCGGCCAGATACCGTCTGATGTCGTCTTGGATTCGCTGGTCCAGGCCGGTCACGTAGTCTCGATCGCCCTTGGTGCGGATCGTCCCTCGATCGGCGGTGTGGAGAAGTTCAGCACCCTGCTCAACAGCCGAACGGGCGATTTCCAGTAACTTATCCCGACTCGGTGTCATAACGGCGACACCTCCCGGGCGCTGGACCACATCGTCTCGAAGACTTCGGAGAAGGTGTCGAATACCCCCGCTCGCTCCGACTTGCGGGCGACCAGCGTTGGCGATTCGACTCCACGGGCTCTCGGCAGATATGGCTGAATGACGCATACCGTGGAATCGACCAGGGTGATATTGAAGCGCACGGTCTCATCGTAGGTGCGGATCTGGATGATGTTCTTCCGCTGTTCGGCGTATTTCTTCTGCGCTCGAACCAAGCACTTCATATTGAGTTCGGTAAGGCTCGACAGCACGCCGGGTGCGTGACCCTCCTCGGTCTCCCGTGTCCGGATGTGGGTGCCGCTCGGGTCGAGGAAAAGGCACCGAAGAGTAGTGCCTGATTCGAGCAGCTTCACGAGATCGGTATCCGAGTACTGCTGGCACAGTAGATTCAACGACAGGCCCGCCATATCGATCCGCCGAGCACCTTCGAAAAGCTTCCGTGGTGGTACCGCCTGCAAAAAGTCGGTTCTGTTCGCGAAGACCGCCTCGACATCGGCCATCGTCTTATCGAAAGGCCCCCTCGGGGTCCGGATTTCATGTGTCGATCGGATATGGCTGGGATCCGCGCAGTACTCGAACAGCTCGTCGGCCGACCGGCCAGGGAACATGGCTTCCAGGATCCGGCGGTGGTGAGGGTACGGCAGGCCGGTGAGCTCTCCGGAGAGCCACCGGTAGAACTGCGCCTTCTTGGGTCCGGCACCGACAAGTTCGGGCTCGTATTCGCCGGCAATTCGGTCGTATTCGCGGTTGAAGGCGGAAACGGTTTGGAGATGGCGTTGTTGCAGTAGAGCTTTCAGTACGGTCCCCACGGATACACCACCTGTCGGGCGTTGACAAAGGGGAGATGAGACACAGAAGATACCGAGCTGGCTCAGCTGATCAAGGTGATGCATCGGTGGCGGCGCGAACAGACTCGTGTGCTACCGACACTTCACCGCATGGTTCAGATCGTCACCGCAGGAGTCGTTGCCGTCGCGCTGGCGCTGCTGGCCGTCGCCACCTTTTATGTGCTTCCGTATCTACTCGATCGAGAAGATGCACTACCGGAATGGGCAGTACCGGTTACCGACATCCTCGATCGTATCGACATCGAGCACGCGCATGCGACCATGCAGAGCCACGTCCGTTGCAGCATCGATTCCTGCCCGGACAAGGCATATGCGTACTGGACATTGGTTGATGCCGGGCACATCGTCCCCGACGAACGTGCACAGCGGAGGGGGCGATGACTCAGCCGGTCAGCGCGGATATTGTTCGAATCCGTCACCGTGTCTGCAGCGAACAGCCAGGTGAAGTCTCTCTCGATGTCGCGAGGATCATCCTGACGCAGTATGCCGGGCATGGTGGCGACTGTCTGCAGTTCCTCGGTGCGCTGAAACGAGCTTCGAGGGTGTGCGGATGACACCCGTCCGTGAGCGCGTCGGCGACGAACGCCGAGTGGGTCTGCCTCGGTTATCGGGTGCCGAGGAAGAGGGTTTGCGTGCTGCGGCCCAAGGGGCCCTTTTCGTCGTAGAGCGCCGATTCGGCCATACCTATGCCATGGGGTTGGGGGTAGGTGACGGCGTCGAGGCAGACCCATTCGCCCGCGGGCTGGCGATGCAGGGTGACGGTCAGGTCGGTGTTGATGAACAGGAACTTCGACCAGTCGAGGATCGCGCTGACGCCGTTTCCGGAATCCGCGGCCGCGAGGGTGCGCTCCAGCGGGCTGGGTTCGGTGCCCGCGACGATCGGGTGCTTGATCCGGATCCAGCAGATCGCCGGGCCGGGTTCGGCGAAGGACCCGCTGACGAAGCGGTAATCGATGGCGGTGTGGAAGCCGATCGGCTGGGTCGACGGGAACGGCTCGGGCGCCGCCGCCTGTTCCGGGCCGGGGCGGGCGCCGGTCGGCAGGAAGCGTTCCGGCAGCGGCAATTCCGGTTCGGACAGCTTGAACCGCCACGCGTTCGCCCGCATCACCGGCCCGCGCTCGGTGGACAGCGTCGCCTCGATGAGTTCGACGCTGCGCCCGGGACGGACGACGCGCGCCGCCGCCGTCAGCGGCGCCAACGGCACCGGGCCGAGAATCTCTACCGCCACCCGGCCGACCTGGAACCCCGGACGCGGCTCGCACCGCTCGATCACGTGCCCGAGCAGCGCCGAGGGCGGACCCGCGTGCTGCGCGTCCGGTGACCAGGGGCCGCGGGTCAACTCGGTGGAAAGAAAGCGGCCCGGCTGGTCGAGGTCGGGGAGATAGAAGGCGTCACTCACGACTGTTCTCCGCCCACGCTCGTGCGCGACCGCACGCGGTGTCCTCGGTTCTCTCGCTCGCTCACGTCGATGTCCGTCCCTCGGGCCAAGTGGTCGGTTGTCTCCCGACGTTAGCTCGACCGGTGCGGGCCTCCGCCGTCAGACCCGGCCGAACGCCGGCGCGACGTTGTGCCCGCCGAAGCCGAACGAATTGTTCAGCGCGAAGTCGATGCGCTGAGTACGCGGCGCGCCCGCGACGATGCCGAGGTCGACCGAGGAATCGGGGTTGTCGAGATTCAGGGTGGGCGCGACGACCTGATCCCGCAGGGTGAGCATGGTGACCAGCGATTCCAGCGCGCCGACCGCGCGCCCGGTGAACGTGCAGTGCTCCGGTCGACCAGTTCGCGGACAGCTGGGTGGATGCGTAGCCGGGTGACGGCGAGACGGTGGCCGAGCGAGGCGAGGTCGAGCTGCCGGTTTGCCGCCACGGTTGCGAAGGCACCGGATTCGGATGAGTGAACCACGGCGGTTCTCATAGTCGCCCGACACTCGAGCGACTCTGCTCGACAGCGCGCTCATCCCGCAGGCACGCGACTCCGACGCCGAGTGCGACCAGTCCCACGACGTCGAACGCGGCGACGCGCATCAATCCCGGGCCGACCGGACCTGCGGCGATCACCAGGACGAGAAAGCCGCCGAAGCTGATCGCATTGGCGTACACCGCGATCGGACGCAACGCCGGACGAAGGATCGCCAGCAGCAAACCGATACCGACGACCGCGAACAGTACGGCCCGATGCCGCAGCACCACCTCGAGATCGCGGTCTGCCGCAGCTATGCCGTAGGCCGCGTACATTCCCTGTGGTGCGACCGCGCCGATCGCAGGCGCGGTATTGAGCAGCCCCGCGGCGGCCAACAAGGCCCGCCCCACATGTCGTCGCATGATTCTCCTCGGATCGATGTCCTGCGATCATCACGCTCGGCGTAACCCAGCGCTTCCGAAAACCCGCTACCGCGGACGGAGACCGCCCATCGCGGGAGTCCCCTTCGCACTGCGCGATGGGGGTCGGCAGGTACCGTCGCAAGTGGTGGCCATCGGCGGAGGAGTAGCGCGCGGCACGGCGCGATCGTCATCGCAGGTCCTGCCGATCGGCCGCAGTGGGCCCCGGGCTGCGTACTGCTCACGTGCGTGACCTGGAAGGTATGTTGATCGAACTCCAGTCCTACTGAGCGGTGCGGTCGCGGGACGGCGCCGACGGGCTGCGTGGTCAGCGCGCGAGCGTCGACGGCGCTTGTCGCGCATCGAATCTCGCGGCCAGCGTCTCCATCAGCCAGTGATGTTTGGTGTTCTGGAAGGCGGCGATCTGCCACCGGCTGTCCGCACGCACGGCGACGGTGGTCTGCACCTTGGTGTTGCGCCGCGTGCGTCGCTGCTTGCCTTTGAGCACCGCGCCTCTGCCGTGGATCACCGCCACATCGGGAGTGAGGAAACGGAGTTGGGTGATCTCGCCGTCCAGATGGGTGCCCTTCAAATACTTCTCGAACAGCGGCACATGCGCGGCGGCGATGGCTGCCCGGCCTTTGAAGCGGGTGCCCAGCCAGGTGACATAGTCGGCGTCCGTGGTGAACACGGCGGCGAACGCTTCGGCGTCGCCTTTCGTCCACGCTGCGGCCTGGCGATCGAACAGGTCACGGATGGCGTCCTCGTCGGTGCGCTGGTCTACGGACATGGCAACTCCCCGTAAGATGAACTGATCAGTAACTGATCCTGTAAATAGTTGATCGAGTAAGATACTTACCGAGTAAGGCGAGGTTGTCAATATGCCGAACCGTGCGGAGTTGGACGTCGCGCTGACCATCGCCGCCCAGCGCAGCGCCACCGACGCCGTGATGATGCATCAGGCGGTGGCCGATCGACTCGGCTTGCACGTGACCGACCTGCGCTGCCTGAACCTGTTGCGCCTCGGTGGCCCCGCTACGGCGGGCGAGCTGGCCACGCAGACGGGCCTGACCACCGGCGCCATCACCCGCATGATCGACCGGCTACTGAAGGCCGGGTATGTCCACCGCGCGCACGACGAGCAGGACCGGCGGCGCGTCATCATCAGCGTGGTCCAGGAGAAGATCGATGAGATCGCCCCGCACTACGAGATCCTGGCCAGGGAATTCGGCGCGGCCATGCAGGATTTCACCGCGGAGCAGATGGAACTCGTCCTCTCGGTGTTCGACCGATTGCACGAGACGTCGTTGCGTGTGACCGCGTTGCTGCGGGGCGAGGGATAGCGCGCCGCCGCCCGCCGGATCGCGGCGGGCGGCGGGCGGTCGTTACGAGACGACGGGCAGGTAGACGGCGTTGCCCTTGCTGGCGAACTCGGCGGACTTCTCCGCCATTCCGGCTTCCAGCGCCTCGGCCTCGTTCAACCCTTGACGCTGCGCGTACTCGCGCACGTCCGCCGAGATCCGCATCGAGCAGAACTTGGGGCCGCACATGGAGCAGAAGTGCGCCGTCTTGGCGGGTTCGGCGGGCAGTGTCTCGTCGTGGTACTCGCGCGCGGTGTCCGGATCCAGCGACAACGCGAACTGGTCGCGCCAGCGGAACTCGAAACGGGCCTTCGACAGCGCGTCGTCCCGCTGTTGCGCGTGCGGATGGCCCTTGGCGAGGTCGGCGGCGTGCGCGGCGATCTTGTAGGTGATCACGCCGACTTTCACGTCGTCGCGGTTGGGCAGGCCGAGGTGTTCCTTCGGCGTGACGTAACACAGCATGGCGGTGCCCGCCTGCGCGATGATGGCGGCGCCGATCGCGGAGGTGATGTGGTCGTAGGCGGGCGCGATGTCGGTGGCGAGCGGGCCGAGAGTGTAGAACGGCGCCTCCTCGCACAGCTCCTCCTCGAGCCGCACGTTCTCCACGATCTTGTGCATCGGCACGTGGCCGGGACCTTCGATCATGACCTGCACGCCATGCGATTTGGCGATCTTGGTCAGTTCGCCCAGGGTGCGCAGCTCGGCGAACTGCGCCTCGTCGTTGGCGTCGGCGATGGAGCCGGGCCGCAGGCCGTCACCCAGCGAGAAGGTGACGTCGTAGCGCGCCAGGATCTCGCAGAGTTCCTCGAAGTGCGTGTAGAGGAACGATTCCCGGTGGTGCGCCAGACACCACGCGGCCATGATCGACCCGCCGCGCGAGACGATGCCGGTCACCCGCTTGGCGGTCAGCGGGACATAGCGCAGCAGCACGCCCGCGTGCACGGTCATGTAGTCCACGCCCTGCTCGCACTGCTCGATCACGGTGTCGCGGTAGATCTCCCAGCTGAGCGCGGTGGGATCGCCGTTCACCTTCTCCAGCGCCTGGTAGATCGGCACGGTGCCGACAGGGACGGGGGAGTTGCGCAGAATCCACTCGCGGGTCTCGTGGATGTTCTTGCCGGTGGACAGATCCATGATGGTGTCCGCGCCCCAACGGGTCGCCCACACCATCTTCTCCACCTCTTCGGCGATCGAGGAGGAGACGGCCGAGTTCCCGATGTTCGCGTTGATCTTGACCAGGAACTTCTTGCCGACGATGGTCGGCTCGAGTTCCGGATGCTTGTGGTTGGCCGGGATGACCGCACGGCCTGCGGCCACCTCCTCGCGCACGAATTCCGGCGAGACGCCTTCGCGCGCGGCGATGAACCGCATCTCGGGCGTGACGATGCCTTCGCGGGCCCAGGCGAGCTGGGTGCGCGGGCCCTTGCCCTCCGGTCTGGTCCACGTGTCGCGCAGCTTCGGTAGACCGCCTTCGAGATCGATCGTCGCCGTCTCGTCGGTGTACGGGCCGGAGGTGTCGTAGACGTCGAAATGCTCCCCGTTGGTCAGATTGATCCGGCGCACCGGAATGCGCAGGTCCTCGACCTCGAGATAGTGCTTGACGCTGCCCTCGATGGGGCCGGTGGTGACGCTGTCGACAGGTGCGGAGACGCCGTCGGGTGCCATTCTTTCCTCCCTACGCCGGCATTACCCGGTCAGGTTCATACGGTCGACGGCCCTGACGCCTTCCGGCTAGCCGTCCTCTCAGCCCGCTGGTGCGAGCCCCCGTTGGTTGTGGAATTTTCCCGCCCGACCATACCCGGACGGCCCGACCGCGTGCCCGGCGAATCGCGCGCCTCGAGCGAAGGGCCAGGCAGCGGCGTCAACGCTGGTGCGGGCCGATGGGTTAGCCGAGTGCGCCGAAGGTCGCGTTCAGGTTGAGGTCTCGGGGCGAGCTCGGGCGAAGTCGGCCAGCGGTAGCGCGTTGCCGGGGGCCCACCGGCGACCGCGTCCGGTCAGGGGTCTTCCGCTGTGTCCGGCGTGGCCGAATGGCCAGGTGCGCCATGAGTGCGGCGGGCTTCTTTCATCTCGGCTTCGTAGATGTGGCGGCGTCCGTCGAGCAGTTCGTCGCGCGCGGCCCGCTCGAGGTCGCGGAACAGGTTGTAGTAGCCGTCGTCGTATTCCTCGACGACCTGGAACGTCCAGCGCCCGGCCAGCACATTGCGGCCGATCAACTCCGTGGAGATCCGCTGGGCGATGTGCGCGTGCCCGGCCTCCCGGAACAGCTCCACGGCCTCGTCGAGCGCCAGATCGGCCCCTCCGGTCAGCTGGTGGAAGGCGTACAGGTGGCCGCGTGCGCGTTCGATGGTCTCCAGGGCTTCGGAGAGTTTGCCGGTGGCGGCCACGGTGGCATCGTCGACGCCGTCGGGGCGGCGGTGCGCTACATGCGGGCGATCGGTCATGACCTCGCTCCTTGTCAGGCGGATGGGGCCGTAGCGGCGGCGTACCCGGATGCCGGCGCGCTCAAGCGCCAGCGGGTTTGCCGGTGCGGCGCGGTTATCGTCGTTGCCATGACCCGCACCACCTCCGCCGCGCGGCCTGCCGCGAGCCCGGCGCGGCGCCGGATCCGTGGACTCGAGCCCGAACAGCGCGGCCACCCTGCGCCGTAGCCTGCTCTTGGTCGCCGTGACCGAGCTGTTCGCCGAGTTGGCAGCAGGGGACGTCTGCTCAGCCGGGGCGCGGTGTCGAAACAGGGAGGCCAAGGGGTGAGCTGCCCGCAGACGGGTGCGTCGGCAGCTGATCGAGGACGAGCCGGAGTCGGCGACCGTGCCGTACCCCCGCGGTGGCGACCGACGGGGTGTCAGACCGAGTGTGCCGGAGCGATGCGACCGGTGACCTCGCCCAATCCGATCCGCGCCGTGCGCGGACCCGGCGCCGAGGCGGTGATCGTCACCTCGTCGCCGTCTTCGAGGAAAGTGGATTGCCGGAGGTTCACCAGGACGGGCTGGGTGCCGCCCCAGGACAACTCGATGAACGAGCCGCGCTGGTCCGGTTCGGGACCGGAGACGGTGCCGGAAGCGTACAGGTCACCGGGTCGCGTGGCGGCGCCGTTCGACGTGAGATGGGCGAGCATCTGCGCTGGTGACCAGTACATCCGGCGGTAGGGCGGATACGCGACCGGCTGTCCGTTCCACGCCACCGTCAACTCGATGTCCAGGCCCCAAGGCTGCGTCGCGCGCAGGTAGGGCAGCGGCGCGGGCGACTGCTCGGGCAGCGGTACCCGCGCGGACTCGAGCGCGGCCAGCGGGGTGATCCACGGCGATATGGAGGTCGCGAACGACTTGCCGAGGAACGGGCCGAGCGGCTGATACTCCCAAGCCTGGATGTCGCGTGCGGACCAATCGTTCACCAACGCGACGCCGAACACCCGATCGGCGAACTCGTCGATGCCGACCGGCACGCCGAGCCGGGAGCCGACGCCGATCACGAAGCCGAGTTCCGCCTCGATGTCCAGCCGCCGCGACGGACCGAAATCCGGCGCGCCGGACTCCGATCGGCGCTGCCCGCACGGCCGCGCCACGTCGGTGCCGGACAGCACCACGGTCCCCGCCCGCCCGTGATAGCCCACCGGCAGGTGACGCCAGTTCGGCAGCAGCGGGTCACCGTCCGGCCGGAACAGGCGGCCGAGGTTCGTCGCGTGATCGATGCTCGCGTAGAAGTCCACGTAGTCGCCGATCCGCACCGGCAGCCGCAGTGCCACTTCGGACAGGACGTGTACCGCGGCGCTGTCCACCTCCCCCTCGACCTCCTCGCGGATTCGGTCGCGCACCGCGCGCCAGCGTGCGGGACCCTGCGCGAGGAAGGCGTTCAGGCTCGGTTGGGCGAACAGCGGATCGTCCAAGAGGGCAGCCACATCGATGACGTGTTCGCCGAGCCGCACGCCGACCCTGGGACTGCCGCCGGTCGGCGCGAACACGCCGTACGGCAGGTTGTCCGGACCGAACAGGGACTCCGGGGATACCTCGACCCGCGTCCTCACTCGGGGCCCCGTCCGGACCAGGTCCACGCGTAGGTGGGGTCTTCGCAGGCCAGCGCACCCTCGCCGAGCTCGAGCGGGCGGAAGGTGTCCACCATGACGGCCAGCTCGTCGAAGTATTCGATGCCGATGCTGCTCTCGTAAGCGCCCGGTTGCGGGCCGTGTGCGTAGCCGCCGGGGTGCACCGACACCGAACCCTGGGCGATCCCGGAGCCCTTGCGCGCCTCGTAGTTCCCGCCGCAATAGAACATCACTTCGTCGGAGTCGACGTTGGAGTGGTAGTACGGCACGGGGATCGACAGCGGGTGATAGTCCACCTTGCGCGGCACGAAATTGCAGACGACGAAGTTGCCGCCCTCGAAGGCCTGATGGACGGGCGGCGGCTGGTGGATGCGACCGGTGATCGGCTCGAAGTCGGCGATATCGAAGGTGAACGGGTACAGGCAGCCATCCCAGCCGACCACGTCGAACGGATGCGTGGCGTAGACCATCCGGGTGCCGACGACCTGTCCGCCGGGCCGGTGCTTGACCAGCACCTCCACGTCGGCGCCGGTCACGATGAGCGGCTCGGTCGGTCCGTGCAGGTCGCGCTCGCAATACGGGGCGTGCTCGAGCAGCTGGCCGAACTTCGACAGGTAGCGCTTCGGTGGCGTGATGTGCCCGGTCGCCTCGATCACATACGCGCGCAGCGCATCCGGACCGGTGGGCCGCCAGCGGTGCGTGGTGGCACGCGGGATGAGGACCTGATCACCCTGACGGGCGGGCAGCGCGCCGAACACGGTTTCCACCACCGCCGCGCCGGACTCCACGTACACCAGCTCGTCACCGATCGCGTTGCGGTACAACGGCGATCCGACCTTGGCGACGACGTAGGAGATGCGCACGTCGGCGTTGCCGAGCAGCAGGCGCCGCCCGGTGACCGGATCGGTCTCGGCCGGGGAATCGCCGGGGAACAGGGCATGCAGCCGCAGATGACGATGGCGCAGGGGATGATTCGGCGTGGTCCGCTGGTCGGGCAGCTCCCAGACAGTCGAATCGACCAGCGCCGGGGGCAGGCCGCGGTGATAGAGCAGCGAGGAATCCCCGGAGAAGCCCTCCTCGCCCATCAGCTCTTCGTAGTAGAGCCGGCCCTGCTCGTCACGATGCTGGGTGTGCCGCTTCGGCGGTACCGCACCCACTCGCCGATAGAACGCCATGACCGTTCCTCCGCCAGCCCGTGGTCGGATAGTTGATCACCATCGTAGTGCGGCGGGAGCGTCTATCAGGCGTTTCGCAGCGCGCGGTAGACCGCGGCCCCGACGAACGCGCCGAGATCCGCCGGTGTCCAGCCGTCCTGGTCGGCGAGCAGCGCGCGCACGGCGCCCTCGCCCGCGGACACCCACTGCTCCACCAGCACGGGCAGCTTGCGCTCGGCGTCCGCGGTGCCCCAGGCGCGCAGCGTCGGACGCAAGAGCCTGGCGCAGTGCTCGACGACGAGCGCGCGACCCCGCCCGAACGACTTCGCCACGGCGGGGTCGGGATTCCCGTAGACCAGCCGCCAGGCGTCGGGCCTGCTCGCGGCCTTCGTCAGCAGTGCGCGGAATCCCTCGACGAACACGGTCTCGTCGGCGTCCACATCCCGCGGCGTCACCACCTCCAGCACGCCGCTGACCAGGTAACCCTCCTCGCGCTGGATCAGCGCTTCGATCAGTTCGACCCGATCGGCGAAGCAGGCGTAGACCACCGGCCTGGTCACCTTCATCCGCTCCGCGATCGCGGCCATGGTGACCGCGGCGATGCCGTGCTCCACGGCGATGGCGAGCGCGGCGTCGAGCACCTGCGGACGGCGGCGCTCCGGGCCGAGATGCTGCGCCCGCTGCCGTTGTCCCGTGTCGCCGTTCACACCGCCCAGCCGCGTGCCGGTCGGCCGGTTCCCACTGCTGCGGCGCGGGAAAGGCGGCTGTGCCGGGCGCGTCATGAGCGCCCGGGTTCGTCGGCGAATTCGGCGATCACCGGAGCGTGGTCGCTGGCGCCCTTGCCTTTTCGGGCCTCACGATCGACCATCGCGTCCGTCGCGGTCGCGGCGAGCGCGGGGGAAGCGAGGATGAAATCGATGCGCATCCCCTCTTTACGCGGGAAGCGCAGCTGGGTGTAATCCCAATAGGTGTAAACGCCCGGTCCCGGCGCGAACGGACGCATGACATCCGCGTACCCGGCGTCCACGACGGCTTGGAAGGCCGCGCGTTCCGGTTGCGACGTGTGCGTCTTGTCGGCGAAGTACTCCACGGACCACACATCGTCGTCGGTCGGGGCGATGTTCCAGTCGCCCACCAGCGCGATCTTGGCGTGTGGGTCTTCGGCCAGCCAGCGCGCGCCGTTGTCCCGCAGCGCGGCCAGCCATTCCAGCTTGTAGGCGTAATGCGGATCGCCCAGGGTGCGGCCGTTGGGCACGTACAGGCTCCACACCCGCACGCCACCGCAGGTGGCGCCGATCGCGCGGGACTCGACGACCGGTGTGCTGATCAGCGACTCGCCCGCGTCCTTGTCGAAACCGGGCTGGTCCGGGAAGGCGAACTCGACATCGGCGAGACCGACCCGGGAGACGATCGCGACCCCGTTCCACTGGTTGATCCCCAGATGCGCGACTTCGTAGCCGAGTTCGTCGAAGCGTTCGAACGGGAACTGGTCGTCGCGGCACTTGGTCTCCTGGATGGCCAGCACGTCGACGTCCTGGCGATCGAGCCAGTCCGCGACACGGTCGAGCCGGGAGCGGATCGAGTTGACATTCCAGGTGGCGAGACGCACTGCGGCCTTCCTTCGCGCGGGTGACAGGTCTGTTCTACCGCAGACCGCCGGGCCCGGCGAGGGGTTCGGGCGCGGCGTAGCGGTAGGCGTGGTGATCGACGAAGCCCAGCTCGCGGTACATCGCGACGGCCGCCTCGTTGGCCGCCTCCACCTGGAGATAGGCGTGCGTCGCGCCGCGGTCGTGACCCCAGCGCATCAGTTCGGCGCAGACCAGCGAGCCGAGCCCGTGCCTGCGGTGCGCGGCGGCGACGGCCACGCAGGTGAGGCCGATCCAGCGTCGCCCGTCCGGGGCGGTGGTGAGCGCGCCGCGGCCGATCGCGATGGGTCGTGGCAGGCCGAGCGAGGCGAAGCCCAGTTCGCCGCCGAGGACCGCGGTCAGCACCTCGGGATCCGGCGGGGGAACCGAAATCGCGCGAACGGCGGGATCTTCGCCGCCGTAGCGGTGCATCTCGAGCCAGTCGGCATCCGGCGCGTGCGCGATCCGCACCATCGAAGGGCCCTGCGGCAGGACGAAATTGTCGATATCGATGGCCAGCATCAGCGTCTCCCGCCTGCTGTGCCAGCCGGGCGGCACCGGGGCCAGCCGATCGGGCAGGGCGAGCTGTACGGGCAGGCCGTGCGCGGTGTACCACTCGCCGATCCGGCGCAGCGTCTCCGCGGAGACGGAAGCGGGCCCGTCCGAGCTACCGAGGGGCACAGCCGAATTCGCGCGCCCCGTGTATCCGTGACCCGCGCGTGCCAGCCAGCCGTCGATCCACGCGTGCTCGACGCCCGGCCAGCCGAAGGCCGCCGCGGCCTCCAGCGCGCGGATCTCCTTCGTGCGAATCGGCCTGGGGCCGAGCGCCTTCAGTGCGACCACGCGCTCCGGCGCCACCGAGACGACCGTGCCGTCGGCGCCGCGCACGGTCGGCGGGTCCAAGGAGACGAGCTCGCCGATCACATCGGTCAGCGGTTGGGGATAACCCGCGGGCAGCTGATAGCGCAGCACCACGCGGCGGCCGAGCGGGATATCGGGCAGGCCGGCGGCGGGATCAGTCGTCATGCCCGAACGGATCGGGATCGGTGCCCGGCAGCCAGCTCAGGCCCGGTGTGCCCCAGCCGTTGCGTTTGATCGCCTTCTTGGCGGCCCGCGCGTTGCGGCCGACCAGTACGTCCACGTAGAGGAACCCGTCCAGGTGCCCGACCTCGTGCTGCAGCATGCGTGCGAAGAAGCCCTTGCCCTCCACCTCGATCGGCTCGCCGCGCTCGTCGGTGCCGGTCACCTTCGCCCACTCGGCACGGCCGGTGGGGAACTGCTCGCCGGGAACCGACAGACAGCCCTCCTCGTCGTCGTCCGGGTCGGGCATGGTTTCGGGGATCTCCGAGGTCTCCAGCACCGGGTTGACCACCACCCCGCGGCGGCGGGTGGCGGCGCCGTCCGCGCCCAGGTCGGGGCAGTCGTAGACGAACAGGCGCAGCGGAACGCCGACTTGGTTGGCCGCCAGGCCCACGCCGTGCGCCGCCTCGAGCGTCTCGTACATGTCCGCGATGAGCGGAGCCAAGTCCTCCGGCGATTGCGTGACCCGCTCGGTCGGGTTGTGCAGAACCGGGTCGCCGACGATCACGATCGGGAGGATTGCCATGGGCCAATTATTGCCGTGCGCGCCACGTCACCCTGCCCCGGGTGTCGCGAACTACCGGCAGGTAGGGAACACGCCGCGCCGTGGCCCGGGCGATTCCCGGCGCGCGTGGTTGAATGTTCCGCGACGTACAAGCACCATTTTCGTCTGGTGGTCACTCGGCGAGGGAGCGAGATGGACGGCGCAGCGGCACGGAATCTTTCCGAGAGCCAGGACGGCCTTTCCGCGAGCGAAGATGTCACGACGGGGCACGCCGCGGCCGAGCAGGCCGACGACGCCGGACTGAGCCGTCGCGAACTCGACATCCTGGCCTTCGAGCGACAGTGGTGGAAGTACGCGGGGGCGAAGGAAGAGGCTATCCGCGAGCTGTTCGCCATGTCACCGACCCGGTACTACCAGGTGTTGAACGCGGTGGTCGACCGGCCGGAGGCGCTGGCCGCCGATCCGATGCTGGTGAAGCGGCTGCGCAGGCTGCGCGCGAGCAGGCAGAAGGCGCGTGCGGCGCGCCGGCTGGGATTCCAGGTCTGACCCGGCGATGCGGACCCGGACCCGCTCGGTGCGACTAGGCTCGCGAGGGTGAGCTACCCGAATCCCACCTCCGGTGGGCCACCGTTGCGCGCCCTGGCGATGGTGCTGATCGCGTTGGCCATCGTCTTCGCCGGTCTCGGCGCGATGTCGCTGTCGAATTCCGACGCCGACACCGACGCCTCGGGAACCAGCGATTCGCCGACCTCCAGCGCGACCGCCGCGCCGCAGGTCCCGGCGAGCACCACCACGCCCAAGGCGCCGACCTCGCCCGCGTCCTCGTCCGCGGCCGTGACGCCGACCACCACCGCCGCGCCGACCACCACCGCGGCGGCCCGTTCGGTTCCGGTTCGCGTGCTCAACAACAGTATGGTGGCCGGGCTCGCCGCCAAGACGGCAGGTCAGCTCGCGGCGGACGGGTGGACCATCGCGGAAACGGGCAACTACCCCGGCACGAATATCGCGAAAACGACGGTGTACTACGGCAATTCGGCCGGCGACAAGGAAGCGGCGCAGGCCATCGCGGACGACCTCGGCGCGGCGGTGGCACCGAAATCGGACGCAATCGGGGACACCGGGCCGGGTGTAACGGTGATCGTCACGGGTAACTGACCCGTGTGGCGCTGTTCGCTCGCGCGGACCGGCGAACGTGAGGTGAGGGCACGCCGCCCTGTCGGGGGCGCGGCAGCACGGCGTGGCATCATCTTGTCCGGTAACGAACGTGTCCACCCAGCTTTACTCGTAAACTCGGTACTCGTAAAGGAGTTCCCCGATGGCCCCGTCCACAACTCGACGCCCGTCCTGGCGGACTGTGACCCCGGTGCTCGCGGTCGCGGTGTTCGGCCTCGCCGCCTGCTCGAACAGCCAGGAGTCGAGTGACGTCCAGGGAACCACCCCGCCGGTGTGGACCGGGTCCCCCGCCCCGGCCGGTCAGTCGAGCACCGAGCACGGCACCCCGCACACCGAGGAGGGGGTGAACGTGCAGTTGAAGGACCCGTCGGGCGCGTCGGTCGGCACCGCGAACTTCGCCAAGGACGGCAACCACCTGCAGGTCACCGTCGAGGCGCGCGGGCTGCGTCCCGGCTTCCACGGCCTGCACGTGCACCAGATCGGCAAGTGCGAGCCGAACTCCGTCGCGCCGACCGGCGGCCCGGCGGGCGACTTCCTGTCCGCCGGTGGCCATCTGCAGGTCGGCAGCGCCAACGCGCATCCGGCCAGCGGCGATCTGACCTCGCTGGAGGTGCGCGGCGACGGCGTCGCCAAGCTGGTCACCACCACCGACGCGGTGACGCTGGACGACGTGAAGGGCAAGGCCCTGATCATCCACGCCGACGCCGACAACTTCGGCAACATCCCCAATCGTTATTCCCGCGCCGACGGCGTCGCGGGTCCCGATGAGTCGACCCTAGCGACGGGCGACGCGGGTGGCCGTGTCGCCTGTGGCGTGATCCAGTAGCGCGGGTGGCATATGGCCGGGGCAGGAATCGAGCACGTTCCCTTCGAAGGTTCGCCCCGGCCCACCATCGGGGTCGAATGGGAGATCGCCTTGGTGGACAAGGTGACCCGCGATCTGTCGAATACCGCTGCGGAGGTGTTCGATTCCCTCGGTGAACCGCGCGCCCACGACGGCACACCGCAGGTCACGAAGGAGTTGCTGCGCAACACCGTCGAACTCGTCACCGGTGTGCACGACACCGTCGGGGCGGCGGTGGAGGATTTGACCGGCACCATGAACACGGTGCGGCGCGCGGCCGACCCCTTGGGCGTCGACTTGTTCTGCGCGGGAACCCATCCGTTCGCGCAGTGGTCGGCCCAGCAACTGACCCGGTCGGAGCACTACGACGAGTTGATCGAGCGCACACAGTGGTGGGGCCGCCAGATGATGATCTGGGGTGTGCACGTGCACGTCGGGGTCTCCCACCGCGACAAGGTGTTTCCGATCCTCAACTCCTTGTTGCTGTCGTATCCGCATCTGCTCGCGCTGTCGGCGGGTTCGCCGATGTGGTCGGGATCGGATACCGGCTACGCCAGCAACCGGACGCTGATGTTCCAGCAGTTGCCGACCGCGGGCCTGCCGTTCCAGTTCGAGAACTGGACCCAGTTCGAGCATTTCGTGCACGACGAGGTCAAGACAGGCGTGTTCACGCAGCTGGGCGGCATGCACTGGGACATCCGGCCGGCGCCCAAGTGGGGCACCATCGAGGTGCGGGTCTGCGACGGCATCTCCACGCGCACGGAACTCGCGGCGCTGGCCGCCCTCATCCATTGCCTGATCGTCGACCTCGATCACCGCGTCGAGAACGGCGAGGACCTGCCCACCCTGCCGCCGTGGCATGTGCAGGAGAACAAGTGGCGCGCCGCTCGCTATGGGCTGGACGCGATCATCATCACCGACGCCGACAGCAACGAGCGCTTGGTCACCGACGACCTGGACGATCTGCTGAACCGGTTGGAGCCGACGGCGGCGCGCCTCGGCTGCGCGGACGAACTCGCGCTGGTCGCCGAGATTCCCAAGCGCGGAGCCTCCTACCAGCGGCAGCGCCGCGTCGCCGCGGCGTCGCAGGGCGATCTGGTCGCGGTGGTGGACGCGCTGGTCGAGGAGTTGAAGCAGTAGCGTCCGGCTGGGAGCGGTCGGCTGCTGTTCAGCTGGTCAGGGGGACGGCGTTCACCCCCCGTTTACTATGGTCGGATGCTTGTCGAATACCCGGGTTCCGAAGTAGGAAGTGCGGTATCGCGCCGTCGCGCGCCGCGAACTCGGGTAGCGGTCGTCGCGGCGGTGGCCGCGGTGCCGGTTCTGCTGATCGTGTTGCAGGGCGTCGCCATCTGGCAGGGGTTCGAAGGCCCTCTGGAGAGCTTGGGGCGGGACTACATCGGCACACCCAAATCCATGTCGGTGCCCTGGGCCGGGCTCGTCCTCGCGCTGGTGGGCATCTCGACCCGCCGCAGGCTGGTCGCGGTGGGTGTCGCGGCGGCCATCGATGTGGTGTGGGCGGGCGTCCGCTTAGTGGCGGGTGCGCCGTTCGCGATCGGGAACGGCCCGGTGATCGTGCTGACCGGGCTGGCGCTGGTGGCCTGGCTGCGCTGGTCCGGCGCCGAACGGCGCGACGCGCTGCACGCGGCCGCGCTCGGCGCGCTGCTCATGCTGGCCACCAAGGTCGGCGACGTCTGGCTGCACGTCACCGTGATCGGCAGGCCGACCGTGCTCGACGAGTACGTGATCCTGGCCGACCACGCGCTGGGTGATCCGTCGTGGGTGCTCGGCCGCGCGGTCGACGCGATGGGACCGGTGGTCTACGCGGTGCTGCACTGGGTCTACATCGAGCTGCCCGTGGCGGCGATCGTCGTGGCGGTGTGGCAGCTGCGCCGGGTGGCGTCCTCGGGCCGGTGGCCGTCGCATTATCTGGTGCGGACCTTCCTGGTCCTCGGTTTGGTCGGCCCCGTGGTGTACGTGCTCTTCCCGGTGGTGGGGCCGATGTTCGCGTTCGGGCCCGACGGCAACGGGCTGCAACTGGGCAACTATTGGCCCGGGGTGGTGCCGCCGATCGACCGGAACCCGATGCCGCTGCCGTTCGACGCGCCGGTTCCGCGCAACTGCATGCCCTCGATGCACACCGCCTGGGCGCTGTCGGTGTTCCTGCACACCCGCCGCGACAGCGATGGCGAACCCGCCCCGGGCTGGCTGCGCTGGGGCGGCGCGTTCTGGCTGCTGGCCACCCTCGCCGCCACCCTGGGCTTCGGCTACCACTACGGCGTCGACTTGGTGGCGGGCGCGGTGCTGTGCCTCACCGTCGAATCGGCGTTGCGCGAACCGGAGCGCGGCTGGGGATGGTTCCGGATCCGGTTGGTCGGCTCCGGGGCGGTCGTGCTGGCGGCGTTGCTGCTGTCCTACCGCTACCTCGCGGTGCCGATGGCCGAGTATCCGGTACTCGCGGGCACCGTCGTGCTCGGGTTGCTGGCCGGACTGGCGGCGGCGTTCCACGCGACCTGGTTCGCGGCCGCGCGGCAGCCGCTGCGGGCCGAACGAGAGGCCGAGCCGGCCGCGCGCTGAGTTCGGCACGGGGCTAGAGCTAGTCGACGTCGTCGTCGCGCATCTCGTTGACGCGCAACAGCCCGTCCCGGTGGCGCTGCTCGCGGTAGGCGGTGCGGCCGATGAGATGGGCGATCACCGGGGCGGTGAGCAGGGTGAACAGCCCTACCAGCACCAGCGCCCAGACGTCGCCGTGCCCGCGCAGCTGGATCGCCGCGCCCGCTAGCACCAGGATCAACCCGATGACCTGCGGTTTGGTGGCCGCGTGCATCCGGGTCAGAGTGTCTGGGAAGCGGACGATCCCTAGCGCGGCGGTCAACGCCAGCGCCGAGCCGAGCAGGATCAGGGTGCCCGCGAGCACGTGCCAGAGGTTCATTTGTCGTCCCGCACCCGGAATCTGGACACCGCGGCCGAACCGAGGAACCCGACCAGCGCCAGCGCGACGATCGCGGGCACCACAGTGGTGTCGGCGCTGTAGGCCGCCCACACGGCCAGTCCCGAAGCGGCGATGGCCATCAGCGAGTCGACGGCGACCACCCGGTCCAACGTGCTCGGCCCCATGACGACGCGATAGGTGGTCAGCAGCGCGGCCGCCGTCAGGATGACAGCGGAGAGAACGGCGACGACGGTCACTCTGCCCCCTCCGGGGGTGTGGGCGGCCGGGAGTACGGCCATCCGGTCGGGCGTTCGAAAGCTTCCATCAGCAGGCGTTCCAGCCGCCGGGTGATCCGGAAGAACTTGTCCACGGCCGCGTCGCTGCCCACGTCGAGGACGTGGACGTAGACGACGCAGCGCCTGCGGTCGATCTCCAGCACCATCGTGCCGGGAATCAGGTTGAGCACATCGCTCCACAGCACCAGCACCAGATCCGACCGCGTGCGGGCGTACACCCGCAGCACTCCGGACACCGGTGTGGGAGCCGGTCGGATCGCGAACCAGGCGACCTGGAGACTCGACTCCAGCGCGTAATAGGCGCTCACCAGCACGAGTTCGAGCAGCGGCAGCGGGTTCAGCCGACCCGATACCGGCACGCGCGGCAGCGGCAACGCCACCATGATCAGGGCGGCGACCACGAGCCCGCCGAGCAGGTTGGCGACGCTCAGATCGCCCCACAGGACGAGCCAGACCACGGTGAGCCACACGAGGACGCCGACCCGGACGACCGTCTCGCGTCCGCGGTCGCGCCCGGTCTGCTCGACGCTCATCGCGAACCGCCCAGCACCGCACCGATGTACACGCCGGGGTCGCGCAGGTCGGCCGCGGCCCGGTCGGCGATCGTCAGGATGGGACCGGCCAGCACCGTCAGACACAGCCCGACCGCCACGAGCGCAGCGGTGGACAACACCATCAGCGGCGGCATCCGGCCGGGATCGGTGCGCTCGTCGTAGTGCACGTCGGTCGCGTCCTCGATCAGCGTCGGCGGCTTCGCCGCGGTGAGATGACCCTCCGGCGCGTCCGTACGGGGCCGCCAGAACGCTTTGCTCCATACCCGGGCGACGGTGTAGAGGGTGAGCAGACTGGTGAGCACCGCGCCGCCGACCAGGACCCAGGCCAGCAGGCTGCCGCGTTCGGCGCCCGCCTGCAAGAGCGCGACCTTGCCGATGAACCCGGAGAACGGGGGTATCCCGCCAAGATTCAGCGCGGGGATCAGGAATAGCACCGCCAGCAGCGGACTAGCCGCGGCGAGCCCGCCCAGCCTGCGCAGCGAGGTCGAGCCGGCCTGCCGCTCGATCAGGCCCGCCACCAGGAACAGCGCGGTCTGCACCAGGATGTGGTGCGCCACGTAGAAGACCGCGCCCGCCAGCCCCGACGCGGTGGCCAAGCCGACCCCGAACACCATGTAACCGATGTGGCTGACCAGGGTGAACGACAACAGGCGGCGGATGTCGCTCTGCGCGATGGCGCCGAGGATGCCCACGAGCATGGTCAGCAGGCCGCACGCCAGCAGGATCGAGTCGAAGCCGCCTGCGGGGAACAGCAGCGAGTGGGTGCGGATGATCGCGTACACACCGACTTTGGTGAGCAGGCCCGCGAACACGGCGGTGACCGGGGCCGGGGCGGTCGGATAGGAGTCGGGCAGCCAGTTCGACAGCGGGAAGACGGCGGCTTTGATGCCGAACGCCACCAGCAGCACTCCGAATATCGCCGTGCGGATGCCCTCCGGCACCGCGCCGAACCGCACCGCGAGCTGGGCGAGATTCAGCGTTCCGGTGGCCGCGTAGGTCAGCCCGATGCCGGTGAGGAAGATCAGCGAGGAGACCATCGACACCATCACGTAGGCCACGCCCGCGCGGATGCGCTCGGTGGTCGCGCCCACCGTGAGGAGCACGAACGACGCGGCGAGCAGGATCTCGAAACCCACGAACAGGTTGAACAGGTCACCGGCCAGGAAAGCGGCCGAAACGCCCGCGGTCAGCACCAGGTACGTCGGCCGGTAGATGGAGGTGGGCTGCCGCTCGTCGCCGTCGCGGATGTTCTGGCCCGCGCCGTAGAGGGCGACCGACAGCAGCACGATGGACGAGACGAGCAGCATCGCCGCCGAGAGCCGGTCCACCACCAGCGTGATGCCGATCGGCGCCGCCCAATCGCCGACCTGCAACGCGGTGGTGCCGTCGCGGTCGGCCAGGAACAGCAACAGCCCGCAGATCACCACCACACCGGTGAGCGCCCCGACGATGACCACGCTCTGGATGCGGGGCCTGCGGCCGAAGACGAGCGTGGCCGCGGCGCCCAGCAGCGGAACGAGCACGGGCAGCGGCGCGAGGACCGGCAGCAGGCCGGGGGACAGGCTCACGTCTCCGGGTCCTCTCGGGCCCGCCGCCGGGCGACCTCCGCGTCCTCCTCGTCGTTGGCGACGTCGTCGCTGGTGGTGAGCATGTAGGCGCGGTAGGCCAGCGCCAGCACGAAGGCCGCGATGCCCATGGTGATCACGATGGCGGTGAGTACCATGGCCTGAGCGAGCGGATCGGCCATCTCCTCGGTGGCGGCCGCACCGCGGATGGGCGCCGCGCCGTCGCCGCCGCCCGCGGTGAGGATCAGCAGGTTCACCGCGTTGCCGAACAGGATCAAGCCGAGCAGCATCTTCGACACGGCGCGTTCCAGGATCAGATACACCCCGCACGCGACCAGGACGCCGATCACGATCAGCAGGGTCAGATTCGCGGTCATGCGCGGGAACCGCCTTTCCTCGCCGGGTGCTCGGCGTCGGCCAGTTCGCTGTCCAGCCGCGCGCCGAGGCTGCGCAGCACGTCCAGCACCAGGCCGACCACGATGAGATAGACGCCGAGATCGAACAGCAGCGCGGTGACCACTTTGACGTGGCCGACCACCGGCACCGAAACCTCGATGATCGCCGAGGACAACGGCGGCGCGCCCAGCAGCAACGAGGAGACCGCGGTCCCCGCGGCCAAGGTGAGGCCGGCGCCGAGGACATGACCCGCGTCGACGGGCAGCGCCTCGCCCAATTCGTAGCGGCCGCCCGCGAGATACCGCAGGGTCAGTGCGAGCCCCGCGGTGAGCCCACCCGCGAAACCGCCGCCGGGCGCGTTGTGGCCGGAGAAGAAGAAGTAGACCGACAGCAGCATGATGGTCGGGAACACCAGCCGGGTGGTGATCTGCAAGACCATCGACCGTTCGGCCCGGGCGACCAACCGGCCCGCGGGCAGCCAGCTCACCAGTTCCGGGTCGTAGTCGGGAGAGTCCGCCGCGCGTGGCGCGCTGCCGAAACGCCTGCTGCGGAACACCAAGGACGCGACGCCGGTAGCGGCGACGACGAGCACCGAGATCTCACCGAGGGTGTCCCAGGCCCGTAGGTCGACCAGCAGGACGTTGACGGCGTTCTTCCCGCCGCCGAATTCGTAAGCGGCATCGGGAATCCGGGGCCAGATGGGTTCGGCGGTGCGGGCGGCGACGGCGAAACCGGCCAGGATCGCGACCACCGCTCCGGTCCCCGCGGCCAGCATCGCCCTGCGGAACTTGAACGCGGCCGCGCGGCGCGCCTCGATCCGCGCGGGAAAGGCGCGCAGGACGAGGACGAAGATCACCAGCGTCAGCGTCTCCACCAGGAACTGGGTCAGCGCGAGGTCGGGCGCGCCGTGCAGCGCGAAGATCACGCCGCTGCCGTATCCGGTCACGCCGACGACCAGCACGCTCGCCAATCGGTTGCGCAGCACCGTCGCGGCGAGCGCGGTCACCACCATGATCGCGCCGATGGCCGCTTGCAGCGGCGAATCCCACCACCGCAGCGTCACGCCGGTGCGGGTGCCGACGGCGAGCAGGGCGGTCGGCAGGACGATCAGCGTGACCAGGATCGCGGCCTGGCTCAGCGGCAACGACCCGCGCTGCACGGCGCCGGTCATCCGCAGCGAGAGCGTGTCCATCGCGCGCAGCGTCGCGTCGTAGGCGCGGTCGGCGTTGCCAAGGCGCGGGTGCGCCGATTCGACGAAGCGGGTGCGCAGCCGGTACAGCGCGACACCTGCGACGACGATCAGCAGCGTTGTCGCCAATGCTGGGGTGAATCCGTGCCACAGCGCCAGATGGGTCGGCGCGGGCCCGCCCAACGTTTCGGCATAGGGACGTATCCGTGCGTCCACCCACGACGGCGCGAGACCGGCGACAAGGCTCGCGACGGCGAGGAGCGCCGGTGGCGCCAGGAACAGCGCACCCGGCGGGTGCCAGCGGCAATGGTCCCCGCCTTCCGGCTCGTGCTCGACGGCCACTTCGCTCGGGTGGTGGGCGACCGCGGTGGTGCCGGGGAGGGGTTCCGGCGCGCCGCGCTTGTCCCCGAAGGCGCCCCAGACGAAGCGGATGCTGTAGCCGACGGTCAGCATCGAACCGAGCACCACGCCGGCGAACATCGCACTCCGCGCGGGATCGGTGAGCACGTCCGCGTCGAGCACGGCGCTCAGCGCGCTCTCCTTGCCGACGAAGCCGAGCAGCGGCGGGAGGCCCGCCATGCTGAGCGCGGCGAGGACCGCGGTGGCGCACAGCACGGGAGCCCGGCGGCCGAGACCGGACAACCGGCGTAGATCGCGCGTGCCCGCACCGTGATCGATGATGCCGACCACCAGGAACAGGCACGCCTTGAACAGCGCGTGCGCGACGATCAGCGTCACCCCGGCCAGCGCGGCGCCGGGGGTGCCGATGCCGACCAGCACGATCAAGAACCCCAGCTGACTCACCGTGCCGAAGGCCAGCACCAGCTTCAGGTCCACGACCTGCAGCGCCCGCAGCCCGGCCAGCAGCATCGAGGCGAGGCCGAGGGTGAGCACGAGCGGATGCCACACCGGATTCTGCGCGAACACCGGCGCCAGGCGGGCGACCAGGTACACACCGGCTTTCACCATCGCCGCCGCGTGCAGGTACGCGCTCACCGGCGTCGGCGCGGCCATCGCGCCGGGCAGCCAGAAATGCAAGGGCACCGCGGCGGACTTGGTGAGCGCGCCGACCAGTAACAGCGCCACCGCGACGTCGATCGCGGGCCCGTTCGGCGGATGCGCCCCGGACAGCAGATCCGAGAGCAGATAGCTGCCGCTCGCGGTGCCGAGCACGACGATGCCTGCCAGCATCGCCAATCCGCCCGCCCCGGTCACCAGCAGGGCTTGAATCGCGGCCCTTCGACTGGCCGCCTGCTCGGCGTTGTGCCCGATGAGCAGGAACGACAGCACGGTGGTCGCTTCCCAGAACACATAGAGCAGCACCATGTTGTCGCTGGTGACCAGCCCGAACATGGCCCCGGCGAAGGCGACCAGCTCGGCGGCGAACACCCCGAGCCGTGGCTCGTCGTTCTCGAAATATCTGCCGCAGTAGACCAGAACCAGCGCTCCGATGCCGAGTACGAGCGCGCACAGGACCGCGGCGAGCGTGTCGAAACGCAGGTCGATGTTCAGCCCGATGCTCGGCGCCCAGGTCAGTTGGACGCGCTGTGACTCGGACCAATGCGCGATCACCCATCCCAGACCGCCGAGCGGGACCGTGGCCAGCAGGTAGAAAGCGTTGCGCCCCAGTGCCCGCACACACAGCGGAGCCAGCAAGGCGGCCGCGGCATGGACGAGCAGGATTACGAGCAAACTTCACTCCGTCGAGTAGGGGCGGCGGGGTGTCCGGGACAAGCCTACGGAAAGGGACGCCTTTCTCGCGGAAGGAGTGCGTATGGCGTACGCCATCCGCCCGAGCCTCGGCTATATGTCCGCTAATGATTCGCTTTCCGGCTGCCCTTTCGTTTGCGGCTTGCTGCGCGGCCGCAATTTACGCAACATGAGGATCCCGAGAGCGCTCCCGATGACGATGGCGAGCGCGGTCCGGCCGGGCGTCGCGTCGTGCACCGCCACGTCGTCGCGCCAGTCCTTGACCCGGTCCGGCATCACCGACACCGCCGAAGGAAGATAGAGCGCGGTGAGCGCGAGCACACCGCTGGGCGCGTAGTGCGGTCGCACCGTGCCGCAGCAGTACCCGGCGGTCAACGCGATGACCCCACTGATCACGGCGAAGGCGACGGTGCTCGCCGCCGTCGAGGTGACCAGGGCGAAGACCGAGATGCCGGCCAGAAGCAGGATGGCCAGCGCGGTCGACGGCATGCGGGCGCCCACGGCCAGTCCGGCCGCGGTCAGCGCGATGAGCACCGCGGAGGTCCAGCCGGGCCGGACCGCGTAACCCACGGCGTCGACCGCCGCGGTGAGGCTGACGGCCAGGTACACGCCGGTGCCGTCGCGGCCGGGCAGCAGCATGGCCGCCGCGGTCGCGCTGACGATCGTCGCGGCGACGACGATCGCGATCTCGACCCCGTGACTCTCGGCGGGCAGTTTGCTGTATTGGCGGCCCAGCCATTCCGTGCCGGCCAGCACCACCAGCGCGAGCACCATGGCGGCGAGGATCGGCGTCACCGGCAGCTCGATCGCCATTCGTGGCGTCTTCGGCTCCTCGGTGCGTCGCCAGTTGTGCAAGGTGCTGAGCACCAGCAGCGCCAGGGCCGCGCCGATCATCCAGCGCGTCGGCGTCTCCAGGACCGCGTACGGATCCGCGTTGATGTTCAGTAGGGCCGCGAGATCGCCGAAGCCGAAGAATCCGACGCCACCTACGGCGAACGCCGCGCCGGGCAGCGGCCGCCGCAGCACCACCGCGCCCAGCCCGCCGAGCAGTATCGCGGCGCAGATCGAGTCGATGTAGTTCTGCGTGGTCAGCATCTCGGCCGTGGGGCCATGGCGGCCGGCGAAATGATTGAGCAACTGCGCCAGAGCGGCGGCCGTCGCCGTCGCCCAGCCGGTCAACGGCCGCTTGGTGGTGGCGACCAGAACGGCGATCGTCACGGCGACGATCACGCCCAGCGCGGCGCTGCGCGGCACGCTGTTGAGCAGACCGGCGATCCGATAGGAGGTGGACTGGCCTTGGGTGCCGACGGTGACCGGCAGGAACAGCGTGACGCCCGCGACCGCGGCTCCCGTGAAGGCCGTGATCGCGTCGACAATGTCGCCGACCCTGCGCACGGTTGTCGAACATACCCGGGGCGCGGGCGTGATCTTGTGATTGCCGAAGATTCGCCCGAAAATGTCACCGGCGGGGAAAATGCGGCATAAGCCGAGTTACCAGAGGTTGGCTGAGCGGGACCGCCTACCCGCGACTTTCCGCGTACCGGCGCAGCGTGTCGATCTGGACCGGGTCTAGCGAAGGCCGTACCACCGTTTGGGCGGCCAGCACGTCGGCCCCGGTGACATCGGCGGCGTGCACGTCCCGGCGCATCGCCGCGAGGGCGGACTCGCGTAGCAGCGCCGCGCAGTCGGCGGCGGAATAGCCCTCCAGTTCCTCCGCGAGCGCGTCGAGGTCGACGTCGTCGGCCAGCGGCACCGCGCGGCCCGCGGTGCGCAGGATCTCCCGCCGGGCGGCGGCGTCCGGCGGCGGCACGAAGACGAGCCGTTCGAGCCTGCCCGGGCGCAGCAGCGCCGGATCGATCAGCTCGGGCCGGTTGGTCGCGGCCAGCACCACCACGTCGCGCAGCGGCTCCACGCCGTCGAGTTCGGTGAGCAGCGCCGCGACCACCCGGTCGCCGACACCCGCGTCGGCGCTCTGCCCGCGGCGCGGCGCCAAGGCGTCCACCTCGTCCAGGAAGATCAGCGACGGCGCCGAATCACGGGCGCGCTGGAACAATTCGCGCACCGCGCGCTCCGACGAGCCGACCCATCGGTCCAGCAATTCCGCGCCCTTGACCGCGTGCACGCTGAGCTGACCGCTGCCTGCCAGCGCCCGCACCAGGAAGGTCTTGCCGCAGCCGGGCGGGCCGTAGAGCAGCACCCCGCGCGGTGGCTCGATACCGAGGCGGGCGAAGGAGTCGGGGTGACGCAACGGCCACAGCACCGCCTCGGTCAGCGCCTGTTTGGTTTCGGCCATATCGCCGACGTCGTCGAGACCCAGGCTGCCGATGGCGAGTTCCTCCATACCCGAGCGCGACAGCGGCCGGATCACCTCGAGCGCGCCGAGCAGGTCGGGCTGGGTGAGCTGTGGCTCACCGTTCTCCCTGGCCCGCGACGCCGCGCGCAGCGCAGCTTCCCGGCACAGCGCCGCCAGGTCGGAGACCACGAATCCGGGGGTGCGCGCCGCGATCTCGTCGAGTTTCAACTCCGCGGTCGGCACCCGGCGCAGTAACTGTTCCAGCAGGGCCTTGCGGACGGCGGCGGTGGGCAGCGGCAACGCGAGCTCGCGGTCGCACAGGTCCGGCGCCCGCAGGCGCTGGTCGATCCCGGCGGGGTGCGCCGTGGTCGCCAGGAACGCGACGCAGGGTTCGGCGATCGCGGCACGCAACTGGTCCAGGATGAGCGTGGCGACCGGCTCGGCGTCGGCGGGCAGCAGCGCGTCGATGTCGGTGATCAGCAGGACGCCGCCCTTGCCGCAGCCGATGTCGGCCACCGCCTCGGCGACCTCGCGTAGCCGCGCACCGCTCTCGGCCGCCCCGATGGTGGGGCCGTCCAGTTCCACCACGCGCCGCGGCGCCGCGACCGCGCGGGCCAGCGCGGCCTTGCCGACACCGGCCGGGCCGGTGATCAGCACACCGAGGTGGGGCCGTGCACCCAGCGTGCGCAGCAATTCGGGCTCATCGAGCGCGAGGCTGAGCCATTCGGTGAGCTTCGCGGCCTGGCTGCGCGCGCCCGCCAGATCTTCGACCGAGATGCTCGGTGACTCGCCGGGCGGCGTGGTGCGGGTCGCCGCGACGCCCTCGTTCGAGCCCACGGGCGCCTCGCCCCCCGCGAGCGACGCCACGGCCGCCGGTGCGTCTTCCGCGGCCACCGCGCCCGCGCCCCACGCCACGGCGGTGTTCGGCTGCACGCTCACCGGGCCGCGCGGATCGGTGGCGGTGACGGTGAGCAACTCCGTGGTCCAGGCGATGCCGAAGGTGCGCGACAGCGCCTGGGTTGCGGCCGTCGAGCTGATGTCGGGCCCGAGGTCGCGCGGCAGCAGGGAGACCGCGTCGCCGACGGTGACGACCTTCCCGAGCAGCGCCTGCCGCAGCGTCGCGGCCGGAATCGTGCGGGTGGCCTGCACCGAGCCGCTCACCGTGATCTGCTTCGCGCCGTAGACGACGGCGGGGGAGATCACCACCGTCGCATCCTCGCGCAGTCCGGCGTTGGACAGCGTGACGTCGTCGAGCAGGGCGACTCCGGCGGGCGTGTCCGGACGGGCGACGCCGACGACCGCGGCCGTGCGCCGGGAGCCGACCAGCATGATCCCGTCCCATTCGCGCAACCCTAGGGCGGTCAGCGCTTCCGGATGCAACCGGACCACTCCGCGCCGGGCGTCGGCGGCCGAAGGATTCAGGCGGGCGGTGAGTGCCAGTTCTGCCACTGTGCCATTCTGCCGCGCGGGGCCGCCCTCGGTCACGGTTCGTCGTCCCGGAAGAAGCCGCGGACGACGAATCCCTCGTTATTTCTTCGCGATCCCGGTCGCGACCGCGACCGAGGTGTCGGCGACGCTCGGCGACAGGCACACCAGCTTGGCCGTGCCCAGCGCGACGTTCGGACTGCCGTCGAACCGGCCGCCCGGGTTCTCCGCCAGGATCTGCTCGATCAGCGCCTTCTCCTGGTCGCTGTCGAGCTTCCGAAACTCACCGCAGGTGGTGCTGGACGCTGGACCGAGTGCGGAGTCGCGCTGTTTCGTCGTGGCCGGGGCGTCGGGGTCCGACGGGGTGCTCGGCGCCGCGGTGCCGGGATCGGTCGTGGTGCGCGGGGCCGAGGCGGACGTGGTCACGCCGGTCGAGCCCTTGCGCAATCCGTTCGCGTCGGTGGACTCGTCCCCTCCGCCGCAGCCTGCCAGCAGGAAACCCACCGTCCCGGCGATCAGGACGATGGCGGATGTTCGTTTCATACCGTGCTTTCCCCGGGTGGATCGTGGTGCCGGAGGCCCGGCGTCCGCAGCAGCGTACCGGTTCTCCCGGTTCAGTGGATGTGTGCCTGCCAATCCGCGGGCACCCGTTCACGCGGGCCGGGCACGCCCTGGTCCACGGGGTGGCTGCGCGGTGGCGCCAATTCCGGTCCGCCGCTGTACATCTCCCCGGTCTCGAAGTTGTAGAACCAGTCCTCGCCCGGTTCGAAACTCTGGATGAACGGATGACCGGTGCTCTCGGCGTGCGCGGTGGCGTGCTGCGATGGCGAGGTGTCGCAGCAGCCGACGTGCCCGCACTGGGCGCAGCGGCGCAGATGCACCCACCAGCCGGAGTTCTGCTCGCACTCCAGGCAGCCCGGGCCGCTGGGTGGTACCGCGGGGTCGATGCCCGCGACTTGCTCGGTCATGACAGCCCTTCCGTATCGGTGGCGGCGACAGAATCCTGGTCGGGGCGGTGCAGCGGCAGCCAGACGGTGAACTTGGTGTCGCCCGGCTCGGAGTCCACCCGGATGTCGCCGTTGTGCTTGTTGACCACGATGCGGAACGAGATATCCAGCCCGAGGCCGGTGCCCTCGCCCATCGGCTTGGTGGTGAAGAACGGTTCGAAGATCCGGTTACGGGCCTCCGGCGCGATGCCCGGCCCGGTGTCGCCGATCTCCACTACCGCGCAATCGTTCTCGTGCCTGGTGCGGATGGTCAGCGTACCCTCGCCGTTCATCGCGTACACCGCGTTGTCGATCAGGTTGGTCCACACCTGGTTGAGTTCGGCCGCGAAACACGGCACCTGCGGCAGCGTCCGGTCGTACTCCTTGACCACGTGCACGCCGTCGCCGATCTTGCGGCTGAGCATCACCAGCGTGCTGTCCAGCAGTTCGTGGATGTCGACCACCTGGAACGGCGCACGGTCCATCTGCGAGTACTGCTTCGCCGCCCCGACCAGCGACGAGATCCGGGTCGTCGAGTCGGCGATCTCGTTCATCAGCAGCTCGGTCTCGATGGTGTAGTTCAGCCAGCGGATCGCCCCTTGGAACACCTGCTCCGGCGAGCCCTCCAGGGTGGCGGCCACCCGTTCCAGCCAGTCGGTGTCGAATCCGGCCTGCACGAAGTTCGGCGCGAGGTTCCAGCCGTCGCCGATCCCGTGCTCCTCGAGCCATTCCCCGAGCAGATCCTCGCGGTCGGCGGCTTCCAAGGGCGTGAGTTCCGGCGCCTTCGCGACCTGGGCTGCCGCCTCCTCCTGCAAGCGCACCAGCGCGCCCAACGACGACGGATCGAACTTGCCTTCCGCCATCATGGCGAGCTTGTGCCGCATGCCGGCGACCCGCTCGCGCAGGCCCGAGGTGGCGCGCACCGCGGCGGCGGCCGGGTTGTTCAGCTCATGGGTCAGGCCCGCCGACAGCGAACCGAGCGCCAGCAGCCGTTCCCGTTCGCCGATGCGCGCGTTGGTGTTGCGATTGCCGAAGAACACGCCCTCCAGCAGGTGCACGGCCATCGGGAACCACTCGCGCATCATCCGGGCGAAGACGTCGGCGTCCAGCACGTAGAACCGCGACGGGCGCGTCACCTGCATCGTCCCGCTGTAGGTCTGCTCGACCTTGTCGCCGATGTAGGACATCCAGGCGCCGGCGTAGGCGCCGCGATGCTCGGTGCGCACCAGCTCGATCTCCGTGCCGCCGGACTGCTTGGTGAGCACCACCTCACCGTCCATCAGCACGTAGAAGCAGGTGGCCGGATCGCCCTCGCGGAAGACCACGCCCGGTTCGATGGTCTCGATCCGCCCGTCGGCGCACAGCCAGTCCAGCTGCTCGTCGTTCAGCTTCTCGAACAGGAACAGGCTGCGCAGTTCGGCGGGATCGCACACCGACCGGCTGCTGCGGTCCGCGGTCTGGTCGGAAGTCATCTGCGGTCTCCTGGTCACGCGAGGTAGCGGTGCACGAGCATGACGGCCATGGCGCCCTCACCCACGGCGGAGGCGACGCGCTTGGCCGATTCGGCGTGCACGTCGCCCGCCACGAACACGCCGGGCACGCTCGTCTCGAGATGATGCGGTGGCCGGGACAGTTCCCAGCCGGTGGGGCGCGCCCCGTCGACCATCAGGTCCGGCCCGGCGAGCACGTATCCGGCGCTGTCCCGGGTGACCACGCCGTCGAGCCAATCGGTCTGCGGCGCGGCGCCGATGAACAGGAACAGCCGCTCCGCGTCGGCCTTCTCCTCGGCGCCGGTCCGGTTGTCGCGCAGCACGATCCGCTGCAGGTGGTCGCCACCGTCGGCGGCGACCACCTCGGTGTTGGTGTGCACCTCGATGTTCGGGATCTGCGCGATCTGCTGGATGAGGTAGTGCGACATCGATTGTTCCAACGAATCCGCCCGGACCACCAAGTGGACGGTGCGCGCGTTGCGGGACAGGAACACCGCGGCCTGGCCCGCGGAGTTCGCGCCGCCCACGATGTAGACCTCGTGATCGGCGCACTCCGACGCCTCGGTCATGGCCGAACCGTAGTAGACGCCGCGCCCGGTGAAGTCGTCGACGCCCGGCGCCGGATGGCGGCGATAGTCGACGCCGGTCGCGATGATCACGGTGTGCGCGCACAGGCGGCCGCCGTCGGCGAACCGCACGGTGCGCGCGGACCCGTTGACCTCCAGCCCGACCACCTCGCGCGTGGTGATCACCTCGGCGCCGAACTTCGCCGCCTGCCGCCGGGCCCGGTCGGCCAGTTGCGCGCCCGACAGGCCGTCGGGGAAGCCGAGATAGTTCTCGATGCGCGAGCTCTGCCCCGCCTGTCCGCCGGTGGCCGTCCGCTCGACCAGCACGGTGCGCAGCCCCTCGGACGCGCCGTAGACCGCCGCGCCGAGTCCGGCGGGACCGCCGCCGACCACGATCAGGTCGTAGAACTCGCCCGCCGGATCGACGGTCAGGCCCACGTTGTGCGCCAGTTCGCTGTCGGAGGGCTGCACGAGCGCCTCGCCCGCGGAGGTGATCACCACCGGACAGCGGTCGGGGTCGGTCCCCGCCGCCTCCAGCAACCGCGCGCCCTCGGGCTCGTCGGCCAGGTACCACCGGTAGGGCAGCTGGTTGCGCGCGAGGAATTCGCGCACCTGCGAGGACCGCGGCGACCAGCGGTTGCCGATCACCTTGGTTTCGGTCACGGGCCGATGTTCGCTGCTGCGCCAGGCGTCCAGCAACCCGTCCAGCACCGGGTAGAGCTTCTCCTCCGGCGGGTCCCACGGCTTGAGCAGGTAATGGTCCAGGTCGACGACGTTGATCGCGTCGATCGCGGCGTTGGTGTCGGCGTAGGCGGTCAGCAGCACACGGCGCGCGTAGGGATGCAGGTCCATCGCCTGCTCCAGGAATTCGATGCCGTCCATGCCCGGCATCCGGTAGTCGGCGATCAAGACCGCGACGGGCTGCCCGCGCAGCTTCATCTCGCGCAGCGCGTCGAGCGCTTGGGCTCCCGATTCCGCGCGCAGAATCCGGTAGTCGGCGCCGTAACGGCGCCGCAGGTCGCGCACGACCGCCCGAGAGACCCCCGGGTCGTCGTCGACGCTCAGGATGGCCGGTTTCGCAGCAGCGGGTGAAGTCACCTGACGAGTATGGAGCCTCGCGGGGCCGTCTGTCGTGGGCGTTCGCGCAGGGCTCAGAACCGATGATGCAGGACGAGATCCAGCTCACTCGGCGTGAGCAGACGCTCCAGGCGTTCTTCTTGCGCGGCCGAACGGGCGTACCGCGGGAATACCGATGCGCCGCGCGCTATTCGCCCGTCCGCGGGCTCGATGGCAGGCAGTAGCGGAACCCCGTCCGCCGGTCGCCGATGTAGCAGGGAGCGCAGTTTCACGGCCGATCACCTCACGTTGTACGCCGAAATGTTGGAGGCAGTGTCTGTGCTTGATCTATCCGTTATTGTGCGCCGATCATTACAGCGGCCGGTGTACGAGTAGCGGAAATGTGACGCAACTGTCTTCCCGTCTAAGATGTGCGCGACTCGTTCCACCGCGCGGTCGGACGGATGACCGTCGGTCCGTCGCTCGATCTCCGGAGGCAGCGTTGCCGAAAAATCTCGAAGCCAGGATCGACATCTCCGCACCTCCGGAGCGGGTTTGGGCGGTGGTCTCCGATCTGCGGCGGATGCCGGAGTTCAGCCCGCAGTGCGTGCGCATGGTGGCGCTCGGCTCGCTGAAGGCGGGTACCTGGACGATCAATCTCAATCGTGACGGCAAGAAGTTCTGGCCGACCACCGCTCGTATCGTGCGGTTCGAGCCGAACCAGGCCTTCGCCTTCCGGGTCAACGAGAACCGGACGGTATGGAGCTACACCTTGGAGCCCACCGAGTCCGGCACCCGGCTGATCGAGCGGCGGGACGTGCCCAACGGCACCACCTGGTTCTCCCGCAGGGCGATCGATGCCGCGCTCGGTGGCGAGCAGCCGTTCGAAGAAGCGCTGGTGCGGGGCATGAACGAGACGCTCGGCAACATCAAGACGGCGGTCGAAGCCGGCGCCTGAGCCCGCTGCGCGTCACGCGCGCTCGCCGCGGTGGTGGCACGGGAAGTCGTGCTCAGCACCGCGGCGAGCGACGGCGTTCGCCGGTCGGGTTACTTCCAGTTCGGCAGAGTCACGACCTGAGCCGCGTAGGACAGGCCCGCGCCGAACGCGATGAGCAATGCCGTGTCGCCCGGCTTCGACTCGCCCTTGCGCAGCAGCGCCTCCATGGCCAGCGGGATCGAGGCGGCCGAGGTGTTGCCCGCCTCCTCGATGTCGTTGGCGAGCGCGCAGTGCTCGGGCAGCTTCAGCACCCGGGCCATGATCTCGATGATCCGGCCGTTGGCCTGGTGCGGGATCATCGCGTCCAGGTCCTCGGGGGACAAACCGGCGCGGTCGATGGCGTCGCGGCACACCTTCTCCAGCGAGTGCGCGGCCCACCGGAACACGGCGGTGCCCTCCATGGCCAGGTAGGGCCGCACCGCGTCCAGGCCCTTCTCGTCGATCTCGTGGAAGTACTCCATCCAGTCCTTGTCCTGGCGGATGGCGTGGTGCTGGGTGCCGTCGGAGCCCCAGACGGTGGGGCCGATGCCCGGCTCGTCGGAGGGGCCGACGATCACCGCGCCCGCGCCGTCGGCGAAGAGGAAGGCGGTGGAGCGGTCGGTGGGGTTGACCGTGTTGGTCAGTTTCTCCACGCCGATCACGAGGACATGGTGGGCGGTACCGGCCCGGATCAGGTCCGACGCCAGCGCGATCGAGTGGCAGAAGCCGGCGCAGCCGGCCGAGACGTCGAAGGCAGCGGAGCCGTTCATGCCCAGTTCGGTGGCGATGCGCGGCGCGGCGGCGGGCGTCAGCAACAGATGGGTGGACGTAGCAACGATCACGCAATCGACTTGGTCGACCGCGATGCCGGACGATTCCAGCGCGCCGCGCGCGGCGGCGACGCTCATGCTCTGAATCGTTTCCGAATCGTCGGCGAACCGCCGGGTCTTGATGCCCGACCTGGTCCTGATCCACTCGTCGCTCGAGTTGATCGGACCCGCCACCTCGTCGTTGGTGACCACGCGAGCAGGGCGGTAAACGCCGAGCCCGAGGATCGCCGTGTGCTCAGCTCCGGTGGTCTGGGCGATTCGAGCAGCCATCTGCGTCTCCTATGTACCTGCGGCGGCGCCGCCGGGTTTCCCCGAAGCATCGAAATCGGTCCCTCATCAGCCTCTGCCCATCAACGGATAGACATGAGGCTTCCTCATATTAGCTTGAAAGTCGCTCATCTGCCGCGCGTATTCCGACAATCGGTGGGTATCACGTCCTCGCACGCCACTGCTGTACGAGGCGTGGCCCAACTAGGATGCGAGGACACAATGCTCGGTCTCGGGATTATCGGATGGATCATCATCGGCGGTCTTGCCGGATGGATCGCCAGCAAGGTCATGAAGACGGACGCCCAACAGGGCATCCTGCTCAATATCGTCGTCGGCATCGTCGGCGGTCTGCTCGGTGGGTTCCTGCTGAAGCTGCTCGGCGTCGACGTCGAGGGCGGCGGCCTCTGGTTCAGCTTCTTCACCTGCCTCGGCGGGGCGGTGATCCTGCTGTTCCTGGTTCGACTGGTCACGGGGGCCCGAGTCAGGTCGTGACCTCGCGTGCCACGGGCTCCTTTCCCGTAAGGTGTGAACGCTTGCGCCGGTCCTATCGTTGAAGAGGCGCGAACCGTTTTGCATCGAGCACGAAAGAGGAGCCTGTGGCCCGCCGTCCCACCCCGCCCGGCACGCCTGAACGCACCGGAGTCGGCCACGTCGTCGACCTGGTCCGCAACGCGATCCCTCCGTTGCATCCCGCCGGGCTCCCGTTCGTCGCCGCACCCTTGGCGGTCGCCGTCGTAGGCGGCAAGCGCAAATGGGTGCGGCGCACGGGATTGTTCGCCGCGGCAGCCTGCGCCACCTTCTTCCGCCACCCGCATCGCGTTCCGCCCAACCGGCCAGGCGTCGTCGTCGCCCCCGCCGACGGCGAGATCGCCTTGGTCGATACCGCCGCTCCCCCCGCCGAACTGGGTCTCGGTGACGCGCCGTTGCCGCGGGTCAGCATCTTCCTGTCCGTCCTGGACGTCCACGTGCAGCGCACGCCGGTCTCCGGCATCGTGCGCGCGGTGCAGCACCAGCCCGGCCAATTCCGTTCCGCGGATCTGCCGGAGGCGAGTTCGGTCAACGAGCGCAACAGCATGCTGCTGGAGACCCCGGACGGCAGTCAGGTCGTGGTGGTGCAGATCGCCGGGCTGCTCGCGCGCCGGATCGTCTGCGACGCCCAGGTCGGCGACGTACTGACCATCGCAGACACCTACGGCCTGATCCGCTTCGGCTCGCGGGTCGACACCTATTTCCCGGCGGGCACCGAACTGCTCGTGCAGCCCGGTCAGCGCACCATCGGCGGCGAGACCGTGCTCGCCGTGCTCGGCTCACCCGCTGACGCCTGATGGAAGCGGCGGTACCCACCCAGCGGCGCAGGCGGCGGAGTGTCCGGCTGCTGCCCAGCATCGTCACCATCCTGGCGCTGTGCTCCGGACTGTCGGCGGTCAAGTTCGGCCTCGACGGCAAACTCGGTATCGCGCTGGCCATGATCGGCGCGGCGGCCGTGCTGGACACCCTGGACGGCAGACTGGCCAGGATGCTCGACGCCACCACGAAGATGGGCGCCGAGCTGGACTCGCTGTCGGACGCCATCTCCTTCGGCGTCGCCCCCGCGCTGGTCCTGTATGTGACCCTGCTCAGCAGCAACAGCGTGGGCTGGATCGTCGCGCTGCTGTTCGCGGTCAGCATCGTGCTGCGGCTGGCCCGGTTCAACACCCTGATGGACGACGACACCCGGCCGGACTGGGCGCGGGAGTACTTCGTGGGTGTGCCCGCCCCGGCCGGCGCGCTCATCGCGATGGTGCCGGTCGCGCTGTTCGTGCAGTTCGGCGACGGCTGGTGGGTCGGCTTCTACGAGGTCGCGGCGTGGACGGTGTTGTCGGCCGCGCTGGCCGTCAGCACCATTCCGACGCTGGCCATGAAATCGGTATCGGTGGCGCCGCAGGCCGCGGCCGGGCTGCTGGTGCTGGTCGCGCTCGCCGCGGCCGCCCTGGTCACCTATCCGATCGTGCTGCTGCTGGTGCTGGTCGCGCTGTACCTGGGCCACATCCCGTTCGCCTGGCATTCCCAGCGCTGGGTGGCCGCGCGTCCGGAGACTTGGACACACAAACCGGCCGAGCGGCGTGCGCAGCGACGTGCGGACCGGCGGCTGCCCGCGATCCGGCGCCCGGCCATCCGCCGTCCGGCCATCCCGCGTCCGGCGATTCGTGGCTCCGCACGTCTGCGGCTGCGCCGACCTGGGGCGAAGCAACGCCAGAACGGTGGTCGGCCGCCGAGTGCGGAGCTCTAGCGCCTAGCTTTGGCGGCGGCTTCCGGACCGGCGGGTGCCGTGCCCTGTCGTCGGATCGGGTCGTCGGATCGGCGCACCGGTGCCCCCGCGCCCTCCGCTGTGAGCGGTACGGTCATATCCGTCGGGCGGGTGGAGGAAGGTGCGTATGGAGCCGGACGCATTGCGGGAATTCGAGGGGCATCGACCGCGGTTGTTCGCGCTCGCCTATCGAATGCTCGGCTCGGCTGGTGAGGCCGAGGACGCGGTGCAGGAGACGTATTTGCGGTGGGACGGGGCCGACCGCGGCAGTATCCGTTCCGCCGAGGCATGGTTGACCACGGCGCTGGTGAATATCTGCCGCACCTGGCTGGTTTCGGCGCGGGCCAGGCGGGAGAGCTACGTCGGGCCGTGGCTGCCCGAGCCGGTGCCGACCGCGCGCGGCGAGCTCGGCCCGCTGGAGACCGTCGAAGAGCGCGAACAGGTCTCCCTCGCGCTGCTGACCGCGCTGGAACGGCTGACCCCGGTCGAGCGCGCGGTCTTCGTGCTGCGCGAGGCATTCGGCTACGCCCACCGCGAGATCGCCGACATGCTCGAGGTCACCGAATCGAACTCCCAGCAGATCTTCCGCCGGGCGAGCAGGCACGTGCGAGAAGGCCGTCCCCGCTTCGGCATTCCGCCCGACCATGCCCGCGAACTGATCGAACGATTCCTGAAGGCGGCGCGCGACGGTGACATCGCGGCGCTGGAACGGATGCTCGCCGCCGACGTGACCGCGACGGCCGACGGCGGCGGCAAGATCAACGCCGCGCGGCGGCCGGTACACGGCGCGCACCAGGTGGCGCGGTACCTGGCGGGCCTGATGCGCTGGGAGGTGCCGGGGATGCGGCTGCTCGTGGAAGAGGTCAACGGTGCGCCCGCCGCGGTCGCGCGGGTGGACGGCGCGCCGCTGCTCGTGGTGGGGATCGATGTGGCCGACGGCGTGGTCACCGCGCTGCGGTTGATCGTCAACCCGGACAAGTTGACCTACCTCGCAGCTACGGGCGGGTCGGATGGCGTGGTGGGCGCAGCGGCGGACCGTCGCCGTCCCCTGTGACTCGCTTCACGGCCCCGGTCTGTCAGGAATCGGGGGCCTGTCCGGTCTGAAGGGTGATGGCCGATCGAAAGGAGCCACATCATGACCGGACAGCATCGGATCGTCGTTCTCGGCGCCGGATACGCCGGGCTGGCGGCGGCCCGCCGACTTGCTCGCACGGCGCGGGACGCGCAGGTCACCGTGGTGGACGCCCACGCGACGTTCGTCGAACGCGTGCGACTGCACCAACGGGCGGCCGGGCAGGTAACTCCCCGCTGGGATCTACGGGACATGCTGGGAAGCAAAGGGATTCGCTTCGTCCGCGCCCTGGCGACGGAGATCGACACGGTCGCGAAGCGTGTGGAGCTCGACGCGGCGCCCGCCCTCGACTACGACACGCTGATCTATGCCCTCGGCAGCGTCGCCGACGTCGAGAGCGTGCCCGGCGTCGCCGAACACGCCTACCGCGTTGCGACGCAGGAAGATCTGGCCGACCTGTCCGCGCCTGCCGGGCCGGTGGCGATAGTCGGCGCGGGGGCGACCGGCATCGAACTCGCGGCGGAACTCGCCGAATCGCAGCCGGGGACCCGGGTGCTGCTGCTCGGGTCGGAGGAGCCCGGCGCCTGGCTGTCGTCGCGGGCGCAGGCGCACATCGAGCGGACGCTGGAGCGTCTCGGGGTCGAGATCCGGTCCGGGGCGAAGGTGATCGAGGTGACGCCAGAAGGTCCGCGCTTGGCCGACGGTTCCCTGGTCGAGGCCGCGGCGACGGTGTGGACAACCGGTTTCCGGGTGCCGGACCTAGCCGCGCGATCCGGTCTGGCGGTGGATTCCGACGGGCGGGTGCTGACCGGCGCCACGCTGCAATCGGCCTCGCATCCGGACATCTTCGCCGCGGGTGATGCCGCCGTCGTAGCCGGACCGGGCGGACGCGATCTGCGCATGGCGTGTGCCACGGCGCTGCCCACCGGCAAGCACGCGGCCGATGCCGCTGTCGCCCGGATACGCGGTCGCGCGCCGGGGGATCTCCGCTTCCGGTATGTCCTCCAGTGCCTGAGCCTGGGCCGCCGGGATGGCGTCGTGCAGGTCGTACACGCCGACGACGCACCGGCCCGCACGGTGCTGACCGGGCGGACGGCGGCGTGGGTCAAGGAGCGCATCGTGCGCGCGGCGGCCTGGTCGGCGCGCCCGTGAAGGAAACGTCAACCAATGGTTGACGATGCGTTATCGTCAACCTATGGTTGACGCATGACTTCACAATTCCGCCTCGACGATCTGATCGACGGCATCAAGAAAGCCCGTCCCGACAACGTGCTCGACCAGCTGTCCGACGCCGTCGTCGTCGCCAATCACCTCGGTGAAGTGGCCGATCACCTGATCGGCCACTTCGTGGACCAGGCCCGCCGCTCCGGCGCCTCCTGGACCGACATCGGCGCCAGCATGGGCGTCACCAAGCAGGCCGCGCAGAAGCGGTTCGTGCCCAAAGTGCCCGAACCCGGCGCCGCGGCGGCCATGGACCCGAACACGGGCTTCGCCCGTTTCACCCCGCGGGCGCGCGCGGTGGTGATGGCGGCGCAGGAGGCGGCCCGCACCGCGGGCAACCGCGAAATCTCGATCGGGCACGTGGTGCTGGGCCTGCTCACCGAACCGGAGGGGCTCGCCGTGCACGAACTCGTCCACCAGGGTGTGGCCGTCGACGTCATCTCCGCCGCGGCCGCCGCGTCCCTGCCCCCGAGCGAGGGGGAAGTCCCGGCGCTCGTTCCCTTCGGCGCCGAGGCCAAGAAGGTCTTGGAACTCACCTTCCGTGAGGCGCTTCGGCTGGGACACAACTACATCGGCACCGAGCACATCCTGCTCGCCCTGCTGGAGCAGGAGAACGGCGCGGGTCTGCTCAGCGATCTCGGCGTCGACAAGGCCGGCGTCGAAACGCACCTGGGCGAGCTGCTCGCGTCCATCACGGCCGAGAAATCCTGATTCGACATGGGCAGCGGGAAGTTTCGTGCGCGGATCGCACTCGCGGTGCCCTTGCTCCTGATCGGTGCGGTCCGGCGAACGAGCGCCGGTCACCGGCTCCGCAACGTCGTCAACGGGATTCGTGGGGCGCACGCCGCGCGAGCGCGTCACCGCCGGGCGCCGCGCACCCGGGGAGCCGGTGTCCGCGGGCCGCGCCGGATCGCGCCGCTCGATCGAGCGGCCTGATCACCCTCGCCCGGCCAGGCCGCCGCCCCACCGGGGCCAGCGGGCCTGTGGTTTCGGCTCGGAGACCAGCGGTTTGCGCCGAATGTCGGTGATGTACAAGGGTAGTCGCGGTGCCAGCTCGGCGAGCAGCGCGAGCGCCCGTCCGCCCTGCGCCGCGCGATATTCCGGCATGGTCAATCCGACGATCTGCAGGAACAGCACGCGGCCGTGCCTGCTGTCGATGGCGCCCAGTTCCGGGTCGGTCGTGAAGCAGACGGCGTGACTGGTGCAGTCCGCGTGGTCGGCCGCGATCGGTCCGTTCGTCTTGATGGTGTGTCCCGGTTCGAACCACTTGCCGGACTGGAAGACGTAGCGGCCGAGGTTCTGCATGAAATTCGCAGGCCAAGCGGGTGGTTCGGTGTCCGCGAGCCCGCGCGCCAGCCGGAAGGTGAATTCGAAGCCCCAGCCGGACTCGGCCGGGTTGTCCCACTCCTTCTCGTACAGCTCGGTCATCCCGTAGCTGACGTAATGCCAGTGCGGCACCGGCTCGGTGCGGGAGTAGGCGCTGATTCCGTCGAGCGGGTCGGAACCGCCCAGCGACCACGGGTGGTCGGACGCCCAATGGAAGGGTTCGATATCGCCGTACAGCGGCCGCAACGCCTCGTCGATCGCATCCCAGCCGGGTTTCTCACTCACGCAGCCACCATAAGCAGCGCGCGTCCGGCCGTTTCACGGGCGTCGGACGCTTCGGCGGTCAGGCATCCGGCACGTTGGCGGCGAGCTCCTCCAGCCAGGCTGTCGCGGACGCGTCGCTGGGCGCGCGCCAGTCACCGCGCGGGGAGAGCGAACCGCCGGAGCCGACCTTGGGCGCGTTGGGCAGCGTCGAGCGCTTGAACTGGCTGGTCTGCACGAAGCGGAGCAGGAACTCGCCCAGCCAATGCTTGATCGTGGCGAGGTCGTAGGCGTTGCGCTGGTCGGCGGGGACGAGGTCGGGCCAGCGGCCGGTCGCGGCATCCGACCAGGCATGCCGAGCCAGATAGGCGACGCGGCTGGGCCGATAGCCGAAGCGCAACAGGTAATAGAGGTGGAAGTCCTGCAATTCGTAGGGGCCGACCGTGGCCTCCGAACTCTGCGCGGGCGCGGAGGAATCCTCGTGCGGGATCAGTTCGGGTGAGATCTCGGTGCGCAGTATCGATGACAGCGCCTCGTTCGCCTCGGGGCCGAACTGCTCGGTGTCCACCGCCCAGGCGATCAGGTACTTGATCAGCGTCTTGGGCACCGACGCGTTGACGCTGTAGTGCGCCATGTGGTCGCCGACGCCGAAGGTGCACCAGCCCAGCGCGAGTTCGCTGAGATCGCCGGTGCCGACCACGAGTGCGTGATGCATGTTGGCCAGCCGGAACAGATGCGAGGTGCGCTCACCCGCCTGGACGTTCTCGTAGGTGATGTCGTAGACCGGCGCGCCGTCGGCGGCCGGGTGGCCGAGGTCGCGCAGCATCTGCGTCGCCGAGGCGCTGATGTCGATCTCGCGGGCGGTGACGCCGAGGGCGGCCATCAGGCGATGCGCGTCGGTCCTGGTCCTGGTGCTGGTCGCGAAGCCGGGCATGGTGTAAGCCAGCACATTCGAGCGCGGCAGGCCGAGCCGGTCCATCGTCTTGGCGGCCACGATCAGCGCCTGAGTGGAGTCCAAGCCGCCGGACACCCCGATCACCACGTGTTGCGTGCCGGTGGCGCGCAGGCGCGTGCTCAGGCCCTCGACCTGGATGTGGTGCACCTCGGCGCAGCGCTCGTTGCGCACGGCCGGGTCGGCCGGGACGTAGGGGAAACGCTCGATCTCGCGCTCCAGCGCGACCGGCTCCTCCGGAACCGGCAATCGCACGTCGATGTGCCGCATCGCGGTCAGCCGGTCCCGGTGATCGTGCACGTTGTCGGCGAAGCTGGTGGTGCGCAACCGGTCGGCGACGAGGCGGCGCAGGTCCAGGTCGGCGGTGATCAGCTGCGGATCGTCGCGGAACCGCTCGCCCTCCGCGAGCAGGTCGCCGTTCTCGCAGATCAGCGCCTGGCCGTCCCAGGCGAGGTCGGTGGTCGACTCGCCGGTTCCCGCGGCGGAGTACAGGTAGGCCGCGAGATAGCGCGCCGAATGCGACGTGCACAGCGACCGCCGGTAGTCCGCCTTACCGATCACGATGTTGCTGGCCGACAGGTTGACCAGCACGGTCGCCCCCGCCAGCGCGGCGAAACCGCTGGGCGGCAGCGGCACCCACCCGTCCTCGCAGATCTCCAGGTGGAAGACGAAGTCGTCCAGGTTGCTCGCGCGGAACAGCAGGTCGGATCCGAACGGCGCCCGGTGCCCGGCGATGGTGACGTGGTCCTCCAGCGCCTCCCGCGCTGCCGCGAACTGGCGCTTCTCGTAGAACTCCCGGTAGTTCGGCAGATAACTCTTCGGCGCAACGCCGAGCACGAGGCCACGGCAGATCGCGATCGCGCAGTTGAACAACCGGTGCTGGGCTCGTACCGGGGCGCCCACCACGAGCACGGTGTCGATGTCCGTGCTCGCCGCGACGAGCCGGGCCAGCGCCGCCTCGACCGCGGCGTCCAACGCGTCCTGGTGGAACAGGTCGTCGGCGGTGTAAGCGGACAGTCCCAGCTCCGGGAACACCGTCAGCACGGCGCCCGCGGCCGCGGCCTGCGCGGCCAGTTCCACGGTCTGCTCGACGTTGTAGGCGGGGTCGGCCACCCGTACCCGGGGAACCGCGACCGCCACCCGCGCGAAGCCGTGCCGGTAGAGCGAATCGAACGGCAGGTCGGCCACCCGCGTCCCCTTCCGGGAGGAGGTTGATCATGGTCACTCGGAATCTACGCCGCCGCGGGCGGGCGGGCGCGGCGGCGAGGTACGGGTAGGTGCTGCGGCGGCGTCGTGACCTCTGCTTTTGCTGTTCGAAGCGGGTGGCGCGGATCGTCTGGCCGGAGATGTGAACCGCTGGCGGCTAAGCTATAGCAATGGCGGATGAAATGGATTCCGACCTAATAGCGGGGGAACGGCGCGCAGATCTGCTGCGCGCGCTTTCGTATGTGTCCACCGAGTCCCAACCGGACGGCAGCTATGTGGTGAACGGCGACCTGCCGCCGGACGTCGCCCCGCCGTTCATTCGCGCCATCATGCGGGTGGAGGCGGAGCTGCTGCTGCACGACGCCGAACTCGTCACCGTGGAGGACGGCGAGCCGCGCACGCCGGAGGAACGCCGCACCGACGCGTTCGTCGCGCTGGTGCTTCGCGTCGACGACCGGCCCTGACCCGGTGCGGACCTTGCACTCGCCACCCCTGAGTGCTAAAAATGCATTTGGCACTCTCGACCTGTGAGTGCCAGGTCGGGACGGTGAGACCGGGTTCCGTAGACACCCTCGGTCGTCCGTCGCGGGCACCGAACCTGGCCAGCGTAACTGGGACGACCCAACCGGCGGTCGTCCTGTGTGTCAGCCATCCACATGGAGGATCTCAACAACGCCATGGCCAAGACAATTGCGTATGACGAAGAGGCCCGCCGCGGCCTCGAGCGGGGTCTGAACAGCCTCGCCGACGCGGTCAAGGTGACGCTGGGCCCCAAGGGTCGCAACGTTGTCCTGGAGAAGAAGTGGGGCGCTCCCACGATCACCAACGATGGTGTGTCCATCGCCAAGGAGATCGAGCTGGAGGACCCGTACGAGAAGATCGGCGCCGAGCTGGTCAAGGAAGTCGCCAAGAAGACCGACGACGTCGCGGGCGACGGCACCACCACCGCGACCGTGCTCGCCCAGGCGCTGGTGCGCGAGGGCCTGCGCAACGTCGCGGCCGGTGCGAACCCGCTGGGCCTGAAGCGCGGCATCGAGAAGGCCGTCGAGGCCGTCACCGCCAAGCTGCTCGACACCGCCAAGGAGGTCGAGACCAAGGAGCAGATCGCCGCCACCGCCGGTATCTCGGCCGGCGACGCGTCCATCGGTGAGCTGATCGCCGAGGCCATGGACAAGGTCGGCAAGGAAGGCGTCATCACCGTCGAGGAGAGCAACACCTTCGGGCTCCAGCTGGAGCTCACCGAGGGCATGCGCTTCGACAAGGGCTACATCTCGGGTTACTTCGTGACCGACCCGGAGCGTCAGGAAGCGGTCCTCGAGGACCCGTACATCCTGCTGGTCGGCTCGAAGATCTCGACCGTCAAGGACCTGCTGCCGCTGCTGGAGAAGGTCATCCAGGCGGGCAAGCCGCTGCTGATCATCGCCGAGGACGTCGAGGGCGAGGCCCTGTCCACCCTGGTGGTCAACAAGATCCGCGGCACCTTCAAGTCCGTCGCCGTCAAGGCGCCCGGCTTCGGTGACCGTCGCAAGGCGCAGCTCGCCGACATCGCCATCCTGACCGGTGGCGAGGTCATCACCGAAGAGGTCGGCCTCTCGCTGGAGAGCGCGGGCCTCGAGCTGCTCGGCCAGGCGCGCAAGGTCGTCGTCACCAAGGACGAGACCACGATCGTCGAGGGCGCGGGCGACCCGGAGGCCATCAAGGGCCGGGTGCAGCAGATCCGCTCCGAGATCGAGAACTCCGACTCGGACTACGACCGGGAGAAGCTGCAGGAGCGGCTGGCCAAGCTGGCCGGCGGCGTCGCGGTGATCAAGGCGGGCGCGGCCACCGAGGTGGAGCTCAAGGAGCGCAAGCACCGCATCGAGGACGCCGTGCGCAACGCGAAGGCGGCTGTCGAGGAGGGCATCGTCGCCGGTGGTGGCGTGGCCCTGCTGCAGTCGGCGCCTGCGCTGGAGGAGCTGAAGCTCGTCGGTGACGAGGCCACCGGCGCGAACATCGTGAAGGTCGCGCTGTCGGCTCCGCTGAAGCAGATCGCGTTCAACGCGGGCCTCGAGCCCGGCGTGGTCGCCGAGAAGGTCGCCAACCTGCCTGCGGGTCACGGCCTGAACGCCGACTCGGGCGAGTACGAGGACCTGCTGGCCGCCGGCGTCGCCGACCCGGTCAAGGTCACCCGCTCGGCGCTGCAGAACGCGGCGTCGATCGCGGCCCTGTTCCTGACCACGGAGGCCGTTGTCGCCGACAAGCCGGAGAAGGCCGCCGCTCCCGCCGGCGACCCGACCGGTGGTATGGGCGGCATGGACTTCTGAGTCCCAGCCACCCGGCACCATAGTTCGACCCGGAAGCCGGTCCACCGCGAGGTGGGCCGGCTTCCGGCGTTCCGGCGTCAGATGCCGTCGAGGCTGACGACGGCGAACGGCGTCTTCGGGCTGCCGGGGCCCATCGGACCACCCTTGTCGAACTGGGATGAGACGATCAGGGTCCGGTCACCGGCGCGGGCCAGGGTCGTCGGGATGGCGAGCGCCTCGTCGCTGCGCTGCCGGTCCAGCGTCGCGGTGGTCCCGTCGCCGGAGACCGTCCAGCGGCTGATCGTGTTGGTGGTGTTGTGCGCGGCCCACAGCGTGCCGTCGCGCAGGTCGAGTCCGTCGCCTTGGCGGAGATCGCCGCCACGCAGGGTGACCTTGCCGATCGGGTTGGCTTCCGGCGACAGCGCGATCCGGTACAGGTCGCCGCGGGGCATGTCGACGGTGAGCAGATAGCGGCCGGCCGGATCGGCGACGATGCCGTTGAGGCTGAAGCCGCCCGGCTCGATCGGCGGCAGCACGGGGCGTAGGTCGAACTGCGGGCGCAGTTCGCCACGCCCGCCCTGGGCTCTGGCGGCGGCCAGTTGTTCCGGGGTGACGCGATAGACGACCGCCCGCGTGCTGTCGGTCAGATACGCCGTGCCGTCCGGGGTGAGGGCGAGATCGTTCACGAAGCGGGGATCGCTCCCGGGCACGGTGAAGTCGGCGAGCAGGGCGCGGGTCGCGACGTCGTACACCGCGACGCCGGTGGTCGAGTCGGTCACCCACAGCCGCCCCGCGGCGTCGACTTTCAATCCGTTGGCGGTGTTGTGGTCGCCGGCGCCTTCGGGCAGGAAGACTTCGGCGCGCCGGGCGTCCGGCGTCGCTCGGTAGACGGCGCCGGTGGTGTACGAGCCGACATAGACGTCGCCGGTGCGCGCGTCGACCGCGATGCCTTCCGGGTAGACGCGGTCGCCGGGGAGCTCGTACGCGGTGTGGACGGCGTGCATGTCACCGGCGCCGCACGCGGCGAGCGTGACGCAGGCGCTCGCCGCGGCCAGGCTCGACAGCAGGCGGTGGGGAAGTGCGTGGGGCATCGAGATACCTCTTCGAGTCCGTTCTATCTAACGTATTCACATTCAAAATCGCATACGAATGTAAGTTAGAACTCTAATGTCAGTCAAGGTTCATATGGTGAGACGCACGGATACCATGCGGTTATGACGTCGTTGCCCGCCGCCCAACGGATCGGCTCGTATCTCAAACGTGCCGAGCAGTCCCTCAGCACGGCCAAGAACGCCGCGTTGAAACCGGCGGGTGTCACCGTGCCGCAGTACGCCGCACTGCTGTTCCTCTCGGAGAATCCCGGCATCTCGGCCGCCGCCCTGGCCCGGCTCTGCGGCGTCACCCCGCCGTCGATGAACACCGTGCTGAGCAATCTGCAGGACCGGGGACTCATCGAACGAACTCCGCACCCGTGGCACAAGAACGTCCTGGAGACCACGCTGACCGACAAGGGCGCGGCGGTGATGCGCGACGCCGACGTCCGTGCGGTCCGGGTCGAACGGGCGCTCGCCGAGGAGTTCACCGACGCCGAACGGGCTGCGTTGCAGGACTTGCTGACTCGATGCGCGGACCGGTTGGACTCGATCCGCCCCGGTCCCGCCGCATAGCGAAGCGCCGAAGGGGCGGGAGCGCCAGCGTCAGGCAGGCAGGCCGCCTTCGCGGTCGGCACCCGACATAGGTGACCGGACGCAGAGCGATCGTCGCGCCGCCGGTACCGCGCCGGTGCGGGGCCGCGACCTGCGGTCGGTCGGCGTGCCCGGCGAGCGTGCCGGTCGTACGCTGAAGCCGTGCCTGACCGCAGTCGGATCCGAGGCGTGCTCTACGACATCGACGGCGTCCTGGTGACCTCCTGGCAGGAGATCGAGGGCGCCGCCGCCGCGGTGCGCCGGATCGGCGAAACCGGGCTGCGCCGCGCTTTCCTGACCAACACCACCTCGCGCACCTGCGCGGAGATCGCGGAACGCCTGTGCGGCAGTGGTATCGAGGTCGAGCAGGCCGAGATCGTCACCGCCGCAAGGCTCACCGCCGAGTTCGTGCGCGATCGCCATCCCGGAGCCGCGGTCTGGGTGCTCAACCACGGCGATATCACGGCGGACCTCACCGGCCTGACGCTCGACGACGATCACCCCGACGTGGTCGTGATCGGCGGCGCCGGGCCGGAATTCGATCACGCCGCGCTGAGCCGCGTGGCGGAACTGATGCTGGACGGCGTGCCCGTCGTCGCGATGCACAGCGGCCTGACCTGGGCGACGGCGGATGGGCTTCGCGTCGACGCGGGGGTGTACCTGCCCGGACTGGAGGCGGCGGGCAACGCGCGCATCGAGGTGGTCGGCAAGCCCGCCGCGCCCGGCTTCCGGACCGCCGCGGCGTTGATGCGGCTGGACCCGGCGGAGGTCGTGATGGTCGGTGACGATCTGTATTCGGATGTGCTCGCGGCGCAAGACGCCGGGTTGACCGGAGTGCTGGTGCGCACCGGTAAATTCCGGCCGGGAGTGCTGGCGTCGGCCGACCGCGCGCCCGATCACGTCATCGATTCCGTGGCCGCGCTGCCGGAATTGCTGGCCCGGCAAGCGGGGTCGGGCGAACCTGCCGTAACCGACGAATCGGAATGAAACAAAAAATTCTACAGTTTCCCTCTAAAATTGCCCGCAATCGTGGTGCTGCTGGGTATCGTCTGTTCCGGCAAATAGCCAGTGACAAGGAATGTCTCACGGACAGATCGGAGTTGCCGGATGCTCGATTCGCTGATGAGCGTGCTTGTACGCAAACTACTATGGTCGCCGGGCTTCGGCTCGGCGACCGATCAATGAGGTAGCAACTGCTCAGCCAACTTTCGGCTAACCCGTTGTCTGCCGAGGGTTGTAACGAAGGGCCCGATCCATGACGATGAGTTCGGGCCCTTCTGTATTGTCTGCCCCAATGTCACAGGATGCGAATACGGGTCGAATGTATGCCGGGCAACCCGTGGAGGACCGGCAGCGTCAGCGGCGTGCGCGTTTTCTGGAGTCAGGCCTGACGGTCTTCGCGCGCGACGGCTACGCCAATAGTTCGGTCGGCGCCATCTGCAAGGACGCCGGACTCTCCTCGCGACAGTTCTATGAGGAGTTCACCGGTCGCGAGTCCCTACTCCTCGAGCTGTACGAGCAGATCGACCGGGAGTCGCGGGACGCGGTGAAGAAGGCGTTGGACGCCAAGTCCGGCGCGAAGGCGCTGGAGGTCATCGACGCGGCCGTCCGCGCCTACGTCGAGTCGATCGGATCCGATCCACGCAAGGCGCGCGTCGCCCTCGTGGAAGTGGTCGGCGCGGGCCCGAAGGTGGAGAAATTCCGGCTCGCGGTGCGCCGGGAGTGGGGTTCGCTGCTGGCCGGCGCCGCCGAGGACGCCGCGTTGCACGGGGAGATTCCCGCGGGCGACTACGAGATGCGGATGCTCGCCATCATCGGCGGCGTCAACTACGTGGTGGACTCCTGGAGCGGTTCGGAGCCGCGCCCGCCGCTCGACGACGTGATCCGGGTGCTGAGCAGGGTGATCATCGGCGCGGTGCGCGCCTAGCGTTCCGGTCCGCGGGATCGGCGGTGACGAGCGCGGTACCGTGCGGGGATGCAGACAGTTCCGATCCAGATGCCGGACGGCACCACGGTCCCGGTGCGGTTGATCCCCGCCGGGGGCGCGCACCGGCACCCGGTCACCCCGGATACGCCGCGCCCGGTGCTGGTCATCGTGCCCGGTCTCGGCGTCCCCGCGGGTTACTACGAACTGTTCGCCGAAGGCCTGGCGGCGCGCGGGTTCGACATGGCCATCGGCGAGCTGCGCGGCAACGGCGACAGCAGGCCGAAGCCGAGTTCCGCCAGCACGTACGGCTACCACGAGCTCGTCTCGGTCGACTTCCCGGCGATTTTCGAGGTGGTCCGCGAGCAGTTCCCGGACAGCACGCCGTACCTGCTCGGGCACAGCATGGGCGGCCAGCTCGGCGTCATGTACGCCGCGCGCATCCGCGGCAGGCTCGGCGGGCTCGTCCTGGTCGCGTCCGGCACGCCGTATTACCGCGGCTACCGCGGACTTTCGGGGCCGGGCATGCTGGTCGGCACCACGGCCATCTCGCTGACGGCCAACCTGGCCGGTTTCTGGCCCGGCGACCGGGTCTCGATGGGTTTCGGCCGCCAGTCCAAGGTGCTGATCTCCGACTGGGCCCGGCTGGCCCGCACCGGCCGGTTCGTCCCGGTCGGCGCGGACATCGACTACGAGGAGCGCATCGCGCGGCTGAAGCTTCCGGTGCTGTCCATCACGATGACCGGCGACGACCTCACCCCGCCCAGCTCCGCCGAACACTTGCTGGAGAAGCTGCCCAACGCCGAGGTGACGCGCTGGCGGCAACCCGAGCCGCTGGGGCACAACGGCTGGATCCGCCAGTACACCAGCACCGTCGACCAGATCGAGAAGTGGCTGCGCGACCGCTGAGCGCCGCTCAGGCGCGGCGTTCGATCAGCATCTGGGTGAAGAACTCGTAGATCAGCGCCGCCTGGAAAGCCGACTGCTTGTTGTCGGCCGCGCCGCCGTGGCCGCCTTCGATGTTCTCGTGGTACCAGACCTCGTGGCCCTGTTCCTCCAGCAGCGCTGCCATTTTCCGGGCATGTCCGGGGTGCACCCGGTCGTCCCTGGTAGAGGTGGTGAGCAGGATCGGCGGGTAGGCGCGGTCGGCGCTGGCGTTCTGGTAGGGCGAGTACTTGCCGATGTACTCCCAGTCCTCCGGCTTGTCGGGGTCGCCGTACTCGGCCATCCAGGAGGCGCCCGCGAGCAGCAAGTGGTAGCGCTTCATGTCCAGCAGCGGCACCTGGCAGACGATCGCGCCGAACAATTCGGGGTAGCGGGTCAGCATCACGCCCATGAGCAGTCCGCCGTTGCTGCCCCCGACCGCGCCGAGCTGGTCCGCGGTGGTGATGCCGCGCGCGACGAGGTCCTTCGCGATCGAGGAGAAGTCCTCGTACACCTTGTGCCGGTTGGCTTTCTGCACCGAGGTGTGCCACTGCGGCCCGTACTCGCCGCCCCCGCGGATGTTCGTCATCACCCAGGTTCCGCCGCGCTCCAGCCACCCCATGCCCGACGCGCCGCTGTAGGCGGGGGTGCGCGACACCTCGAAACCGCCGTAACCGGACATCATCGTCGGCCCCGGGGAGCCCACTCGGTCACGATGGCGGATCACGAAGTACGGCACCTGGGTGCCGTCGTCGGACGTGGCGAAGAACTGCTCGGTCACCACGTCGTCGGCGTCGAAGAACCCGGGCTCCTGCTTGAGCCGCTCGGTGCGCTCGCCGACCGCGCCGGTCAGCAGCGTGGCCGGAGTGGTGAATCCGCTGGTGTTGAGCATGAACTCGTCGCCGTTGTCCAGCGGGTCGAGGTTCAGCACGCTGGTGGCGGCCATCGGCGGGGTGTCGGCCAGCGGCTCGCGGCGCCAGCCGTCCGTCCCCGGTGTCAGCACGTGGAGCTTGGTCTGCACGTCCTCGAGCGTGACCAGCAACAGGTGGTTCTCGGTCCAGCCGTAGCCGTGCAGCGAGGTGTGTGCGTCCGGGGTGAAGAGCACCTCGAAATCACGGTCGCCGGCCAGGAACTTCTCGAAGTCGGCGGCCAGCAGCGCGCCCGCGGGATAGCTCGCGTCGCCGACTTCCCACGGCGACTTCAGCCGCACCAGCAGCCAGTCCTTGTACCAGGACTCGTCGGCGTCGCTGGGGAGATCCAGGTACCGGAGCGTGCCGTCGGCTTCCAGCAGGTAGACCTCTTCGTTGAAGAAGTCGGTGGCGCGGCCGACGTAGTGCCGTTCGTAACCCGGAGTGCGGTCGTAGCCCGCCGACACCGCGACATCGCCGCTCTCGCCCTCGAAAACAGTGGTGGCGTCGGACAAGGGGGTGCCGCGACGCCAGCGTTTCGCGATCCGCGGGTATCCCGAATCGGTCAGCGAACCGGGGCCGAAGTCGGTGCCGACATACACCGAGTCGATGTCGATCCAGCGGATCTCCGACTTCGCCTCGGGCAGGAAGAAGCCGCCGTCGGCCGGCTCGAGGAACACCCGGCGTTCGAGGTCGAACTCGCGGACCACCTTCGCGTCCGCGCCACCTCGCGAGAGGCTGATCAGCGCGCGGGACTGTTCCGGGCGCAGCACCGCCGCCCCGCCCCACACCCAGTTCTCGTCCTCGGCGGCGGCCACCGCGTCCAGGTCGATCAGCACGTCCCAGTCCGGCGCGTCCTCGGCGTACTCGGCGAGCGTGGTGCGCCGCCAGAGGCCGCGCGGATGCTCGGCGTCGCGCCAGAAGTTGTACAGCCAGCGACCGCGCCGCGCCGGGTAGGCGATCTTGGTGTCGGTGTCGAGCATGCCGAGGATGCGCCGCTCCAGATCGCGGAAGCGATCGGAGTCGGCGAACCGGGCGTGCACTACCGCGTTGCGCGCGCGTGCCCAGTCGAGGGCGCGCTCGTCGGTCACTTCTTCCAGCCAGAGGTAGGGGTCGGTCACGTTCCGCTCAACGCCGCTCATCCCCACATTGTGGCCGAGCCGCGCGGCGCGGGTTCACCAGGAGTGCGCTACGTCGACCACGACGCGCGATCCGCCGCCCGGACCGGTGAGGGTGGACACCTGGAACGGCAACCGGGCACGCGTGCCCGCGCCGATCGTGGTCTGGCCCTCGAAGGAGCCCGCCCAGGCCACCTGCCGGAAGGTCCGGTAGTCCCGCACGTCGGCGAGCTCGGCCCGGTTCGCCGGGTTGTAGGTGGGGGTGAACGAGTCGTCATAGGCGGCGGCGTTGAGGGTGATGCTGAGGAACGCCCCGCCGCGCAGCGGGACGAGCGCTCCGGAGCCGTCCATGACGACCCGCTCGACGTAGCCGACGTGATAGCCGGTCACCGGTCCGGCGACATCGAACACCAGGCGGTCGAAGCAGTCGTGCCGACCGGCGCGGACACCGGTGAGCGGTGCGAGTGAGCGGGCCTGGCTGATCTTGGGGATCGAGCCCCAACCGGACGCGCACGCCGGGGCGGCGGACGCGGGGGCGGGCGCGATCCAGAGACCGGCGAATGTCACGAAGGAAAACAACAGCAGAAGTAAGCGACGCATGGTCGCACCGCCTTCGGGGCACGGGAGGATTGATGTATTTCATGCATCGGTCCAGGTGGGTGCCCTGTTACGGCGACGGCGACGAAAGATGTTGGCCGATACGGCAACTCGGCAGCTACGCGAAGCCGGCGGCGCCGGCCGTTCGCCGCGTGCCGATGTCCGCTCGATGCGGACAGTAGGATCGCTGCTTGCGAGGCCGATCCGACCAGGAGGTTCGAGGTTGCCACCCTTCCTCTGGGAGCAGCACTGCTGTCTGCCGCTGACGCCCGCAGCGCGCATCGGCGACCTCGCTCGTTACCCGGCCGGATCGTATTTGTCGGTGAACGTCGGATACTCCCGGCAGTCGACCGCCGATTCGCTGGCGCTGCTGGAGCGATTTCGCCGTGCTGCTCTGACGGACGGCCGGTTTCATCTGGTCGACAGCGTCGACGACATCGGAGCGCACGACGCCATCGCGCTCGCTTTCGACTTGGAGGACTCCGGCCCGCTCGGCGGCGATCTGGACAACGTCGCGCGCTTCGCCGAACTAGGCGTGCGGTCGCTGCTGCCCGCCTACAACCACGCCAACGCCGCGGGCTGTGGATGCCTGGACACCGAGGACACCGGCCTCACCGGATACGGGCGCGACCTCGTCCACGCGCTCAACGAAGCCGGTGTCTTCGCCGACGGCTCGCACTGCTCCCGGCGCACCGGGCTGGAACTGGCCGAGCTGAGCGTCGTCCCGATGATCTACAGCCACTCCAACTTCGCCGCGCTCTGGGACCATCCGCGCAACATCACCGACGACCAAGCGCGCGCCTGCGCCTCCACCGGGGGCGTGATCGGGATCAACGGCGTCGGCATCTTCCTCGGCCGCAACGCGGCAGGCGAGCGCGCCGAGCGGATCGCGGCGATGGCGCGGCACATCGAGTACGGCGCGGAACTCGTCGGCATCGAGCACATCGGCATCGGCTCGGATTACTCCTTCGACGCCGAGGACTTCAACGCCGAGATGGCGCACAATCCGGGTGCCTTTTCCGAGGCGTACACCAAATATGGTCCTCTGCAATGGGTCCCACCAGAGGACCTGACCGGCGCCTCCGAGGTACCCGGCCTCGACGAGGCCCTGGCCGCCCGCGGCTTCAGCCCCGCCGACCGAGCCGCGGTCTTCGGCGAGAACTTCCGCCGCGTCGCCCGCCGGGTCTGGCGCACCTGAGCCGTTTCGTGCGAGGCGGAACGGCTGCTCAGGCGGCATGGTAGGCCCATCGGGGCGAGTTGTTCTTCCCGGTCGGGGGAAGTTCTGTATTCGGTGTGGTCCATGCCTCACAGTTGTGGGGTACGGGTGCGTGAAGTTTGCGCTGCGGAGTTAGGCTCGGGGCGTGACTTCCCACTACGATGTCGTCGTTCTCGGTGCTGGTCCCGGCGGATACGTCGCCGCGATCCGCGCCGCTCAACTCGGCCTGCGAACAGCGATCGTCGAGCAGAAATACTGGGGTGGTGTGTGCCTGAACGTGGGCTGCATCCCGTCCAAGGCGCTGCTGCGCAACGCCGAGCTCGCCCACATCTTCACCAAGGAGGCGAAGACCTTCGGCATCTCCGGTGAGGTGAACTTCGACTTCGGCGTCGCCTTCGACCGCAGCCGCAAGGTCGCCGACGGCCGGGTCAAGGGCGTCCACTTCCTGATGAAGAAGAACAAGATCGACGAGTTCGACGGCAAGGGCACCTTCACCGGCCCGAACTCGCTCTCGGTCGAGCTCGGCAAGGGCGGCACCGAGTCGATCACGTTCGACAACGCGATCATCGCGGCGGGCACCGTCACCAAGTTGCTGCCCGGCACCCGGCTCAGCGCCAACGTGGTCACCTACGAGGAGCAGATCCTCACCCGGGATCTGCCGGGCTCGATCCTCATCGTCGGCGCGGGCGCGATCGGCATGGAGTTCGGCTACGTCCTGAAGAACTACGGCGTCGACGTGCGCATCGTCGAGTTCCTCGACCGCGCGCTGCCGAACGAGGACGCGGACGTCTCCAAGGAGATCACCAAGCAGTACAAGAAGCTCGGCATCACCATCACCACCGGTGCGGCCGTGCAGTCCATCGAGGACGACGGCGCCAAGGTCACCGTCGCGATCAAGGACAACAAGAGCGGTTCGATCGAGACCGTCACCGTCGACAAGGTGCTGCAGGCCGTCGGCTTCGCCCCGCGCGTCGACGGCTACGGCTTGGAGACCACCGGCGTGGTGGTCACCGACCGCGGCGCGATCGGGATCGACGACTACATGCGCACCAACGTGCCGCACATCTACGCGATCGGCGACGTCACCGGCAAGCTGCAGCTCGCGCACGTCGCGGAGGCGCAGGGCGTGGTGGCGGCCGAGACCATCGCGGGTGCGGAGACCGTCACCCTCGGCGACTACCGGATGATGCCGCGCGCCACCTTCTGCCAGCCGCAGGTCGCCAGCTTCGGCCTGACCGAGCAGCAGGCGCGCGACGAGGGCTACGACGTGAAGGTCGCGACGTTCCCGTTCACCGCCAACGGCAAGGCGCACGGCCTCGGCGACCCGACCGGTTTCGTCAAGCTGATCGCCGATGCCGAGTACGGCGAACTGATCGGCGGCCACCTCATCGGCCCGGACGTCTCCGAGCTGCTGCCCGAGCTCACCCTCGCGCAGAAGTGGGATCTGACGGTCAACGAGCTGACCCGGAACGTGCACACGCACCCGACGCTCAGCGAGGCCCTCCAGGAGGCCTTCCACGGCCTGGCCGGCCACATGATCAACTTCTGATCCGGTCGCGGATACAGGGCGTGCGGTCGTCGATCGCGCGCCCTGTTGCGCTGTCGGGCAAGAGTTTCCGCGCCGGTAGGGTCGTCGGTGATCGGCGCGGATGCGGGCAGTCTGCTATACAGCGTGCATGCTTCGCAGGTGGCTGATCGGAAGTGTGCCGGTGCTCGTCGTGGTGGTGCTGCTGGGGACGGGCACCTTCTATCTGACCAAGGCGCGCACCTTCCAGCTGGCCGGTCACGTCGTGAGCAGGGTGGACACCGACGCCAGGGTGGTCGCGCTGACCTTGGACGACGGACCGTCCGACCGGGCCCCCGAAGTGTTGCGCGTCCTCGCCGAGACGCAGGTACCGGCCACTTTCTACCTGAACGGGCGTGATCTCGCCGCGCACCCCGAGTACGGCAGGGCGATCGCCGCGGCGGGCCACGAGATCGGCAACCACACCTATTCGCATCGCCGGATGGTCCTCGTCACGCCCGCCACGGTTCGTGACGAGGTGGAGCGCACCGACGCCGAGATCATGCGGACCGGCTACGTCGGCCCCATCACGTTCCGCCCGCCTTACGGCAAGAAGTTGTGGGTGCTGCCGCACTACCTGGCCGAGCACGACCGGGTCACCGTGACGTGGGACGTGGAGCCCGATTCGGGCAAGGCGGGCGCTACGGCGGACGACATCGTCGCCGAGACCCTCGGCAAGGTCCGTCCCGGCTCGATCATCCTGCTGCACGTCATGCACGGGAACGCCGAGCCGTCGATCGCCGCCATTCCCCGCATCGTCGCCGAATTACGCGCCGCCGGTTATCAATTCGTCACGGTTTCCGATCTGATGTCACGCTGAGTCCGGCGGTGCGCCGAGTCGGCTCACCGTAGGCGCCCGCGAACCCGATTCGTCGGCGCCCCGGTCGCGGACCTTCGCACGGTTCGGGGAACGGAATCCGTTCGGTCAACCGGCGGCCGGAAGCATCCCGTAGGCGTGCGTCGGCGTGAACAGCACCAGGGCACGCCGGTCGGCGATCATCGCGTCGCGGTACTCGTCCCAGTCGGGATGCTCGCCGTTGGCGGTGCGGTAGTAGTCGACGAGCGCGTCGACGGTGGGGTCGTCGGGCGCGGCGGCCACGGGGGTGAGTTCCACCGTGCCTTCGAGCACGGCATAGGCGAAGAAGTCCGCGCGGGTCACGTGCAGCGCCGCCCACGGGTCGCGGACGAGGTTGTGATACTTCGCGCGGTCGGCGGTGATCGAGATGCGGATGCGGCCGTCGTCGCCGACGACGTGCAGCACATTGGACAATTGCGGCCGTCCGTTGCGGCGGATCGTGGTGAGCACGGACCTGCGGTGATCGCGGGCGAAATCGACTGCGGCGGCGAGTTCCATGCCCGTGTAACCCCTGGCGCGGCGGGTCTCTTCCCCGTCGCGGCCGGTCAGTCGCGGTGGTAGGCCGCCTGGGCCGCTCGCACGCGCGGCATGTTGGTTTCCAGTACCTGGATCAGTGCCTCCAGGTGTGCCGCCACCTCGGCGCCCAGTTCCGTGAGGGTGTATTCCACGCGCGGTGGAATCGTCTCCTGCACCTCGCGATGCACCATGCCGTCGCGTTCGAGTGCTTGCAAGGTCTGCGACAGCATGCGCTCGCTCACGCCGTCGACCCGCCTGCGCAGGGCGCTGAACCGGTACGGGCCTTCGCGCAGCGCGACCAGGGCCAAGGTGCCCCAGCGACTGGCGACATTCTGCAGGACCGGCCGTGAGGTGCAGTTGCGTGCGAAGACGTCGGCTTCCAGCGTGGGGTCGTCGGCTTCGGCCGAGACGGCGCGCTGGGTGGTCATGCCGCCATGGTAGCGAACTTGACCGCAGTGGCGGCGGAATGCATAGTGCTTACGAATAGTTAGTACTTGCAAATAGCACCTTGGGAGGTAGTCATGACCGTCGCCGTCACAGGAGCCAGCGGACAGCTGGGCCGACTCGTGGTGGAGGAGTTGTTGCGCACGGGGTCGACGCCCGTCGCGATCGTGCGTGATCCCGGGAAAGTGGCCGATCTGGCCGAACGCGGCGTCGACGTCCGGCAGGCCGCCTACGACGACCCGGCCGCGCTCGAGCGTGCCCTCGACGGCGTGGACCGGGTGCTGCTGATCTCGGGCAACGAGTTCGGCGCGCGAGTAGCCCAGCACACCAATGTGATTCGCGCGGCGCAACGTGCGGGCGTGCGACTGCTCGCCTACACCAGCATTCCGAACGCGGCCGACAACCCGCTGATCCTCGCCCAGGAACACCGGGGCACCGAGGCGGTGCTCGCCGAATCGACTGTGCCGTATGTCTTGCTGCGCAACGGCTGGTACTGGGAGAACTACGTGGGCGGCCTCGCGTACGCGGTGGAATCGGGGGTCTTGCACGGAGCTGCGGGCGAGGGGCGCGTGGCGGGCGCGGCGCGCGCCGACTACGCCGAAGCGGCCGCCCGTGTGCTCACCACCGACGGTCACGCGGGCCGGGTGTACGAACTCGGTGGCGGCGAGCGGCTCACTTACACCGGGCTGGCAGAGGCGATTTCGCAGGCATCGGGCAAGCCGGTGCGCTATGAGAACTTGCCCGAAGCGGACTATGCCGCCGTGCTGACCCGAGCGGGCCTGCCCGACGCCTACGCGAAGGCGCTCGCCGACGCGGACGCGGGCATCGCCACCGGCATCCTCGATGTGCGATCCGGGGACCTGGAGAAACTCCTCGGGCGACCGGCCACCCCGGCGGTCGAGGTATTCCGCGCGGCGCTCGCCTGAAACCCTCCGGCGGCTTCTGCCCCGGGACGATGGGCCAGGTGTGGTGACTTTCGTTGCCCACGCCTGGTCCATCGCAGGTAGTGCCAACCGCGGGCGCCGATCGCGGCCCGACTGCTGTCTGCGCGTGCTGTGCGCCCGAGTTCGGCCGGATACGTGCTCAGCCCAGCTCGACTACGTCTTTCGAGCGAAGCGAGACCGAGCATGCGCCGTTCGCGGCCCGGCTCGCGTCCGAGCGGCCGCCGCGTTCGCGACGTAGTCGCCAGTGGCGGTCGCTCGGACGCGAGCCATGAAGGGGCCGCGAACACGCCGCGACGCAGTCGCGGCCAATCCAACACAGCTCACACCCACTGCACCAACTGGATGATGATTCCGTTCGGGTCGCTCATCTGGAAGTACCGCTCGCCCCATTCCTCGGTCTCGATGGGCGTCACGATCGGCACTCCCTCGCGTTGCAGCCGGGCGTACTCGGCATCGATCTCGTCGACGACGAAGACGACGAGCAGGCCTTCGCCCGCACTGCCCGCCGCGCTCTCCGGTTTGAAACTCGCCAGCCCGGTGCGCAGGTAGATCACGTTCAGGCCGGCGTCGGCGCGATCCAGTGAGACGAACCCGTCGGCCGACATCTTCTCCTCGAAGCCGAGGTGGTCGATGAGGAACTTCGCCGAGGCGGCCGGGTCCGGGACGTTGAGCGAGATGGCGGATGCGGTGATGTTCACAGGCCCTCCTGAAATATCTGTACTAAGTACACTGTACTTTGTATGGTACAGACGCTCGGTGTTCACTATGAACTGCGTCACATCGATACCATCGGTGCGGGAGAGGCGTGGAGGAGGCGGCAATGGCACAGCCGAAGGAACGCAGCGGTGCGGGCGACCCGGTGCGCACGCTGGAGTTGCTATGGCGAGTTCCGGGCGAGTCGGGCCGGGGCCCGAAACAGCGCAGCAGCCTGGAGGCGGTCGTGGCCGCCGCAATCGAGATCGCGGACGCGGAAGGCATCGGAGCGCTCACGATGCGCGCGGTCGCCAACCGGCTCGGCTTGACACCCATGGCCACCTACACGTATGTGCCGGGCAAGGCCGAGCTGATCGATCTGATGCTGGACACGGTGTACGCGCAGATGGAGCGCGGAGACCTCACCGGCCTGTCCTGGCGCGAGCGGGTCATCCGGGTCGCGGCCGAGAACCGCGCCATGCTGGCCCGGCATCCGTGGGTGGCGTATCTGCCGACCACCCGGCCGCCGCTCGGCCCCGGTCTCGCCGCCAAATACGACCATGAGCTGGCGGCATTCGCGGGACTCGGTCTCGATGACGTCGCCATGGACGCCGCACTGACGTTCGTGCTCGGCTTCGTCACCTCCGTCGCCCGCATCGCCATCGACAGCGCGCGTGCGGCGGCCGACAGCGCCATGTCCGACGGACAGTGGTGGGAACGGGCCGCGCCGATTCTCGCGCGGGTCTTCGACGCGCAGCGCTACCCGCTGGCCGCGCGCGTCGGCGCCACGGCGGGCCAGGCGCACGACGCCGCCTACAGCGCCGAGCACGCCTACGAGTTCGGCTTGACGCTGGTGCTCGACGGTTTGGCGCGGCGGATCGAGGGGCCGTCCGCCGACGGCTAGACGCCGTCGCGCTGGATGCGCAGTGCGGTGATGGTCGTGGCCAGGCCGTCGTACTGGTTGATGAGCAGGACGATTTCGATCAGGCTGCGCTCGTCGTAGTGCTTCGCCAGCTCGGCCCAGGTGTCGTCGTCGAGGTCGCGCGCATCGACCAGTTGGTCCACCGCGGCCAGCAGCGCGCGGTGCTTGTCCGACCAGCCTGCCGCTGCCGGGCCCGTGCGCAGCCGCTCCAGGATCTCGCTCGTCACCCCGGCGCGGCGGCCGAGCCGGATGTGATGGTCCGTCTCGTAGTCGCAGCCGCGCAGATGCGCGACCCGGAGGATGACCAGTTCCGACTCGTGCCGGGGCAGCCGCCCGCCCGGCATGAGTTTGCCCGAGTAGTGCAGCCAGCCGCGGAACAGTCCCCTGGTGCGGCCGAGCGTGCTGAACAAGTGGGCGTCGCCGGTGCCGGCGGCGCGGGAAAGCACCTGCCAGACAACCCAGTTGAGCGGGCCGAGCTCCCGGAGCCGTCCGGGTGAGATGCGTGGTTGCAGCGCTGAAACCATGCCGGTTGCCACCTCCGCGTGGTCTGTGGCCGGCGTCGGTGCCGACCGAGAAAGAGCCTACTTGGCAGTATCCCGTGCAGCGCGCCACCATTCTTTTGCTTTCGGAGTGGTTTTCGGCGGGGTACCCCGTCATCATCAGTACCGGTGCTGGTCACCGTGGCGTCAGGTGTGGACAACAGGTCGGCAGGGGAATAGATGCTGGTGAGGATCAGGCCCGGAGCGGAGCTTTCCGGCGCCGAGCGGGAATTCGTCGCGTGTCTGCGGTCGTATCCGACGACCGGCCTCGCCGTGATCGATATCGAGGCGGACAATCGGCGCGTCGACGCGGTGGTATGGACCCCGCGGGGCCTGACCGTGCTGGAAGTGCACGGATTCCAGCGCAGGCAGAGCGGCATTCTGAGCACACCGGCCGAAGGGCAGTGGAAGATCAGCGACGCGCCGGTGGAATTGGACGACCCGGAGTCCGGGAGCCCCGCCGAGCGCGTGGAGCACGGCAGGTACGCGGTCAAGCACATGCTCCAGCGCGCGTTGCAGGACCCAGGGCACATCAGCGGCGCGGTGGTGCTCGTCCCGTTCCGTGGAGCCGTGGTGCGCCCGGCGCGCACGAATCTGCGTCCGGGTTTGGACGTGGTCGTCGGAAACGTCACCGACGCGACGGAACTGCGTATCTATCTGGAGGGATTCTCCGCGGGACCGCGCGACTGGACCGCGGACCGGGTGATCGGCGCGTGCGGCGCGCTCGGTCTGGCGGAACTCGCCCCGTCCCGGGCGGAGCTCTTGGAAGCGGGATTCGAGGAGCAGGCCCCGGAGCCGGTCACCACCATCGCGCGCACACCGAAGCCGCGCGTCGAGCCGACGCCCGGCGTGGCGACGAAGAGCCAGGCTTATGCCGGGTGGTCCGTCGTCGTCATCGCCGTGGTCGGGGTCCTGTTCGTGCTCGGCGTGATCGCCACCGCGCTCGCGCACGATTCCGCGCAGCCGATCCCCGCGACCGGCACGACGAGCCCGACGCCGTCGCCGCCCGCGTACCGGCCCACCCAGTGCTTCCCTTTCCAACAGAGCTGCTGAGCGGTCAATCCCGCACGGCGCGGCCCAGTTTGGTCAGGCGCAGGGCGTGCTCCGCACGGGCCAGCACGTGCGTGCGCGAGGTGGTGACGTGGGCGGTGAGCGTCTCCAGCGCCGCGTCCACGGCACCGGACAGCAGATGCTCGGCGACCGCGATGTGCTCGGCGGTCATCGTGGCGATCCGTTCCGGCGTCGGCACGTCCAGCGTGCGCACCGGGCGCACCCGGACGTGCACGGCGGTGAGCGCGTCGGCGAGTGCGGCGTTGCCCGCCGCCGACAGCAAGGTGGTGTGGAACCGTTCGTCGGCGGCCACCAGCGCGGGTCCCGGCTCGGGTGGGTCGTCGCGCAGTGCGCGCCAGGTGTCGAGTTCCGCGCGCACGAGATCCAGATCGTGCGCAGGCGCCGTGCCGGGCGGCCCCACGCGTTGCATGCCCCTGGTTTCCAGGACGAGCCGCAATTCGTAGAGGTGATCGAGTTCGTCCAGCCTCGGCCGGTACGGATACAGACCGTCGGGGAGACGCTCGACCAGACCGTCGGCTTGTAAGCGGGCCAACGCCTCCCGCACCGGGGTGCGCGACACCCCGTAGGCCTCGGCGAGGCGCTCTTCCCGGAGCCGTTCGGTCGGCACGATGGCTCCGGTGGCCAGATCCCGGCGCAACGAGTCGTACACCTGCTCGCGCAACGGGATCCGGCCCCTGTGGTGGGCCACGGCGGTGCTCAGATCGCCATCGCCGAGCGGACGTCGCTCTCGGCCCCGGCCCCACCCGCGCCCGTGGCGGTCACCCGGCCGGACCGCAGCACGTAGTAGCGCTGCGCCGCCTGCAACGCGAAGCCGATGTGCTGTTCGACCAGCAGCACGCTGAGCCCGCCGCGCCGGGTGAGATCGATGATGGTGCGCTCGATCTCGGCGACCACCGACGGCTGGATGCCCTCGGTCGGCTCGTCCAGGATGAGCAGCTTCGGCTCGGTGATCAGCGCCCGCGCGATGGCCAGTTGCTGGCGCTGCCCGCCGGACAACAGGCCCGCCTTGCGCGTCAGCAGCTCGCGTAGCGCGGGGAACAGGTCGAGCGATTCGTCGATCAGCGCCTTGCCGCGCTTGCGGCCGTCCGCCACCACCTGAAGGTTCTCCGCGGTGGTCAGTTGCGGGAAACTCTGCTGCCCCTGCGGCACGTACGCGATCCCGCGGCGCACCCGCCGCGACGGCGACAGCTTGGTGACGGACTCGCCGTCGAATTCGATCCGGCCCGACTTCGTGCCGATCAGGCCCACGGCGGTGCGCAGCAGCGTGGTCTTCCCCGCGCCGTTGTGTCCCATGACGGCCACCACGCTGTCGGCCGGGACGGTCACCGAGACGCCGTGGATCACCTCGGTGCGGCCGTAGCCGGCGTGGATATCGGTGAGTTCAAGCATCGCTGTCCCCTTTCCGGGTCGAGTCCGGGCTCGGCGCGCTGGACGCGTCCTCCAGCTCGGTTCCGACGGCCGCGGCGGTGCCGAGGTAGACCTCCTGCACTTTCGGGTCGGCCTGCACCTGTTCGACGGTTCCCTCGCTGAGCACCTTGCCACCGGCGAGAACGGTGACCGAGGTGGCGAAAGCGCGCATGAAGTCCATGTCGTGCTCGACCACCACGACCACCCGGTCGCCACCGATCCGGCGCAGCAGGTTCCCGGTCTCCTCGCGCTCCTCGGCGCTCATCCCGGCCACCGGCTCGTCCAAGAGCAGTACCGAGGCGTTCTGCACCAAGAGCATGCCGATCTCGAGCCATTGTTTCTGCCCGTGCGCGAGTACCCCGGCGGGCTTGTCGCGCAGACCGGCCAGGCCGGTGGTCTCCAGCGCCTCCTCGATCGCCGGGAGCACGGATCTGCGGCGGCGCAGCATGCTGAGCGCCGAGCGTCCCGCGCCCGCGGCGATATCGAGGTTCTGCAGCACGCTGAGCTGCTCGAACACACTCGCGGTCTGGAACGTGCGCCCGACGCCGAGCCGGGCGATCCGGTGCACCTTCTTGCCGAGCAACTCCACCCCGGTCTTCTGCGCCGATCCGGTCGCCGGGACCAGTCCGGTGATCGCGTCGATGAGCGTCGTCTTGCCCGCGCCGTTGGGGCCGATGAGGAAGCGCAGATCCCCCTGCAGCACCGTCAGGTCGACATCGGTGACGGCCTTGAATCCGTCGAAGCTCACCGACAGACCGCGGACCTCGAGGTATTCGCTGGACATTCCGGCGTTGCCGCCGAGCTTCGGTTCGTGCGTCGTCTCGGTCATCGCGATTCCACCTTCTCCGTCGCGGGTTCCGGCAGCTTCTCGACCACCACCGTCGAGGGCGGCGCGGTGCGCCGAAATCTGTGCTCCAGCAGGCGTTTCAGCAAAGGCCACAGTCCGGCGAGGCCCGCCGGGACGAAACCGACCACGACGATGAACAGCACGCCTTGCAGATACGTCCATCCCGACGGGAACTCCTCCGACAGCGCCGTCTGCGCCCACGCGACGCCGATCGCGCCGAGCACCGGCCCGAGCAGCGTGGTCCGGCCGCCGATCGCGACGCCGATGAGGAACGCGATGGAGGGGACGACGCCGATGTCGGCGGGGGAGATGATGCCGACGATCGGAGTGAACAGCGCACCGGCGATACCCGCGAAGAACGCGGCGACCACGTAGGCCACGATCTTGACGTTCGCCGGGTCGTAGCCCAGGAAGCGTACCCGCTCCTCCTGGTCGCGCACCGCGACGAGCAACTCGCCGTATCGGCTGTGCATGAGCTGCCGCACCAGCGCGACCACCACCAGCAGCGTGCCCGCGGCGACGAAGAACAGCATGCGCCGGTTGACCGGATCGGACAGCTTGAAGCCGAAGAACGCGCGGAAGTCCGACAAGCCGGTGAATCCGCCGATGGCCTGCTGACCGGTCAGCAGGATGGCCAGCGCGGCGGCCAGCGCCTGACTGAGGATCGCGAAGTAGGCGCCCTTCACCCGGCGTTTGAAGACGCCGTAGCCGAGCGCCGCGGCGACCAGCGCGGGCAAGACGAGGATGCCGAGCAGCGCCACCGGGGCCGAGGCGAACGGCTGCCAGAACGACGGTAATTCGCGAATGCCCGCGATCTCCATGAATTCCGGCACGTCGTTGCCGAGCCGGGCGGCGTCGGCCATCTGCAGATGCATGGCCATGATGTAGGCGCCGATGCCGAAGAACACACCCTGGCCCAGGGTGAGCATGCCGCCTCGGCCCCAAGCCAATCCGATGCCCACCGCGACGATCGCGAAGCACAGGAATTTCGCGAGCAGATTGAGCCGGAAATCGCTGAGCACGGCGGGCGCGACCGCGAACAACAGGACGGCGGCGAGGGCGAATCCGGCGAGCGCGCTCGGCGCGGAGTGCGCGCGCCACCGTTGGACGAGCGTGGTCATGCGAGGCTCCTTGTCCGGACGGTGAACAGGCCCTGCGGGCGGACCTGCAGGAAGATCACGATGACGACGAAGACGATGACCTTCGCGATGGACGCGGTGGTCGAGTACTCGATGTAGGAATTCAGCAGCCCCAGCGCGAATGCCGCGATCACCGTGCCTTTGATCTGGCCGAGCCCGCCGATCACCACCACGAGGAACGCGTCGATCAGGTAGCTCTGACCGACGGTCGGGCTGGTGGAACCGATCAGGGTGAGCGCGACACCGGCCACACCCGCCAGACCGGAGCCGATGAAGAACGTGCTGATATCGGTGAAACGGCTGGACACGCCGGAGGTTTCGGCCAGGCCCCGATTCTGCACCACCGCGCGGATCCGGCGGCCGAGCGGCGACGCCTTGAGGACCGCGGCCAGCGCGGTCACGGCGACGACCGCCAGCACCAGGATGAAGATGCGTGTCTTCGGCACCACCGCGCCCAGGATCGTGACGCCACCGCTGAGCCACTCCGGCGCGACGACGTTCTTGGCGGGCGCGCCGAAGATGTCGCGGGCCAGCTGTTGCAGTACCAGCCCGACACCGAAGGTGACCAACAAGGTGTCCAGCGGCCGGTCGTACATCCAGCGGATCAGGCCCATCTCCAACGCCGTCCCGAGCAGGCCGCCGACGAGGAAACCGATCAGCAGCGACACGACGAGCGAGACGCCCGCCGACGAGATGACCTTCTGCACAACGTAGGTCGTGTAACAACCGGCCATGATGAACTCGCCGTGCGCCATGTTGATCACGCCCATCTGCCCGAAGGTCAGCGACAGGCCGAGTGCGGCGAGCAAGAGTATCGATCCCAGACTCAGCCCGGTGAAGAGCTGTCCGATCACAACATCCATGGGAGAAGCTCCTGTGTCGAATTTGCCGCTTTGTTTGATTGCCGCGACTTCGTCGCGGCGTGTTCGCGGCCCCTTATGGCTCGCGAACGGCGGATGCTCGGTCTCGCTTCGCTCGAAACCGGAAGTTGCGGTGAGCGGGGCACGTCATGTGCTGATGTGCGGCCCTGACGTCCGCCTGACTGTGGTTCGGTGCATCGTCCATGGTTCCTTCCGGCGGGGCAGGTCCGTCGGCCCTTCTCGCCTGCCCCTTCGGTCCTGTCCGATGCTGCCCGCGGCCCCCCTCATTGCGCTCCGCGTGACCGCCGTGGCGACTGGGTCGCTCGGCGGGCACCGGTAGCTGGGCCGCGGACAGCCGCGGACTACTTCAGGCCCTTGGCCCAGTCGTAGGACTTCAGGTAGGGGTCCGGCGTGACGGCCTTGCCGGAGTCCCACACGGTGTAGATGAGGCCGTCGGGACGGATCTCGCCGATGCGGGCGGTCTTGGTGATGTGGTGGTTGGCGCCGTCGATGGTGACCAGGCCCTCGGGCGCTTCGAAGCTGACGCCGTCGGCGGCGGCCTGGATGTCCTCCACCTTGAACGACTTGGCCTTCTCGACGGTGTTCTTCCACAGGTAGACCGACGCGTAGGCGGCTTCCATCGGGTCCGAGGTCGGCTTGTCGGCGCCGAAGGCGGCCTTGTAGTCGGCGACGAACTTCTTGTTCACCGGGGTGTCGACGGTCTGGTAGTAGTTCCACGCGGTGAGCTGCCCGGCGATGTGCTGCGCACCGATGCCCGCGACCTCTTCCTCGGCGATCGACACCGAGACCACCGGCATCTCGGCGGCCTTCAGGCCCGCGTTGCTGTATTCGCGGAAGAAGGCGACGTTGGAGTCGCCGTTCAAGGTGTTGAACACCGCGCCCGCCTTGGCCGTGCGGACCTTGTTCACGATGGTGGAGAAGTCGGTGGAGCCGAGCGGGGTGTAGTCCTCGCCCTTGATTTCGATGCCGTTGGCGGCGGCGTACGCCTTGATCTCGCGATTGGCGGTCTGCGGGAAGACGTAGTCGCTGCCCACCAGGTAGAGGGAGGTGATGCCCTTCTGCTTCAGGTAGTCCAGCGCCGGGACGATCTGCTGATTGGTGGTCGCGCCGGTGTAGAAGATGTTCTTGCTGTCCTCCAGGCCCTCGTACTGCACCGGGTAGTAGAGCAGCGAGTTCAGGCTCTCGAACTTCGGCTTCATCGCCTTGCGGCTCGACGAGGTCCAGCCACCGAATACCGCCGCCACGCAGTCGGAGCTGATCAGCTTCTCGGCCTTCTCCGCGAAGGTCTTCGGGTCCGAGGCGCCGTCCTCGAGCACCAGATCGATCTTCTTGCCGAGTACGCCGCCCGCGGCGTTGATCTGGTCGACGGCCAGCTTGGTGGAGTTGGCGACGGTGACCTCGGAGATCGCCATCGTGCCGGACAGGGAGTGCAGCGAACCGACCTTGATCGTGTCCTTCGACGTGTCGACGCAGGACGCGGCGCCCGAGCCGGTGGTCGAGGCGTCGTCCTTGGCGCCGCAGGCGGTCAGCAACAGGGCGGCGAGCGCGATGGCGGTGGGCACCGCCATCGCTCGCGCCAAGCGCGGGGAGCGACGGGTGGCACGGAAATCTGGCATGGGGCGAACCCTCTCCTCATCAGGTGTTGCGGCGGCGTCGGCAGGGCGCCGCGTCGAACACCGCCGTCTTCGCCCCGGTCACGGCTGTAGACGGGGCTGTATACAACGGCTGTATTCGTGATGCGAACGGTAGACAGGAGTTGTTGCGCCGGAATATCTCTCGATGACAAGTCCGTTTCGTCTGTTTCGCTCGTGTGAACCTTTTCCGTAAACGTCCGGTGAACAGTTGTGAGGTTCTGGCAAACGTGCTGGCCAGGGTGGATCCGGCTACGGTTGCGTAGCGTCGCCGCGATGCGGCACGCTTCGACTCGTAGACGTCTGAACTGTCCCAATGCCGCGGCGGCGAACCGCGGAACCGAGTCGAGGAGGACAAGGTGGGTCACTACAAGGCGAACCTGCGGGATATCGAATTCAACCTGTTCGAAGTGCTCGAACTGGACAAGCTCCTCGACACCGGCGCCTACGGCGACCTCGATTCCGACACCGTCCGAGAGATCCTGTCGGAGGTTCGGCGGCTGGCCGAAGGACCGGTGGCGGACTCCTTCGCCGCGGCCGATCGCGATCCGGTCGTCTACGACGCGGCCACCTTCTCGATCGCCGTCCCGGAGCCGCTCCGCAAGACCGTCGCCGCCGTGCGCGAGGCGGACTGGAGCAGGCTCGGCATGCCGGAAGGCATGGGCGGCACCCCGGCGCCCGCGGCGCTGGTCTGGGCGGTCGCCGAGATGATCACCTGTGCCAATCCCTCGGCGTCGTTCTTCAACATGGGCCCGGTCATGGCGTCCGTGCTGTACAACGTGGGCACCGAGCAGCAGCGGCATTGGGCCGCGCTCGGCTTCGAGAAGGGCTGGCAGGGCACCATGGTGCTGACCGAGCCCGACGCCGGTTCCGATGTGGGCGCGGGTCGCACCAAGGCGATCCGCCAGGAGGACGGCTCCTGGCATATCGAGGGCGTCAAGCGGTTCATCTCCGGTGCGGAGGTCGGCGACACCGCCGAGAACGTCTTCCACCTGGTGCTGGCCCGCCCCGAGGGCGCGGGACCGGGCACCAAGGGCCTGTCGCTGTTCTACGTGCCGAAGTTCCACTTCGACCACGAGACCTTGGAACTCGGTGAGCGCAACGGCGTGTACGTCACCGGGGTCGAGCACAAGATGGGCCTGAAGTCCTCGCCCACCTGCGAGCTGACGTTCGGCGGTCACGGCATCCCGGCCAAGGGCTGGCTGGTCGGTGAGGTGCACAACGGCATCGCGCAGATGTTCCAGGTGATCGAGAACGCGCGCATGATGGTCGGCGTCAAATCCGCCGGCACCTTGTCGACGGGCTACCTCAACGCGCTCGACTTCGCCGAAGAGCGGGTGCAGGGCGCGGATCTGACCCAGATGACCGACAAGGCCGCGCCCCGCGTGACCATCGTTCGTCATCCGGACGTGCGTCGTTCGCTGGCCATGCAGAAGGCCTACGCGGAAGGGCTGCGCGCGGTATACCTCTACACCGCCGCTCACCAGAACGCCGATGTGGCGCAACTCGTCTCGGGCGCCGACCCGGAGCTGGCCCACCGGGTGGACGATCTGCTGCTGCCGATCGTCAAGGGTGTCGGCTCGGAGCGGGCCTACCAGTACCTGACCGAGTCGCTGCAGACCTTGGGCGGTTCCGGCTATCTGCAGGACTACCCGATCGAGCAGTACATCCGCGACGCGAAGATCGACTCCCTCTACGAGGGCACCACCGCCATCCAGGCGCAGGACTTCTTCTTCCGCAAGATCATTCGCGACCAGGGTGTGGCGCTCGGCCATCTCAACGCACGGATCGCGGCGTTCCTGGACGCGAAGACCGGGCGGTTCGACACCGAGCGCGCACTGTTGCGGACGGCCGCGGAGGACGTGCAGGCGATGGCCGCCTCGCTCACCGGCTACCTGATGGCCGCCCAGCAGAATCCCGCCGAGCTGTACAAAGTCGGCTTGGGTTCGGTGCGCTTCCTGCTCGCGGTGGGCGACCTGCTCATCGGCTGGCGGCTGCTGGTCCAGGCGGAGATCGCGGCTGCCGCCCTGGCCGCCGACGCCCCGGAGAAAGATCGCGCCTTCTACACAGGAAAGGTCGCCGTCGCGAGCTTCTTCGCCAAGAACGCGCTGCCCGCCCTGGCCGCGGTCCGCGGAATCATCGCCGCGCTGGACAACGACATCATGAACCTGGACGAAGCCGCGTTCTAGGTCTCGCTTCGCTCGAAACCTGTGGTTGCGGTGCACTGGGGCACGTCAGTGGCGAGGGCTGCGGAGCGCGCCGTTTCGAAAAGACTCCGCCGGCACTTACGCACGCAGCCGTGGCGGGCGGTATGCCGGCCGACGCGTGGCGGACCGGGTCAGGGCTCGGGCTGGGATAGGAGTCTGAGGACTACGGGCCGGGACAGGGTGCCGGATACCTGGCGGGCGAGATGGTTGGCGCTCGCGCCTGCGGCGTGGGCGGCGCGGAGGGCGGTGGCGAGTTCTTCGCGGGCGGCGTCGGCGGCGGCTTGGGCGTCGCGGAGTCGCTGTGCGGCGCGATCGACTCCGGACGGTTCGTCGTCACTGGTAAACTCATTGACCAGTTCGACCTCGGGCAGGCGGGCTTGCCGTTCACCGGGGGCGGCGTCGCGGCGCATCGCCGCCCTGGCGAACTCCATCAGGAACGCTCGGGTGGCGTCCGTGTCCTCCGCGGCGGCTTCGCCGAGCAGCAGTCTGGTGGTCTGCGGAACCGCGAGCGACCAATTGGCGAGGCCGCACAGGGCCAGCAGCAGGCGGCCCGCGTCGGCGGAGTCCACGTCGAACTGCTCTTGCGCGCGGTCGAATTTCCGCACGTAGTGCGCGGCGCGCCAGCCGTCGATGTCGTGCGCGTCGGCGCCGCGATGCAGCGCCTCCCAGAGCATCAGGCGCAGTAGCTGGGGGTTGTCCCGGTGGTAGTCGTACAGCTTGCCGACGTATGCGCCGGGTTCGGTGTCGGCCAGCGGCTGCACCACCTCGATGAACTCGCGCAGCGTCTCGATCAGGATGACGTCGAACAGCTTGTCCTTGCTGCCGAACAGCCCGTAGATGCGCTCCTTGTTGACGCCCGCCGCCTCCGCGATCCGGTCGACCCGCGCGCCGGCCAGTCCGTACTGCGCGAATTCGTCGCGGGCGGCGCGCAACAGGGCCTGCCTGGTCGCGTCACTGCGTTTCATCGTGGCCGTCATGACGGACACTTTACCATTTCATTAAACCAACTATTTGGTTGACAGCTGGATCGTTCCAGGCCTACCTTCATGTCATGGCTATGCCCACCCTTCACTCCGCGGCTCCGGCCCGGACGCGCACCGGCGACACCTCGGCGCGTGCCCACACCGGGCGCACCCTGCCCTTCTTCGTCTTGGCGGCCCTGCTGGCCACCGGCCAGATGTATGTTCCGATCCCGCTTTTCACCGCCATGCAGGCCGACTGGGGTGTCGGCTCGGCGGCGATGACCTGGATCATCAGCGCCTTCGCCTTCGGCTACGCCGGTGGCTTCGTCCTGTTCGGCCCGCTCTCGGATCGCTACGGTCACCGCCGGGTGCTGGTCACCGGGATGCTGGTGGCCGCGGTGGTCACACTGTTGACCGGGTTGGCGTTCAGCGCGCCGCTGGCCGTCGGCCTGCGCGTGGCGCAAGGCCTGGTGGTCGGCTCGATTCCGCCCGCGATCATGGCCTACGTGGCGACGCGCATCGCGCCGGCGCATCGGGCTGTGGCCACCATGTCGGTGGCCACGTCGTTCCTGGCGGCGACGGTCGTCGCGCAGATCGTGTCCCAATGGATGGTCGGCGCGTTCCCGTGGCGCACGGTATTCGTCGCCTCCGCGCTCGGCTTCGCCGCACTCGCGCTCGTGCTGTGGTCCGCGCTGCTGACCGACGCGCCCACCGGCCGGGACAAGCCGCTGCGGCACAGCTACGCCGCGATTCCCGCGGTGCTGCGTATCCGGGCGCTGGTGCCGATGCTGATCGCGGGCGCGATGAGCATGGCGGTGATGGTCGGGGTGTACACCGGCCTGGAACTGACCGGAGTGGTCCGGGGTTCGGGTGAACTGCTCGCGTTGCGCGCTGGCGCGCTGCCGGTGATGGTCGCGCTCCCGCTGCTCGCGGTGCCGCTGGCCAGGCTGTCCAAGCACGGTCAGATCGTGCTGGGCGTGCTGATCGCCGCCGCGGCGATGGTCATCGCGACCTTCGAGGGGGCCCATCCGGTCGTCCTGGCCGTCTTGCTCGCCGTTCTGGTCGGCGGGCTGGGCATCATCGCACCGGCCGTGTTGCAGAGCGCGGGCGAACTGGGCGGCGAATCCCGTGCCGCCGCCATGTCGGTCGCGATGTTCAGCTTCTATGTTGGCGCGACCATCGGCCCCCTGGTCGCGGCCGCCGCCGCGCCCCACGGTTTCGCGGCTCTGGCCTCGACGCTGGCGCTCCTGCTCGTCGCGGCGCTGGCGATGACGGTGGTCGGTCTCCGTATGCAACGCCGGGCGCAAGCCGCCTGACCATGACGTCCGGCCGGTCTCGTGTCGCGAGACCGGCCGGATATGTATTCAGGATCAGCGACGTACCGCAACGGACATGTACTCGAGACCAGCGATATACCGCAACGACCTGGCCGGTAAACGGGTCGTCCCCCATGACCACGCATCCCCGGGCCACTTCGCGCAGCATCGCGACCGCGGCGGCACGCGCCCGGCCGGGTTCGGCGTCGACAGGGACACACGCCAGACGACCGCAGAGCATTCCGCCTCGCGTGTCCACGACGCTGTGACGCCAACCCTCCGGCGTCGCGATCAGCGGTATCAGGGCGGGCATGGGGTACCGCGAATCATCCGGTCCGGTCACGGCGACAACCCGCGGAACCCGTGCGGCTACTTCAGCACGTAAGGCGAAACCGAGCTGCGGTGCTCGCTGATGTCGAGCACCTTGCCCAGCGGCGGGAACGCGCGCTGCGGGCAGTTGGCACGTTCGCAGACCCGGCAGCCCGCACCGATCGGCGTCGGCTGCACTTCATCGAGATCGATGCCGTCGGCGTAGATCACGCGGGCCGCGTGGCGCAGCTCGCAGCCGAGGCCGATGGCGAAGGTCTTGCTCGGCTGTCCGAAACGCGTGGCGCGGCGTTCGACGGTGCGAGCCACCCAGAGGTATTTGCGGCCGTCGGGCATCTGCGCGATCTGCGTCATGATCTTGCCGGGGTAGGCGAAGGTCTCGTAGACGTTCCACAGCGGGCACGTGCCGCCGCTGGAGGAGAAGTGGAAACCGGTGGCGGACTGGCGCTTGGACATGTTGCCCGCCCGGTCGACCCGCACGAACGAGAACGGCACGCCGCGTAGCGACGGTCGTTGCAGCGTGGAGAGCCGGTGACAGATGGTCTCGTAACTCTGCGTGAAGAACGCCGACAACCGTTCGATGTCGTAGCGGAAATCCTCGGCCACCTCGTGGAAATGCGTGTACGGCAGCACCGTCGCCGCGGCGAAGTAGTTGGCCAGCCCGAGCATCGCCAGTTTGCGGGCGTCCTCGGATGCGAAATTGCCCTCCTCGACCAGCTTCTCCAGCAGCTCGCCGCACTCGAAGTAGGCCAGCTCGGCGGCCAGTTTGAAGGTCCGCTGCCCGCCGGACAGATGCGGCGCGATCTCCAGGGTGCGGGTCTGCGGGTCGTAGCGGTGCAGCACGCCCTCGCCGAGGTCGATGCGCTCGGTGATCCGCACGTCGTGGCCGCGCAACATCCTGGCGATCTCGCTGTTCACGTCGCCGCCGTGGAAACGGATGCGGGTGGTCAGGTCCTCGGCGGCGGTGTCCAGCTCGTGGATGTAGTTCTGACGCTGATAGAAGTAGTCGCGCACTTCCTCGTGCGGCTTGCTGATCGCGCCGCTGCCCGCGCCGTCGGCGAACCGGTCCTCGGTGGCCGCGGCCAGCTGGGCGGAGGTGTTGCGGTAGCGGTTGTGCATGTTGACCAGCGCGCGGGCCATGCTCGGGTGCGCCGAGACCATATCCGCGATCTCCTGGGCGTCGGCCTCGATACCCAGTTCCTCGTCCATCACGACCTCTTGGAGCTCGGCGATGAGCCTGGTGTCGTCCTGGGCGGAGAAGAAGGTCGCGTCGACGCCGAACACGTCGCTGATCTTCAGCAGCACCGGCACGGTGAGCGGGCGCACATCGTGCTCGATCTGGTTGAGATAGCTCGCCGAGATCTCCAGCTGCTGGGCGAGCGCGACCTGGCTCAGCCCGCGTTCGGTCCGCAGCTGACGCAGCCGAGCGCCGACGAAAGTCTTGGCCATGCGTCCAGCTTATGGCGGCTTTCGCATCCGTGCCAATTTCCGATTAACACTCCTCGCGAACAGGTGTCGGACCCGGCGGCTACCGTCGGCAGGGTGTTGTTCTCGGATGTCGTCGTGGCCTCGGAGACCGTGCGCGCGACCAGGTCACGCAAGACGAAGATCGCCGCGCTGGCCGGGCTGCTCACCGCGGCCGCCCCGGAGGAGCTCGCGCCCGTCGTCGCCTGGGCGTCCGGCGAGCTACCGCAGGGGCGGATCGGCACGGGCTGGCGCACGCTCATCACGCTCGACCACCCGCCCGCGCCGGTCGCGACGTTGACGGTCTCGGCGGTGCACGCCGCGTTGACCGAACTGGCCGGCACCTCCGGCGCCGGGTCCGCCGCCCGCCGCAGGGAGTTGCTCGCGGCGTTGTGGTCCGCGGCGACGGCGGACGAGCAAGGCTTCCTGCTGCGCCTGCTCACCGGGGAACTGCGCCAAGGAGCGCTCACCGCCGTGGTCGCCGAGGCCGTGGCGGTCGCCGCCGAGGTGCCGCCCGATCTGGTGCGCCGGGCGTACATGCTGTCGGGCCGATTACCGGTCACCGCCGTCGCCGCGTTGACCGGCGGCGCCGCCGCGCTGGCGGAATTCCGGCTCGAAGTCGGCCGTCCGATCCAGCCCATGCTCGCCTCGCCCGGCGCGACCCTGGACGAGGCGATGACCGAGTTCGCGGGCGAGGTGAGCGTCGAGCACAAGCTGGACGGCGCCCGCATCCAAGTGCACCGGGACGGCGATCGGGTGCGGATCTTCACCAGGACGCTGCGCGAGATCACCGCGGGTGTCCCCGAACTGGTCGAGCTGGTCGCGGGTCTGGACTGCACGAGCGTCGTGCTGGACGGGGAGACGCTGGCGCTGACCGATGCCGGGCGGCCGCGTCCGTTCCAGGAGACCATGAGCCGCTTCGCCGAGGTGAGCTCCACCCGGGAGTTGCTGCTGCACCCGTACTTCTTCGACTGCCTGCACCTGGACGGCCGGGACCTGCTCGACGCCCCACTGTCCGAGCGGCGCGCCGCGCTGACGCGGGTGGCGGGCGAGCACACCATCCCCGCCCTGCTGCGCCCGGATGCCGAGGCGGCCGCGGAGTACTTCGACGCCGCGCTGGCCGCGGGCCACGAGGGCGTCATGATCAAGTCGTTGACCGCGGCGTACGCGGCGGGCAGGCGGGGCCGGGCCTGGCAGAAGATCAAGCCGACGCACACCCTCGACCTGATCGTGCTCGGCGCGGAGTGGGGTTACGGCCGCCGCACGGGCTACTTGTCGAACCTGCACCTCGGCGCGCGCGACCCGGAGACCGGCGAGCCGGTCATGGTGGGCAAGACGTTCAAAGGACTCACCGACGCGCTGTTGCAGTGGCAGACCACCGAATTCCCGCGCCACGAGCGCTCGCGCGATCAGCACACGGTGTATCTGTGGCCGGAACTCGTGGTGGAGATCGCCCTGGACGGCGTGCAGGTCAGCCCGCGCTATCCCGGCGGTGTCGCATTGCGGTTCGCCCGTGTGGTCCGGTATCGCCCGGACAAAGAACCGGCCGAAGCGGACACCATCGATACCGTTCGCGCGCTGCTGCCCTGATGTGAAGCGCGCACGCTCCCGCGGCGGGCGCGTGTCGGGCGGCCGGGCACGTCGAGCCACTGTAAGTATGGGCAGCGCAAGGTTCCGGATGGCCGCCACAATGCAGTGGTCCGGTCGGTTCGAACTTCCGGACAAGGAATCGGCGGGTGGGTGGGATGATGCGAATTCTGCGGTGCCGGCGGTATGTCCGGCTCGTCGTGGCGCTGCTGGGCGCCGTGGCGGTGAGTGCGGTCGGCACGCCCGCGCAGGCGAATCCGATCGAACAGTTCCTCACCCCGTCGCGGGAGTATTCCGGCATCCTGCCCACGCCACTGGGGGATGCGTTCTATACGCCCCCGCCGGGGTTCGAAAGTCTGCCGCCGGGAACGATCCTGGCGTCCCGCCGAGGTGGTACCGGCCTGACCCTGTTGCCGTTGCAGTCGACCGAACTGCTGATCCGGTCCACCGATTCCAAGGATCGTCCGGTGCCCGTGGTCGCGACGTTGCTCGTGCCGCGAGCGCCGTGGTCCGGGCCGGGACCGCGCCCGGTGCTGTCGCTGAATGCCGCGATCGACTCGCTCGGGCATCGCTGCGCGCCGTCGTACGAGCTCAGGAACGAGTTGTGGGCCGAGTTGTGGGCCGCCCAGATTCCGCTGTCCAAGGGCTACGCGGTGCTCGTGCCGGACCATCAGGGCCCGCGGCAGGCCTACGCGGCGGGGCTGATGGCCGGGCACGCCGTGCTCGACTCGATCCGGGCCGTGGTGAACACGCCGGAGTTCGGATTGCGACCGGATGCTCCGACCGTGGTCACCGGCTACTCCGGCGGAGCCATCGCGAGCGGGTGGGCCGCTCAACTGGCCCCCCGCTACGCGCCGGAGCTCAATTTGGTCGGCGCGGCGTTCGGCGGTGTCCCCGCCGACTTCGACCTGCTGCTGTCCACCATGAACGGCCGCAACGCCGCGTCCGGAGTTTTCCTCGCCGCGACGCTCGGCCTGGCGCGGGAATACCCGGAGCTGCTCGATCTGATGAACGACGACGGCTGGCGACTGGCCCAGATCGGCAAGGATCTGTGTATGGTCGCGGAGGAGTTCGGCGGTGTCGTGGCGCCGATTCCGGTGCAGGCGCTCACCCATGCCGCCGCGCCCACCGAGCTGCCGATGGTCAGGGAGATCATGACCGCCAATCGGCTGGGCGCGAGCGCGCCGACGGTGCCGGTGTTCCTCTATCACGGCACGCACGACCCGTGGGTGCCGCTCGCGGGGGCGGAGAAGCTCTACGCGGACTGGTGCGGCGCCGGGACGCCGGTGGACTTCCAGGTCTATCTCGGCGAACACTTCGTGGTCGGCCTCAGCGGCATCCCGGGCGCGAACTCGTGGATCGACGATCGGTTCGCCGGCCGGCCGGTCGCCCCGAACTGCACGCGAACCGGCTGAACTGGGCGAACCAGACTAGCCCATGCGTGTCGGACGAACTTCCGGTAACCGGCATGACCATCGCGTTCGGGGGTGCAGCACACTGGAGGCGTGACCGTCGAATTACTGGTTCTGCTGATCGTCATCGTCACAGCACTCGCCTTCGATTTCACGAACGGTTTCCACGACACCGCCAACGCGATGGCGACCTCGATCGCCACCGGCGCGCTGCGGCCGAGGGTGGCGGTCGCGCTCTCGGCGGCGCTGAACCTCGTCGGCGCGTTCCTGTCGGTGGCGGTGGCCGCCACCGTGGCGAAGGGCATCGTGCGGCTCGATGCCGTCGGCGGCCAGGACCTGATCGTCATCGTGTTCGCCGGTCTGGTCGGCGGGATCCTGTGGAATCTGCTCACCTGGCTGTTCGGGCTGCCGTCGAGTTCGTCGCACGCGCTGTTCGGCGGTCTGATCGGGGCGACGCTGGCCGCGCTCGGCTGGAGCGGGGTGATCTGGGCGTCCGGGTCCGACGGCGTGCTCACCAAGATCGTCCTGCCCGCGGTGCTCGCACCCGTCGTCGCCGCGCTGGTCTCGGCGATCGGCACCTGGCTGGTGTACCGGATCACGCGAGCCGCCGAGGAGGAGAAGGTCACCGAAGGCTTCCGCTGGGGGCAGATCGGCTCCGCCTCGCTGGTCTCGCTGGCGCACGGCACGAACGACGCCCAGAAGACGATGGGCGTGATCTTCCTCGCGCTGGTGGCGCACGGCACGCTCACCAAGGACGACGAGCTGCCGCTGTGGGTGATGGCCGCGTGCGCGCTGGCCATCGCGGCGGGCACCTACCTCGGCGGCTGGCGGATCATCCGCACGCTGGGCAAGGGCTTGGTCGAGATCGACTCGCCGCAGGGACTCGCGGCGGAATCCGCCTCGGCCGCGATCATCCTGACCTCGGCGCACTTCGGGTTGCCGCTGTCCACCACGCAGACCGCGACCGGCTCCATCCTGGGCACGGGTCTGGGCAAGGGCGCCGAGGTGCGCTGGGCCGTGATGGGGCGGATGGTGGTCGCGTGGTTGCTCACGCTGCCGCTGGCCGCCGTGGCCGGGGCGATCTGCTGGGCCATCGCACATCTCATCGGCGGGCTGGCCGGTGTGCTCGTGGTCTTCGGCATCCTGATCGGGCTCTCGGCGCTGATGTACGTGCGGTCGCGGCGCGACCCGGTGCATACCGGCAATGTCAACGAGTGGCCGGGGGACGGGGCCGAGCCGCCCCCGGTCGCGCCGGACCGGCCAACGCCGGACTCGAACCGATCGCAGGTGTAGGAGGATCAGCGTGCACACTCTCGTCACGAATGCGAACGCGCTGTGGAAAGTCACCCTGGCCGGGCTGGTGCTCGGCGCAGGTCTGCCGATGATCTTCGCGGTCGGTGTGCGGTTCTGGTCGATGACCGGGACGACCGACGCGGGTACGGGCACGGTGCGGCGCAACTATCCCGCGCTCGCGGTCGCGCTGGCGTGCTTCGTCCTGGTCGTGGTGGCGATCGTCGGCGGAATCCTGTACACCGCGAAAGCGTTCTTAGCCGCCAGATTCGGCATCCATTTGTTCGGCCAGGCGTGAGGAGTGCCAGCGTGACGGATCCAGTGAAACCGGTCCCGGTCCGGCCGAAGTTGCTCGGCAAAGTCGTGGGCTGGCTGCGCGCGGGCTATCCGCAGGGCGTTCCGCAGTCGGATTACGTGGCCTTGTTCGCCGTGCTGCACCGGCACCTCACCGACTACGAGGTGGTGGCGATCGCCGAGGAACTGGTCGCGTCCAATCCGTCCAGCCAGATCACGCACGCCGAGATCGAGGAGGCCATCGCCCGCGTCGCCAAGGAACAACCGGACGAGGGCGACGTCGCCCGCGTCGCCTCCCACCTCGCCGCAGGGGGATGGCCGCTGGCCGATCCGCCCGCCGATTCCGACTGACCGAGCCGCCGCCGATGCCCCCCTTCCTCGCCGCGATCATCGGCTGGCTGCGGGTTGGATACCCCGACGGCGTGCCGGAGGCCGACTACATCCCGCTGCTCGCTCTGCTGCGCCGCCGCCTGTCCGACGAAGAAGTGGCCCGGATCGCCGCCGAGCTGACCGGCACCGGCGGCGCGGACATCGACCAGACCGACATCCAGGTGATGATCACCAAGATCACCAACGACATGCCGTCCGAAGCCGACGTGGCCCGGGTGCGCGCCCGGGTCGAGGCCAATGCCTGGCCGGACCCGGATTCGGCCTGAGTCAGATCTGTTCGCGCGGGCCGCTGAGGTAGGGCAGGCGGCGTACGCCCGCTGCGACTTCGTATGCGAGATCCTCGTAGCCGAGCGCCAGTTCGGCGAGGCGCTCCCAGGCGTTGTGTACCGCCCATTCCGGTGCCCCGGACAGGATTTCGTGCGCGCAGGCGAAGAACTGGGCGAGCCGGTCGACCACCATCCCCACGGTTTCGGTATGCATGTGCGCGCCGCCGTGTGGCGGCGGCGCCTCGGTGGCGACCCAGCGGTCGATGGCGAGCACGAGGCGGGCGCGGTGCTGGTCGATGTCGTTCGTGCCACCCAAGTCGCAGCGCAGCCTGCGCTCGTGCAAGCCCGCGAGTAGGTGAGCGGATTCCAGGATCGGGTGCGCGCGACGCGGCGCGATGCGGCAGGCCTGCAGGACGAGCTCTTTGGTCGGCAGTGGTTCCACTGCGATAACCCCCTGGATCGAATGGTCGCGCCGGGCGTCACGCGAGACGCGAAGGATCATCGACGATGCCGCCCGCCCGGACGCGGCAATCGGTACCGATCGCGCAACGGCTCGGCTTCCCAGGGTGATTCGAGGACGACGAGCCCTACGGTTTCCAGTACCGTGAGCCCGACGCGGCGGGCCAACTGCTCCGTCAGCGAAACCATTTCCGCCGCTTGGATGGCCGCCGTCGCCTCCTCCGTGGTCACCATCCGGCCACGCAGATAGGACACGACCCACGCGTCGTCACTGACCCGCCGCGCCTGATGCGGCGTCTGATCGCTCACGATCCACGTCCGGTCGACGACGTGCACAGACATCGGAACCCCCTCATCCCCGCCGAGCGGGGAGTCGTGCAGAGCCCCCGCTGTGATGCGCAACACAGAAAGCTTAGGTGTGGTGACGCGATAGGTCAAGTTGACCAGTCAATTTGACAAACTCGCCCGGCTGTGGATGGGGGTACGGTCATCTGCACGAACAGCCGGAAGGACTGCAACGGACGATGGCACCACTCTCGCCCACGGTGGCGCGCTGGGAGCTCATGCTCCGGATCAAGCGCCGCCGCACGGAGTTCGACGTCTCCGCGTCCGTCATCGCCAAGGAACTCGGGTTCACGCTGTCGTACTGGTCGAAAGTGGAGAAAGAACGCGTCCTGGCCGAGGACAAACTGCGGAAGCTGATGAGCCTGCTCGAGTTCGACCCCGAGGAACGCGAGGAGATGCTGCGGCTCCGCGATATCGCGAAGCGGCGCGGGTGGTGGTCGGAGTACGCGGATCTACTGTCGGACGAGGTGATTCGCCTCTATGGGTTGGAGCACGGGGCGCAGAGCGTCCGGAGTTACACGAGCATCTTGGTTCCAGGTCTATTGCAGACGGAGGATTACGCGCGTGCGGTGATCGCCAACGACCGGGCGCGGATTCGGCAAGTGGAGATTGATCGCTGGGTCGAAATCCGCATGCGCCGCCAGAAGCGGCTCCTCGGGCCGGATCCGCTCCAGGTCACCGCGATCGTCAACGAGGCTGCGCTGAGCCAGCGCACCGGTGGTATCACTGTCCTGCAAAGTCAACTACGTCATCTACTCTCGATCCTCGAGACGCATGCCGACACCGTCGACATCCGCGTCATACCGTTCGACGCGCCGGGTGGTGCGTTGCTCACCGGTGCGTCGTTCCACCTGCTCGGGTTCGAGAACGCGCTTCTGCCCGATGTCGCGTGGACCGAGACCCTGGTCCATCTCGGAGTGATCGAGGAGGCCGAACCGGTGCGCCACCTCACGACCATGTTCGGCACGGCTTTCACCGAGCACGCACTTTCGCGGAACGAGTCGATAACGGTGATCGAACGCAGACTCGCCGCGCTGTAGCGTGAGCGGCATGGGGAGCGCAGCCGGCTGGTTCAAGTCATCTCATTCGAACGACAGCACCGCATGCGTCGAAGTGTGCTTCGACGGCGGTCGAGTGCTGATTCGGGACAGCAAGTTTGCGGGAGCACCCGGCGCGTCACCCACGCTGGCGTTCACACCGACCGAGTGGGAAACATTCACCGCGGCGCTCCGCGCCACCGACCTCGCCTGACGCATCTCCCAGCCGACTCTCAGCTGCGCTACATCCGGCACACAGTTCCACCCGGAAGAGTGTCCCCGTCGATGCGAAGCGATCCATCGACAGCCTCACCGGTGGGCAACTGCCCTGCCCACCACCCCGACCGGCCGACGGCGCGCCAACCCCTCGCACGCGCCGCCGGCCGATCGCTTTCGCGAGGGCACATGGCTGCGGCGAAACGCGAGAAGCCCTTTCGATGGTGTGCCACTCGTGGCGGGTCAGCGGTGTTCGATGCAGAACTCGTTGCCTTCGGGGTCGCGGAGGGTGGCCCAGCCCAGGCCGTCGGGGGTTCGGTGGTCTTCGTAGAGAGTGGCGCCGAGGGTGCGGGCGCGGTCGACTTCCTCGTCGCGGGTGCGCGTGGTGGGCATCCAGTCCAGGTGGACGCGGTTTTTCACCGCTTTCGTCTCTGGTACTCGGATGAACAGCAGCCCCGGTGTTCCTTCTGGCGCCTCCAGGCGGGCCCAGTCGTCGTCGGGCCCGTTCCCGTCCGTTACCGGCCATCCGGTGAAGGCGCTCCAGAACGACGCGAGGGCGAAGGGGTCCGAACAGTCGACCGTGACGTGTCGAATGATCATCTCCCCAGCCAATCATCCGGGCGCGTTGTCGTGCGGGTCAAACGGCGAGGAGGCGGAGGAAGTGTTCGACTTCCGACCGGATGGCGGTGCGGGCGGGGGCGAGGTACTCGCGTGGGTCGGCGAGTTCGGGGTCCTGCGTGAGGTGCTCACGGATGGCGGCCGTCATCCGGATGTTGAGGCGGGTGGCGATGTTGATTTTCGTCATGCCGTGTTCGACGGCGGCGCGCAGGCCGTGGTCGGGGACGCCGGAGGAGCCGTGCAGCACCAGGGGGACGGGAATTTTCGCGGCCAGATGGGCGATCAGGTCGTTGTCGAGTTCGGCGGTGCGCGTGTGCATGGCATGCGACGAGCCGACGGCGACCGCGAGCGCGTCGACACCGGTGGCGCTCACGAATTCGACCGCCTCGTCCGGATCGGTGCGCGCGCCGGGCGCGTGGACGCCGTCCTTGCCGCCCACCTCCCCGAGTTCGGCTTCGATGTGCACACCGCGTCCGTGGCACCACGCGGTGATCGCGGTGGTCGCGGCGACGTTGTCGGCGTAGTCGAGGGCGGAGCCGTCGTACATGACCGAGCGGATGCCGAGATCAACTGCCTGGTGGATCAATTCGGTGCTGGTGGCGTGGTCCAGATGGACCGCGACCGCGGCGTCGCTGTCGGCGGCGATGCGCAGGCAGGCGAGCGCCAGTGGGGCGATGCCGCCGTGATAGCGCGCGGTGTTCTCGGAAAGTTGCAGCACCACCGGCCGCTTCGCCGATTCCGCGGCGGCCGCGATCGCCTCGGCGTGCTCGAGGGTGATCACGTTGAACGCGCCCAGCCCACCCGGCCGGGCCGCGGTGATCAGGTCGGGTATCGAGGTCAGCGGCATAGTGCGTGCTTTCGGTTGAGCGAACGGCGTATTTGCGGCCCCATGACGCGCCCATCGCACCATGCCCGGCGGCGGCACGTGCCGAGCCGCCGCGGCTGTCGACACCGACCGTTCGGGCCGGCTGCACGTGTGGACTGGACTCGCGCCGTTGCGGGCTCGGCCACGACGGCACGACCTCGCGGCGTGCGTTCCGCTTGCCCGCGCGCAGTGGTCCACGGCCGATCGGCGCGCTACCGGGCGCGGCGGTCATGGGGAAGCCTTCTGCGGTGTGGGTGAGTCCAGTTCGCGGACTCGGACGGTCGGGGTGAGCCGGGCGCGCAGGCAGCGGTCGATCTCACCGGCCACCGGGATGACGACGGCGGCCGCGGAGGTGGCCACGGCGTCGGCCAGCAGGGTGGGCCAGTCCGGGTGCGGTTCCGACGAGAGGGTCGCGATCACGGCCGCCACCGCGGCGTCGCCCGCGCCGGTGGGATTCCCGGCGAGCGGTTCGGCCAGCGCCGCCGACCACGCGCCGTCGGCGGTCACCGCGGCGATACCCTCGGGGCCGCGGGTCGCGATCACCGCGCGCACCCCGTTGTCGATCAGCGGCTGCACGGCGGCCCGGATCTCGTCGTCGGTCTCCGGCTGCGTGCCGGTGAGGCGGCGCAACTCCGCATTGTTCGGGGTGAGCACGATGCCCGGCACCTGCGCCGCCAAGCGCAGTGCCTCGCCGTCGACGTCGCAGATGGTCGGCACGTCGGCCGCGATGGCGGTGCGGGCGATCTCGGCGGGCAACGAGGGCTCGATGCCGCCCGGCAGGGACCCGGAGATGACCAACCCGGCGATCTCGGGCAGCAGGCCCGCCACCCGGACGGCCAATTGCTCCGCGGCGTGCGGATTGGAGACGCGGGCGCCCGGCTCCCACAGCGCGGTGGCAGTGCCGTCCTCGGACTCGCTGATCACGACCGTGCGGCGTACCCAGGGCAACGCGTGCACGAAGTCGACCGGCATCTCCAGCTCGGCGGCGGCCGCGAAGGCGTGGTCGGAGAACCCGGTGGCCTTGGCGTATTTGCCGAGCTGATTCAGCACCCGGGTCACGTTGATGCCCTTGCCGCCGATGCGCTGTTCCACCGACCGCACCCGGTGGGCCTGCCCGCGTTCGAAGCGTTCGACGCGATAGGTCATGTCGTACGCGGGATTCATTGACACGGTGAGGATCACCTCAACCACTGTCCACGTCTGAGCACCCCGCGCAAGTGGAGATTGTCACTGACTGTCAATATGTCGGCGAATCGGCCGGGCCGCAGGTCACCGATGTCGGTGAGTCCGAGCGCGGTGGCCGGGACCGCGGTGGCGGCGCACACCGCGTCCCGCAGCGGGACATCGGATTCGCGCACGGCACGCGCGACGCACTCCAGCAAGGTGCTGACTCCGCCCGCGATCGACCCGCCCGCGATGCGCGCGACACCGTCGCGCACGGTCACCGGCTGCGGGCCGAGCCGGTATTCGCCGTCGCCGAGGCCCGCGGCCTGCATGGCATCGGTGACCAGCGCGACCCGCCCCGGCGCGGTCGCGAAAACCAGCGCGGCGAAGCCCGGATCCACATGCACGCCGTCGCCGATCAGCTCCACGACGACGTCTCCTGCCGCCGCTGCCACCAGTGCCGCGGCGACGGGGCCCGGGCCCCGGTGGTGCAGCGGCGGCATGCCGTTGGCCAAGTGCGTCACGATGGTTCCTGATCCCCGCGGCCGCAGAGCATTCCGGAACGAGGCATAGTCGGTGTCGCTGTGGCCGAGCGCGACCACCACACCGCTGTCGGTCAGCCGTCGCGCGACATCGGCGTAGCCGGGACGCTCCGGCGCTAGCGTCATCGCGCGCAGATGCGCGCCGCCGGCGGCCAGCAGCCGTTCGGTCAGCCCGAGATCGGGATCGCACAGGAATCGCGGGTCCTGCGCGCCGCAGCGCGCCCGCGCCAGAAACGGCCCTTCGACGTGGATTCCGCCGAGCACGCCTTCTTCGGCGAGTTCGCGCAAGGTGGCGGTCTGCGCCACCATCTCCGCGGCGGGCCCGGTGACCACGCTCGCCACCACCGTGGTGGAGCCGTGCGCATGGTGGGATCGGGCGGCGGACCGTGCGTCCGCGCCGTGCACGGTATCGAACCGGTAGCCGAACCCGCCGTGATTGTGAATGTCCACAAGCCCCGGCAGGACGGTGCCGGAAAATGGCGGCTCAGGTAAATCGGGATGCGCCGCTCGCCATTGCGCGAACGACCGCACGGCCGCGATCCGGTCTCCGGATACCAGCACCACCCCGTCGTCCAGTTCGACGCTCGCCGAGACGATGCGCCCCCGGATGATCAGCTCGGTGTGTGCGGTCATGTCAGTGCCCCCCTTGGTCCGCGAGGTGTGGGTGACGTCCGCGCTGGAAGTCGGCGCGGCGCGGTAGATCCGCCGACCCCAGGTGACGCGGCGTCGTCCGCGCGACCCGTCATGTCAACGCACCGCGACGGGCGAACAGGGCGGCGCCCGCCAGTCCGGCGCGAGCGCCGAACTCACCCAGCATCACTCGGGGCGCGGGGACCAGGCGGAGGCGGTCGGACAGGGCTCGGTGCAGTGGTTCGGTGAGCGCCGCGCCCGCGCCGGCGAGCCCGCCGCCGAGGACGACCAGTTCGGGGCAGGCCGCGTGCACGATACCGACCAGCCCGTCGGCGAGCGCGTCGACCGCGTCCGCCACCACGGCGGCCGCGTCGGGATCGGTGGCCACGAGCGCGAATACCTCTGCGGCGCCGCTCGTCTCGCGCCCGGTACGCCGCGTGTAGGCCCGTGCGATGGCCGCGCCGGAGGCGACCGTCTCGACGCAACCGGTATTGCCGCAGGGGCAGGGCAATCCGCCCACGCGCCGCACCGGCACGTGTCCGTACTCGCCGACCTGCCCGTAGCTGCTGCGCACCAATCGTCCGCCGACCGACAGCGTTCCCGAGATGCCGGTGCCGAGAACGACGACGCACACGTTGTCGTAGCCCCGCCCGGCGCCGTATCGCCATTCCGCCCAACCGGCCACGGCCACATCGTGCTCGATCAACGTCGGCACGCCCCAGCGTTCGGTGAAGCGGTCGCCCACGTGCACGTCCCGCCAGCCGACATTGCTGCTGAACACCGCGACCGACCGGGCGGTGTCGACGATGCCGGGCAGCACCACGGCCGCCCGGCGCACTCGGGCGCGGCCGGATTCCGGCAGGTCGGCCAGCAACCGATCACCCAACTCGCCCATGGCGTCGAAGGCGGCGGGGCCGTGTGGCGTGGCGACCGCGCCCACGGCAAGCACTGCTCCTCCGGCGTCGGTGACCTCTCCTTTGATAGTGGTACCGCCGACGTCCACGCCGAGCACCAAGGCGTCGCTCGGCAGCGCCGCGGTATCCGCCGCTCGGCCGAGCGCGACCGCGGGCTGCCGGTTCGAAACTCGGCGCGCGCTCTGCCGGTCGTCGCGGCCCGCCCAGCCGGGCCCGGCGGCGCTCGATTCGGAGGCGGAGCCCGGTGGCGTCCGCGACTCTTCGATACCCATTCCCCGCACAGTAGTTCTCGGCGGCTCCTTCGCCGGTGCGTGTGTGGTCTGCGAGGATGCCGTGCCCCGCTGTGGGTGTCGCGCCCCCGATACCGGCTCCCTACGTCGGGGTGGCCGCTGCGTTGAGGTATCCGTGGCTTGCGGAGTTGTCGTGGCCCAATGCGGCACTCGGGCCATACCCGATGCGGATACCAGCTTCCGCCGGCCCACAGCGGGTGGCGGGATCGCGGGCGCGCCCATGTGGTCCGGCTTCGAGGCGGTATCCGCCCGCCGCGCCATCGCGTGTGTGCTCCGTTCGATGACGTGCGGTGGCGCACTGCTTGGCGCGGCCGGCGGCTGTGATCGCTCGCCGATGCCGGAAGTCTCCTTCTGCGGTGCGGGGCGGCGGCGGACCGGGTTTCGCGGCGGCATGCCCGAGGTCCGCGCGGCCATCGACCCGGTTCTCATCGCACGCCCTCGGTCACGACTTCAGCACCACCGAGCGATTCAGGCCGCGCGGGTGGTCCGGGTCCAGTCCCAGGTCGGCGGAACGCAGCAGGCAGAGCCGGTGCACCCGGAGCAAGTCGGCCATCGGATCGATGTCGCGGTGTTCCAGGTGCGCACCGGTGGCGGTCACGTCGGCGGCGAAGTCCGGCTCGAGCGGCCCGAAGGCCCAGACCGCGCGGCCCGGTGCGGAGATGGCGATCGGGCCGTGGCGGTACTCGGTCGCCGGATACGCCTCCGTCCAGGACTGACAGGATTCGCGCAGTTTGAGCGCCGCCTCGTCGGCGATGGCCGCCGCGAATCCCATGCCGACGAAACTGATCTGCTCCGCAGCGCGGACCGATGCCAGCGATTCGGCGGGATCCTCGGCGAGGACCGCACGCGCCTGGGCGATCACCGGCGCGAGGTCCTCACCCAGATGGCTGCGCAGGATGGCGAGGGTGGTGGTGGCGAACCGGGTCTGTACCACCGATCGCTCGTCGACCTGGTCGATGAGAATCGGGTCGCCCAGTTCGAGGACGGGCGTGCCGGGACTGGAGCAGATCACCGCGCGCGGGATGTGCGCGGGGATGTCCCGCATGGCCCGCACCACCTCGGTGGTCGTGCCCGAACGGCAGATCACCAGGTAGCGGTCGTAGTCGCGAGCGCGCACGGCGCTGGCGGGCCAGGCGTCGGTGATCCCCCGGCCCGCGCCCTCCCGCAATGCCGCGATCGCGCATGCCATGAAATACGACGTGCCGCAGCCGATCACCGCGACACGCTCACCCGGCCTCGGCAGCGCGGCGTGGTGATCGGCGGCGATGGTCGCGGCGCGCGTCCAGTCGTCCGGCTGGGTCGCCACTTCGGTGGCCAGATGCGGCTCAGGCGTAGGCACCTGAACAGCTTCATCCCGATGATCGTTTATGTCAAATATGCGATCAAATCGGTCACATTTGATCACAATTCAGATTACATTGAGGTGCACGGACGGTGCGTCCTCCCATCATCGGCGGCTCCGCTGGCGCCGGGTGGGTAAATCTGAAAGGTTCTGCTCGTGAAAAGACCGTTTCACCGCGTGCTTGCCGGAGTCGCGATGGTCACCGGCGTCGCGCTGGCCCTCTCGTCCTGCGGGTTCGGTTCGAAGACCGCCGCGGACTCCGCCACCACGATCAACTTCCTCGCCCCCGCCTACAGCGACGGCGCCACGGGCACCAAGGCGCTGTGGGACGGGATCGTCGCCGAATTCCAGAAGCAGAACCCGGGCATCACCGTCAACGTGCAGATGGAGTCCTGGAATTCGATCAACGACGTGGTGCGCACCAAGCTCCAGTCGCCGTCGACCACCCCGGACCTGCTCAACATCGACGCCTACGCCAGTTTCGCGAGCGACGGCCTGCTCTACCCGGCCACCGACATCGTCTCCGCGCCGGTGCTGGCCGACATCCAGCCCGCTTTCGCGCAGAACGCGGCGTTGAACGGCACGCAATACGCGCTGCCGCTGTTCGCCTCCACCCGCACCTTGTTCTACAACGCCGAACTGTTCGAGAAGGCTGGCATCGCCCGGCCACCGAAGACCTGGGCCGAGCTGACCGACGCGGCGAAGAAGATCCAGGCGCTCGGCGGCGGCGTCTCCGGGTACGGGCTGCCGCTGGGCAGCGAGGAGGCGCAGGGCGAAACCTCCATCTGGACCTTCGGCGCGGGCGGCTCCTGGGCCGACGGCGACCGGATCACCGTGGACACCCCCGCGAATTTGGCGGGGGTGCGAGCAATGCGCGAGCTCATCGATGCCGGTGCCACCCAGCCCAACCCGGGCGCGACCGACCGCAAAGACGTGATCAACGCGTTCATCCAGGGCAAGATCGGCATGATCGAAGCGCTGCCGCCCACCATCGGCCAGATCCTGGCGAAGAACCCGGGCCTGCGGTACGCGACGGCGCCCTCGCCGACGAAGACCGGGTCGCCGGTCACGCTCGGGGTGGCCGATCACCTGATGGCGTTCAAGAAGGACGGCGCGAAGGCCGAGTCGATCAAGAAGTTCCTCGACTTCTTCTACTCGGCCGCGGTGTACGCCGACTTCGTCAAGCACGAGGGGTTCATCCCGATCACCCAGAGCGCCACCGCCGCGCTCGCCGAGGACCCGGTCACCAAGGCGTTCGCCGCCACGCTTCCGGTGGCGCGGTTCTACCCGAGCAACAACCCGAAATGGGCTGCGGCGCAGGGCGCCATTCGTCAGCAGATCGGCACCATCGGACAGGGCGCGGACCCGGCTCAGGTCCTGCGCCGGATCCAGGAAGCCGTGAACTGACGTGCGGCGCAGAGGATTGCCGGCGGCGCTGCCGTGGATCGGGCCGTCGCTGGTGCTGATCGCGGCCGTCGTCGCCTTCCCGGCCTGTTACATGGTGTGGACCAGCACCCGGGACCTCAGCGCCTACGGCCAGGACCGCGGCAACGCCGGGCTGGCCAACTATCGGGCCCTGTTCGGGATCTCGGAACTCGGCTCGGTGCTGGTCCACACGGTGGTCTGGGTGGTCGGCGTCGTGCTGGTCACCTTGGTGCTGTCGGCGGCGCTCGCCCAGTTCCTGAGCAAGGACTTCCCCGGGCGCACCGCGGTGCGGATGGCGATCCTGGTGCCGTGGGCGGCGTCGGTGGTGATGACGACGACGATCTTCTACTACATGCTCGACCCCGACGTCGGCATCGCGAATCGGTTCCTGGTCGACATCGGTGTGCTCGATCGCGGTTACGGTTTCACCAAACAGCCCACGCAGGCGTTTCTGGTGGCGATGGGTGTCGCGGTGTTCGTGTCGGTGCCGTTCACCACCTACACCATCCTGGCCGGGCTGCAGTCCATTCCGGCGGAGATCGATGAGGCCGGACGGGTCGACGGCGCGAGCGCGTGGCAGCGTTACCGCTATCTCACCCTGCCGCAGTTGCGTCCGGCGATCGCGGTGGCGACCGTCGTCAACATCATCAACGTGTTCAACTCGCTGCCGATCCTGCAAGTGATCACCGGCAGCATCGCCGGGTTCTCGGCGGATACCACCACTACGCTCACGTTCAAACTGATCCGGCAGAACCAGCAGGTCGACACGGCCGCCGCGATGAGTGTGCTGAACTTCGCGCTGATCATCGTCGTCATCGCGATCTACGCGAAGCTGGTCCGCCCGACGCGGGAGGTGGACCGATGACGGCGCGGGTGGAGGTGCTCGAACGGGAAACCGCGACGCCGGTCGCCGAAGCGGTGCCCGCGCGACGCCGCTGGGAGCTCACCGCGGTTGGCGTGGTGCTCGCGGCGGTGTTCCTGCTGCCGTTCCTCGTGATGGTGCTCGGTTCGCTGAAGAGCAGGGCCGAGATTCTGCGCATTCCACCGACGTATCTGCCGCGCTCCTGGCATCCGGACAACTACGCCACCATGTGGGACACCCCGGAGACGCCCCTGCCGTTCAACCTGGCCAGCACGATCATCATCGCGGTCTGCGCCACCGCGCTGGTGCTGGTCGTCGCGATCCCGGCGGGGTACTACACGGCGCGGCACCGCTTTCCGGGGCGCGGAGTGTTTCTCGGCGTGGTGCTGGTCACCCAGATGTTGCAGCCGACGGTGCTGGTCACCGGGTTGATCCGGGAATTCTTCGCGCTCGGCATCAACGACACCTGGCTGGCGATGATCCTGGTGAACGCCGCGTTCAACCTGTCGTTCGCGGTGTGGATCCTGCACAGTTTCTTCGCCGCGATCCCGGTGGAGATCGAGGAGGCCGCCATGCTCGACGGACTCGGCCGCGCGCAGACGCTGCTGCGGGTGAGTCTGCCGCTGGTCTGGCCGGGCATCGTGACGGCGACGATCTTCGTGATGGTGGCGTGCTGGAACGAATTCGCCGCCAGCCTGGTCGTGCTGACCACGCCGGAGAACCAACCGCTGTCGGTGGCGCTGACCAAGTTCGTCGGCCAGTACGACACCGCGTGGCAGTACGTGTTCGCGATTTCCACCGTCGGCATCATTCCGGTGGTGCTGCTGTTCGCGGTCATCGAGAAGCGCTTGGTGGCGGGACTGACCGCGGGCAGCGTGAAATAGCGTGCGCGCGCCGGACCGCGCGGACGACGGAATCGCCACGGCTCCACCGTCGCACGCGCGGGCGGGGGGTAGCCGCGCGGTAGCATCGAACGGTGACACGGCGGGATCACGGACCCAAGGACGGTCGCAGCTACGGCGGGCTGTCCAAGGAGCAGCGGGTTGCCCAGCGGCAGACCCGCCTCATCGATGCCGCCCTCGAACTATTCGGCACCCAGGGCTACGCGGCCACCTCGATCGAACGCCTGTGCGCCCTGGCGAACGTGTCCACGCGCAGTTTCTACGAGGACATGGGCAGCCGCGAGGCCTTGCTCATCGCCTTGGGCAATCGCATCACCTCCCGCGCGCTGGAATGCGCGCTGGCGGCCCTGGCGGCGACCGAGAACGAGCCCTTGCCCGTGCGCATCGTGGCGAGTTTCCGCGCGTACTTGGGTGTCACGTGTGCCGATGCCCGGCGCGCGCGAGTCTGTTACGTCGAGGTGGTCGGCGTGAGCGCCGTGGTGGAGGAGTGGCGCAGGCAGCAGCGCCGCCTGCTGTCGGCGTTGCTGATCAGCGAGGCCGAGCGCGCCGTCGGCCGTGGCGAGACCGGCCCGCGCCGGTTCGATCTCTTCGCGCTGGCGGTGATCGGCGCGGTCACGTCCCTCGCTCAGGAACTGGTGCAGAGCACGGCGCCGGATGCGACGGTGGGTCTGGACGAAATCTGCGCGGAGATCGCCTATTTCGTGCATTCCGGCCTTTCGTGCCCGCGGGTGGATCCGGCGACGGGCGATCCGGCCGGATATCTCCCCGGCACACCGGTGCTTCGGGAGAGCCACGCGGTCGAGGCCGAGGTGTCTCGAGCCGGACCGGCCCGGTGACGGTCGTGGGAGATCGCTACGGCCGGCACGGGCGTGTGGTCATATTGTTCGCGTGTTCGCCGAAACAGCGGGGTTCCCGCGCGTCCGGGCCGGTGTGAGATGACCGGACCCACGGATCGTCCGCAACGGTGGAGCAGGTTGCTGGAACTGCTCGCCGAATCCGGACGGCTCTCGGTGGAGGAGGCCGCCGACCGGCTCGGTGTGTCCGCCGCGACGGTGCGCCGCGATTTCACCGCGCTCGCCGAACAGCAGCTGGCCACCAGGACGCACGGCGGTGTGGTGGCGACCTCGGTGGCCTACGACCTGCCGGCCCGTTATCGGCAGAGTGCGGGCGAGGCCAAGCAGCGCATCGCCGAACACGCCGCGTCCCTGGTCGATCCGTGCGCGGTGGTGGGAATGAACGGCGGCACGACCACCACGGCGGTGGCCAGATCGCTGGCCGGGCGCACGGATCTCGGATCGGCCGGTGACGAACAGCTCACCATCGTCACGAATGCGCTGAACATCGCGGGGGAGATGGTGCTGCGGCCACACATGCGCACGATCGTTCTCGGCGGTGTGGCCCGGCGGGAGTCCTATGAACTGCACGGACCGCTGGCCGAACGGGCGCTGGCCGAACTGCGGCTCGACGATCTCGTGCTCGGCGTGAACGCGATTTCCGTCGAGGGCGGCGCTCAGTGCAGGCACATCGACGAGGCCGGGGTCACCACCGAGATGGTGCGGCGTTCCGGCCGGGTGATCGTGGTGGCCACCGGCGACAAGCTCGAGCGCACCGCGCTGGCTCGCATCTGCGGCATCGAGCAGGTGCAGGTGCTGGTCACCGATACCGGCGCGGACCCGGCCGCGGTGGAGGGGATTCGAGCGGCGGGCGTGCGGGTCGACGTGGTGTAGGCCGCTGTCGAGCATGCTCGCGCGACCAACTGAAAGCCGTTCAGCCCGACATGGCTATACGCTGTGATCGGGTCTGGCCAATTCCCAAGCAAACTCTCGTTCGGCTCTCGCGATGAGCTCATCACCGGCTGCCGGGTAGGCCAGCGCTATCGCGATCAACGTGGCCTCGACACGAGGGCCGAGACCCGAGTGAGAACCTGGAGCCAGCCCCTCTTTCGCACGTGCCAGGCTCGTATCGAAATTGCGTCGAAGCTGATCGGCTGACAAATCTCTGCCCCTCAAATCAATCCTTCTCTCCGCCACTCCGACTCTGCCGTGTCCACCAGTAGCCCATGCAGAACCTGTGCGGGTTCGCTAGCACGGGCGCCATTCAGCTCGACGTCGGCGAACGCTTCAGCCAAAGCCTCGGTCGGATGGAACTCTCCCCCTTTCCAGAAGCTGTAGCTACTCAGCTGATCACGCCATTTTCGGTAGGATTCGTCCATGTCGATTTCAGAGACCTTGTGGCCGTGGTTATTTCGATAATAATCCAACAAAGCGGAATCAGCCCTGTCGAGGGCCGCCGAGCGACCTGCGTAAGTCAGCGCATGGCCGAATTCGTGAACCATTGTGCTATATGCCGGGCCTTGGGATCTCGGGACGAAATGTCCGCTCTGCACCGCTTCCGATACGTCTGTAGAAAGTCTTTTCGGGTCTGTGGCGTACTTGGTGGAGAACGTTATCCGAGTTGCTCTGAGATCGGTACTGCCGACTCTGTCTTCGAGCGCCCTCATAATATCTCCCTCGACGTCGCCTATCTCTACCGATAAAATCCTGGTGTGCGGATACTTGGCAAGCATATCGTCCAAGGCGGCGACGATGCCGCGAACCGTATCCGTATCGACGCCCGGTGTACCGAAGCCATACACCTCGATGCCGTGCCGTTCGCGCAGACCGTCCGCGATCTCTCTGTTGATCTGCTCGTTTCCGCCGGGCCGCCGACGAACGGGAAGTTGTGAACCAGAATTGTTCGGTGGTGGAAAGTCGGCTCTCGGTGAATTGCTCGGCAGACCGGCTGCGGCGGCAATAGTCCGCCCTCCTTGTTCGTCGGACGCCCTGGCTCGGTCGGCAAAGCGACGAAGCTCCTCGGCCCGAGACCGGGCCGAACCTCTTTCGTGCGCCGCATATCTGCTCAATGCCCGGAGTATGTCTTCGGCGCCGTCGCGAAAAGCTCGGGAAACCCCATGGAAACGCGCGGGGAACATATGCCGAACCTCGAGACAAATCTACGTGCAAATTGACGATCCGACGACGCGGCCACCATGGTGCGTGTGGATGGACCGTTTGCTGTGAACCCTAGCATCCGATCTTCTCGGCAGCCGGATTCGGCGGACCAGGCAGGACCGTCAGGCGATGCCGCACATCGACACTGTTTCTTCTCCTGTTTCGAGAATGGTTGCATCGCAGGAGGTTCGGCGTAGTTGGCAAACTTCCGGCGCCGTGCCTATCCCCACTGGTGGGAATTGATGTGGTGGGGGACGATTCCGGACGGTAGCGACGAGGTTACCGATATGTGAACCGGAACAGCCGGTTATTCACCTGCGACGGTGGCCGCTACTCGATCGGGCGCCGCATCGCTGCCGGAGCCGGTGCCTCGGCGCATGGTTCGCACCCAGACGAGGAAGCCCCACACGACAAAGCCCGCGTAGATGAGATACAGAGCTGCCGAGGGGTAGTAGCCCGCCCGCACCAACAGCGGAACGCCGACCAGGTCGACGGCTATCCAGAGCAACCAGAACTCGGCCAGCCCCCGCGCCATGCCGTAGGTGGCCAGGACCGAACCGGTGAAGATCCACGCCTCGGCCCACGGACCGTACGAACCCAGCCACTCGAAGAACTGAGCGAACACCGCGGTGCCCGCGAGCATCGCGGCCACGAGCACCACGCGTTCGCGCGTACTCGCCCAACGCGGGTCGACGCCGCGCTGGGTCGAGCCGGTCTCCCGCGCCGCGTGGCGGTACCAGCGCCACCAGCCGTAGACGCTGACCGCGACGAACATGAGCTGGCGTCCGGCCTGTCCCGCCATGTTCAGCTGCTGCGGAGTATGGAAAACGCCGCCGACGAACACGGTGAACAGCAGGGCGTTCCCGGCGATGCCCGCCGGCCAGGCCCACACGCGCCGCCGCATGCCGCCGATCGCGGACGCCAACCCGAAGCCGTTGCCGATCACCTCGCGCCAGAGCATCTCCGAGCCCGCGACGTGCAGCTTGGCGTCGAGCAGCGTGATGATCGGGTTCACCTGTCGTGTAACCCGCGGCGGGGCGTATCTCATCCGATCGGATCGCCGCGATTCGAAATCCGCTTCGCCGCCGCGGTGCGGACCGTAACGATTGCGCAATCTGGCGGCGCGATTCGCAATGTCCGCGCAACGGGGTGCTCTTATCGTGGCCGTCATGAGCACGGAGAGCGGTACCGCCGGGGGGACCGGAATTCATCTCAGCGGATTGACGAAGACCTTCCGGGTCGGGCGGAAGACCGTGCAGGCGTTGGCGAGTGTCGATCTGCACACCGAACAGGGCGCGTTCCTCTCGCTGCTCGGCCCGTCCGGCTGCGGCAAGTCGACGGTGCTGCGCATCCTCGCCGGCCTGGAGACGCCGACCGCGGGCACGGCGCTGATCGACGGGGCGACGCCCGCCGAGCTGCGGGGTAGGCACGCGCTCGGCATCGCATTCCAGGATTCGGCGTTGCTGCCCTGGCGGTCGGTGGCCTCGAATATCGCGTTGCCGCTGCAGGTCGCGGGCATCAAGCCGGGGCCGGGGCAGATCGACGAGCTGATCGGTCTGGTGGGCCTGGAGGGTTTCGAGAAGGCCAAGCCCGCGCAGCTGTCGGGTGGTATGCGCCAGCGCGTCTCGATCGCGCGGGCGCTGGTGGTGCGGCCTGCCGTGCTGTTACTGGACGAACCCTTCGGCGCGCTCGACGACATGACCAGGCAGCGGCTCAATCTGGAGCTGCTGCGGATCTGGACCGAGAAGCCCGCGACGACGCTGATGGTCACCCACGGCATCGCGGAAGCGGTGTTCCTGTCCGACGTGGTGGCCGTCATGAGTCCGCGACCGGGCCGGGTGCTGGAACTGGTCGAGATCGATCTCCCGCGCCCACGGCTGCCGGAGATGATGCGGACGCCGGAATTCCACAAGCTGCACGACTATCTGTCGGAGCTGCTGTTCGGGACCGCGGGAAAAGGAGGCGTCGCATGAACGAGCGCCGGCCAGAGCGCTGCTTGCGCCATCGCGAAACGGGCCGGCAGCGGTCGAGCGCGCGCATCCGGCCGGTGCGCCGGCACCCCTTCGCGCGCTGCGTGCGGCGGACGGGAGACATGGCATGAAGCGCTTCGGCGGCGTGCTCGGCGTGCTCGGGCTGGTCGCGGTGTGGTGGGCGCTCGCGGCGTTCGAGGTCGCGGGCGGCACCGTACCCAGCCCCTGGCAGGTGCTGCACACCATGTATACCGACGGGTGGGGGCTGTACGGCCCCAACTTCCGGATCACCGCGCTCGGCGCGCTGCAAGGGTTCGTCTGGGGCAACGGCCTGGCCATCGCGCTCGCCGTCCTCATCGTGCTGGTGCCGCCGATCGAGTCGCTGGCCACCCAGCTGGCGATCCTGAGCTACTGCACGCCGCTGCTCGCGCTGGGCCCGATCATCCTGGTGGTCTTCGGTGGACGCACCCCTACGGTGTTCCTGGCGGCGATGTACTGCTTCTTCACGACGATGGTCGGCACCGTCGCCGGATTGCGTTCGGCCGACCGGACCAGCCTGGATCTGGTGCGCGCCTACGGCGGCGGCCGCTGGCAGCAGCTGTACCGGGTGCAGGCGGTCGCGGCGCTGCCCGGCACGTTCGCGGCGTTGAAGATCGCCGCGCCGTCGGCGGTGCTCGGCGCGATCATCGGCGAGTACCTCGGCGGCGTGGACAGCGGGATCGGGGTGGCGCTCACCGCCGCGCAGACCTCCTACAACGTGCCGCGCACCTGGGGCATGGCGCTGGCCGCCGCGGCGCTGGCCGGGCTCGGTTACGCGCTGGTGGCGCTGGCGGCCCGGTTGGCCGCGCCGTGGACCGCGCAGGCGGCACGATGAACGTCCGGCCGGGCCGGGACGGGAAGGACGCCCGATGAACCTGTTGCGACGCATCGGGATCTTCCTGTTCCCGCTGGCCACCTCGCTGCTGTTGATGTTGGTGATCTGGTCCGTCTTCCTGCGGGCGTTCCCGCAGGTCGGTCCGCGGGTCGGCAAGACGCCGGGCGACATCTGGACCTACCTGGTGACCGCCCCCAACGCCGCCGCCGCGCGGCAGGCCATCCTGGACGATCTGCAGATCACGCTGCGCGACGCGGCCATCGGGTTCGGCGCGGGCATGCTCGCCGCGCTGGTGGTCGCGGCGCTGTTCGTCTCGTTCGCCGCCGTCGAGCAGACCTTCCTCCCGGTGGCGATGCTGCTGCGCTCGGTGCCGCTGGTGGCGCTCACCCCGATCATCGTGCTGGTGTTCGGCCGCGGTCTCGCCGGGGTCGCCGTGCTCGCCGCGATCGTCGTGTTCTTCCCCGCCCTGGTCATGATCATGGCGGGCTTGCGCAACGCGCCGCGCCAGGCGCTGGAACTGGTGACCGCGTACGGCGGGTCACGCTGGACCGGGTTGCGCATGGTGGCCGTGCCCGCGGCGCTGCCTTCGGTGTTCGCCGCCGCGCGGATCTCGGTGCCGGGTGCGCTGATCGGCGCGTTGCTGGGGGAGTGGTTGGGCAGTGGAACCGGTCTGGGGGCCGGCCTGATCCGAGCGATCCCGACGTTCCAATACAGCAAGTTGTGGGCATCGATCGTCATCGTCACGCTGGTCTCGGTGGTGCTCTACGCGATCGTCGGTGTGATCGAGAACCTGGTGCTGGCCCGGTTCGGCCCGGAAGCGGGACGATTCTGAGCGAACAGACCCGGCGGATTCCGCGCTCGGAACGCCAAAGTAAAGAAAATGAAACGCGCGCCACCTAGATTCGGCCCATGACACCCGCGCACCGCTCCACGTTCGGGCACCTGAACCGACGCTCGTTTCTCCGTTACTCCGCGTTCGCCGGCGCCGCGCTCGGCGGTGCGGGTGCGCTGGCCGCCTGCGGCGGAAGCTCCGGCGACTCCTCCGGCGGCACCACCGCGGACGGCTCGAAATACGGCGGGGTCGCGGTGCAGTTGTCCTGGCTGAAGAACATCGAGTTCGCGGGTGAATACTTCGCCGATTCGAAAGGCTATTTCAAAGAAGCCGGTTTCGGTTCGGTCGACCTGATCGCGGGCGGCGCGGCCAGCACGTCGGTGGAGGCCGGATTGGACACCGGGAAGGTGTGGCTGGGGTTGTCCGCGCCACAGACCACCGCGCCCGCGATCCTGGAGGGCCTGCCCGCCAAGATCGTCGCCACCACGTATCAGAAGAACCCGTTCGCGATCGTGTCCTCCGCGGCGAAACCGATCAAGACGCCAGCGGACATGAAGGGCCGCAAGATCGGTGTGCAGGACACCAACCAGCTGATCTTCACCGCGCTGCTCACCGCCAACGGGTTGAAGCCCGGCGACGTCACCATCGTGCCCGCGCAATTCGACCCCACCCCGCTGGCCAACGGTGAGGTCGACGGATGGGTCAGCTACGTGACCAACGAACCGATCACGCTCGCGGCGAAGGGTTTTCCGACGGCGCACTTCTTGTTCGCCGATTACAACCTGCCGCTGGTCGCCGAGACGCTGACGGTCGCGCAGTCGACCATCGACACCGAGCGTGACAAGCTCAAAGCGTTCCTGGCCGCCGAGATCAAGGGGTGGAAGGACGCGGTGGCGGATCCGGCCGAATCGGCGCGGCTGGCGGTGGAGGTGTACGGCAAGGATCAGAAGCTGGACCTGGCCGAGCAGACGAAGGAGGCTGTGGCGCAGAACGAACTCGTGGTCTCGGCGGACACGGCCGCCAACGGTCTGCTCTCCATGACCGACGCGCTGATCGAACAGAACGTCGCCGCGCTGCGCAGCGCGAAGATCGACATCAAGGCCGCGCAACTGTTCGATCTGTCCGTGCTGCGCGAGGTCTACGCCGAGAATCCCGGCCTGAAGTGATCAGATCCCGAGCCCCACAGCGGTTCTCGGCGTGATCGGGATCTCGCCGCTGTACGGGTCGGCCGGTCGCGCCGGTTGCGCGGCGCGGGCGGCCAGCAGTTCGGCGGCGATCGCCACGGCCATCTCGGGTGCGGTGCGCGCGCCGATATCCAATCCGGCCGGCGAATGCAGCCGCGCGAGCGTCTCCGGGCCGAAACCGCCTGCCTGAAGATCCTCGATACGCCGGATATGCACCTGGCGTGAGCCCATGGCGCCGAGATAGCCGAGCTCGGGTAGTCGTAGCGCCACGGTGAGAAGCGGGATCTCGAAGGTGGGATCATGCGATAGCACGACGATGGCCGTGCTGCTGTCGATCTCCCCGGCCGCGGAGAGGGTGTTGAGGTAGCGGTGTGGCCAGTCCACTACCACCTCGGCGCCGGGAAAAGATTCCGGCGTAGCGAAATTGGGGCGCGAGTCGCAGATGGTCACTCGGTAGCCGAGCAATTCGGCCTGCACTGTGAGTGCGGCGGCGAAGGAATTGGCGCCGAAGATGATCAGTCGCGGCGGCGGGGCGAACGAGGAGACGAAGACGTCCGAATCCGGTAGCGCCAGCAGTTCGGTGGCGTGCTTCTTGTCGGTGATCAGGTGCTGGCCGATCAGGTCGGCATCGGAGTTCCACACCACCGTGAAGACGGTGACCCTGCGGTGCGCCGCGATCTCGGCGGCGACATCCGGGAACTCCGGGAAGTGTCTTCGGGAGAACGGTTCGGTGAAGACGTCGATCATTCCCTCGCCGTTCGCGCCCGCCTCCAAGCCGGTGGCCACGCCGAAGCGGTGCATCGCACGCCTGCCGGTGCGCGCCGCTTGTAGCACCGCCTCGTACGCGATCTCCTCCAGCCCGCCCGCGGCGACCGATCCGTAGACTGCCCCGTCGGGATCGATCAGCATCGCGGAGCCCACCGGCAAGGGGGCGGCGCCCACGGTGCGCACGATGGTGCCAAGTCCGCCGGTCCGGCCCGAGTGCCACACCCGCAACAGGTCGTCGACGATGTCCCGCATCAGCTAGCTCCGATCACCGTGCGGTCCTGGCCGGGAAGTCACGATCGACGCCCGTCGCCAAATCGTCGCACGTGACGCACACCATATCGTCTCTACCGGTCAAATATGTCCGGGCTCCGGAATCTCCCGCCGCCGCCCCGCACACCGCGGTCCAGTGCTTGTGGGCGATAACAACGGGGTGACCCGGTGTGTTGTGAAACACAGCTCGAGCCAGGCCGCTGGGGGCCGTCAGGGCGGCGGCCAGCACCCGGGCGACCACGTCGGCGCCGACATCAGGGGTGTCCACCGGCATGATCGCGGCGTAGCGCGCGGGCGTGCGCGACGCGGCGATCAGACCCGCCCGCAGCGAGGCGCTCAGGCCGGTGGCCCAGTCCGCCGCCCAGACGTGGCGCACCCCCGGCGGCAGATCGATGATCTGCGGTGTGGGGCCGGTCGCGCCGAGCACCACGATGATCGGATCACAGCCCCCGTCGCACAGCGCGGTGACCGTCGTTCGCAACCAGGCGCCGCCCTCGGCGAGCACTTTGGGTTTTCCGTAGCGGGTTCCGGCGCCCGCGGCGAGCACGACGCCGGCGCACGGTGCGACGGCGGAGCGATCAGGGTCGGCCATGCGTAAACGGTAATACCGGCCGGTCTGCGCCGCACGATGGGAAACCGGTGCTCAGACGCATCCATGGAGCGACACGCCGACAGCGATCCGTGCCCTTCCGGTGGCGGCGGGCCCGGGCGTATTCGATGCTGGTCCGATGACGGATCGGCGACCCGGGATCGCGGCGTTCGACGCGCTGTCCGACGACGCCGCCTATCAGGCGGTGCTGGGCTGCTGCTCGTCGCCGGGCTTCGCGCGGTCGCTGGTCGCGGGCCGTCCGTACCGGAGAGCCGAAGCGATGCTCGACGCGGCGGAGGAGTTGTCGGTGCGGCTGCCGGAGCCGGAACTGGACTTCGCGCTGGCGGGCCATCCCAGGATCGGGGAGCGGCCGCATTCCACGGCCTCGGCGCGCGAGCAGGCCGGGGTGGCGGGAGCGGACGAAGCGGTACGCGCGGCACTCGCCGAGGGCAACCGCGTCTACGAAGAACGGTTCGGGCACATCTACCTGGTGTGCGCGAGCGGAAAGTCGGGCGAGGAGTTGCTCACGCTGCTCACCGCCCGGTTGCGCAATGATCCCGAAACCGAAAGGCGAGTCGTGCGAACTGAATTGGCCAAGATCAACCGCATCCGGCTGCGCGCGCTGCTGGCGGAGCTGTCGTGAGCACGCTGAGCACCCACGTGCTGGATGCCGTGCGCGGTACGCCCGCCGCTGGCGTCACGGTGACGTTGTACCACCAGGAGCGACAGCTCGATTCGGGCGAAACGGGCGCGGATGGGCGGATCCGGGCATTGGGCGAAGCGCTCGAACCGGGAACCTATCGGCTGGTGTTCGACACCGGCGCCTACTTCGCGAGGCAGGGGGTCGAAACCTTCTATCCGGAAGTGAGCATCGCGTTCGCCGTGACCGACGAAAAGCGCTATCACGTCCCATTGCTGCTGTCGCCCTTCGCTTTTTCCACCTATCGAGGGAGCTGAGCGAGCATGGAACTGACCGGACCGATCGAGCTGACCGACCACCGCTACGGCAAGGCGGAGAACCGGATCGTCCGCATCTACCGCCGGGCCGCACGGCACGAGATCCGCGATGTGAACGTCTCCACCGTGCTGCGCGGTGATTTCGCCGACGCGTACGTGTCCGGCGACCAGGCGAAGGTCCTGCCCACCGATACGCAGAAGCAGACGGCCTACGCCTTCGCCGAGCAGCCGGGACTGCGGGCGATCGAGGACTACGCGCTCGCGCTGGCCGATCATTTCGTCGCCGACATCGAACCGGTGCGCAGCGCGCGCGTCGAGGTCGACGAATACGCCTGGCAGCGCGTCTCGGTCGGCGGCGTGGAGCACGACCACACCTGGGTGCGCAGCGGGCCGGACGTGCGCACCGCGGCCGTCACCGTGACCGGCAGCGGCGACGAGCGACGGGCCTGGGTCGTCGGCGGGGTGAAAGACCTGACCATCCTCAAATCGACCGGCTCGGAATTCGCGGATTTCCTGACCGACGAGTTCACCGTGCTCGCGCCGACCCGTGATCGGATGCTGGCCACCGCGCTGGTGGCCGAGTGGCGGTTCGCGACCAGCACGGGCGTGGACTGGGACGAGGTCTACGCGGGCGTACGGGCGCGGCTGGTGGAGACCTTCGCGACGCTGCACTCGAAGGCCCTGCAACAGACTCTGTTCGAAATGGGCAAGGCCGCGCTGGCGGCCTACCCGGTGCTCGCCGAGATCCGGCTCGCTGCGCCGAACAAGCATCATTTCGAGTACGACCTGGCTCGCTTCGGCATCGAGAACCGCGGCGAGGTGTACCACGCCGACGACCGGCCCTACGGGTTGATCCACGCCACCGTGGCACGTGCCGACGCGCCGGAAGCGGGCCTGGCGTGGACCAGGTGACCGTCATCGCGGACTGCGCCGTCGCGACCGTGGACCCGCACGGGACCGAGTACGAACGCGGCCACGTCGTGGTGCGCGGCAACCGGATCGACGCGGTGGGCGCGGGCGATCCGCCGGAATCAGACGGTGCGCGGCGTATCGACGGGCGCGGCTGCCTGCTGACTCCCGGGCTGGTGAACACCCACCAGCATCTCTATCAATGGATCACCCGCGGCCTGGCCACCGACCACACGCTGTTCGAATGGCTCGGAAAGCTCTACCCCGTCTGGGCGGGTATCGACGAGGACGCGGTCCGCGTGGCGGCCACGGGCGCGCTCGCCGCTCTCGCAGGCACCGGGTGCACCACCACCACCGATCACCACTACGTGTTCCCCCGCGACGGCGGTGACCCGCTCGCCGCCGAGATCACCGCGGCGGCGCGGGTCGGTCTGCGGTTCCACCCCTGTCGCGGCTCGATGGACCTGGGGGCGAGTGCGGGCGGGCTGCCGCCCGATCACCTGGTGGAACGCCTGGACGACATCCTCGCCGCGAGCGCGGAGGCCGTCGCGCGCTGGCACGACCCGTCGTTCGACGCCATGCTCCGGATCGCGCTGGCGCCGTGCTCGCCCTTCTCGGTCACGCCCGATCTGCTGCGCGAATCGGCGGCCCTGGCCCGCGCGACCGGGGTGCGGCTGCACACCCACCTCGCCGAGACCGCCGACGAGCAGGATTACTGCGCGTCCGCCTTCGGCTGCACGCCGGCGCAGTACATGCAGCGGCTCGGCTGGTTCGGTCCCGACGTCTGGTACGCGCACGCCGTCCACTTGGACGACGACGCGATCGATGCCATGGCGGAAACGGGCACCGGCGTGGCGCATTGCCCCACGTCGAACGCGCGGCTCGGCGCAGGCGTCGCCCGCACCGCCGACCTGGTGCGCGCGGGCGTCCCGGTGGGTCTCGGTGTCGACGGGGCGGCCAGCAACGAGGCCGGTTCGATGATCGAGGAACCGCGCCACGCGCTGCTGTGGGCGCGCAACCGAGGCGGCCCGCACGCGATGACCGTGCGCACCGCGTTGGAACTGGCCACCATGGGCGGGGCGCGCGTGCTGGGCCGCGCCGCCGAGATCGGTTCGATCGAGGTGGGCAAACTGGCCGACTTGGCGCTGTGGCGCCTGGACACGGCCGCGCACGCCGGGATCGAGGATCCGGTGACCGCCCTGGTGCTCGGCTCGGCCCCGCCGCTGGCGGCGCTGCTGGTGAACGGACGCGAGGTGGTGCGCGACGGCGAGGTACGGACGGTCGACACGGATGTGGTGGCCGCCGAGGTGGCACGGGCGCAGGCGGCGTTGCTCGCGAAGGCGGGTTGAGCGGCTCGTCGGTGTCCGGTCGGCGGGCCGGATGTCACCGCGGATCTGGGCGAGGTGTCGTGCCTGGTCAAGCGGGACGAGCAATACTGAAGCAGTATCGGCTCGGACGCCCGTGGAGGCGGGCGGAGCTGTGGTGTTGTGGACGGTATGCCGGCTCGGCCGGGACGGGTTCCGGCGGCAGGTGGCCGTCGTGCGGTGCGGTAACCGCGGCGCAATCCGACGCGCGTCGCGCGCAATATGGCGGCAACCGACTGGCTCTACGGTGACGGAGAGGCAGGAACGAGGTGAGACGTGGACCTGGACACGATCCGCGAGGTGGTGATCGCCCGCGAGCGCGCGGACCTGGCGGCGCTCGGCGCTTCGGCCGCGGTGCTCGCCGGAGGGACCTTCCTGTTCTCCGAGCCGCAGGATCAGCTGGTGCGGCTGGTGGACATCACCGGCCTGGGGTGGCCTTCGTTCGAGATCCGAGACGACGGGCTGGAGATCGCGGCGACCTGCACCCTGGCCGAGTTCGCGGGCGCCGCGCCGGGACGCGAGCTGGGGATGCCGGTGCTGCACGACCCGTGGCCGGGGACCGCGCTGTTCGCACGGTCGTGCCGGGCGCTGTTGGCTTCGCACAAGATCTGGCGCACCGCCACCGTCGGGGGCAACGTCTGCCTCGCCTTGCCCGCGGGCGCGGTGCTCGGCGCGCTGGTCGCGCTCGACGGGACGGCGCAGGTATGGGCGGCGGACGGTGTCGATCGGAGTGTCCCGCTGCGGGAGTTCGTCCTGGCGCCGGGACAGACGGTGCTGCGGCCCGGTGACGTGCTGCGCTCGATTCACTTGCCGCGGTCGAGTCTGCTGGCGCGCACGAGTTTCCGGAAGATCGCGCTCGCTCCGCTGGGCCGGTCCGGCTCCGTGGTGATGGGACGGCGGGAACGGGACGGCCGCAGCGCGGTCACCATCACGGCCGCCACGACCAGGCCCGTCGTCCTGGACTTCGCCGCGCCGCCCACCGAGGGCGCGATCAGCGACGCCGTGGACGGCATCGATCCCGCCTTCTGGTTCGACGATCCGCACGGGTCGCCCGAGTGGCGCGAGCACGTCACGGGGATGCTCGCCCGCGAGGTCGCCGCGGAATTGCGGGAACCCTGATGCGGTTCGAGGTGGACGGCAGGACCGTCGACGTCGCGGCGCAGCCGGGCCAGTGCCTGCGGACGGCGCTGCGGGACGGTGGCGCCCTGGCGGTGAAGAAGGGGTGCGACACCGGCGATTGCGGCGCCTGCTCGGTGCTGGTCGACGGAATGACGGTGCACTCCTGCGTCTTTCCGGCCTATCGCGCCGACGGGCGTTCCGTCACCACCGCCGCCGGGCTCGGGGCGCCCGAGCACCCGCACCCGGTGCAGCGCCGGTTCGTCGACAACGCCGCCTTCCAGTGCGGTTTCTGCACTGCGGGCATGGTGGTCACGGCCGCGGGGCTTGGGGGTGGTGAGCAGGTCGACGTTCCGAGCGACGACCTCGCCGAACTGATGAAAGGAAATCTCTGCCGCTGCACGGGCTACCGCGCCATCCGCGCGGCGCTGGGCGAGCCGCTCGATCCAGGCGAGTCCGGGGTGTCGGCTCCCGACCAGGTATCGCTGAACGTCGTCGGTGCGGGTGGTGGGGTCGGTGAGTCGGTGGGGCGGGGGGTTGTCGCCGGTGGGGAGTCGCGGGAGCGGGGCGAGTCTGGGGCGTCGGTTTCTGATCGTGCCGCGCCGAGTGTTGTCGTTGCGGCCGGTGAGTCGGTGGGGCGGGGGGTTGTCGCCGGTGGGGAGTCACGGGAGCGGGGCGACTCCGCGGCGTCGGTTTCTGATCGTGCCGCTTCGAATGTTGTGGTTGCGGCCGGTGAGTCGGTGGAGCGGCGGGTCGTTTCCGGTGGGGAGTCGCGCGAGCGGGGCGAGTCTTGGGCGTTGGCTCCTGGTAGGACCTCGGCCAATGCAGTGGGTGCGGGCGGTGGGGTCGGTGAGTCGGTGGGGCGTCGGGTTGTCGCGGGTGGGGAGTCGCGCGAGCGGGGCGACTCTGCGGCGTCGGTTTCTGAGCGGGCCGCGCCGAATGCCGCAAGCACGGGGGGTGGAGTCGGCGAGTCGGCCGCGCGGCGGATGGTCCCAGGCAGTGACCCGCACAGCCCGAGTGACCCGGCAGCCATGGCTCTCGGTCGAACCGCGACGACCGTCACCGGCGGGGGCGCCGGGGGCGGCGCCTTGGCCGGGCCGCGTCTCGTGTCCGGCACCGAGCCGTTCACGCTGGACTTACCGCAGGTCGGCTCCCGCGCGGAGGACCGGTCGCGAGGGGGCGATAGCGCGCCGCCGATCGCTCCGCTGCACATCGCAGTGCTGACCAGCCCGCACTCCCACGCGCGCATCCGCTCGATCGCCACCGCCGCCGCCGAGTCGCTGCCGGGCGTGCACGCGGTATTCACCCATGCCGATGCGCCGGGCGTGCCGTTCTCCACGGCGCGGCACGAATCGCGCACCGACGATCCCGATGACACCTACGTACTCGACCGGACCGTCCGTTTCGTTGGGCAGCGGGTGGCCGCGGTGGTGGCCGACAGCGTCGCGCTCGCCCGCGAGGCATGCCGCTTGCTGGAAGTCGACTACGAGGTGTTGCCCGCCGTCTTCGAGCCGGAAGACGCGCTACGCGCCGACGCGCCGAAACTGCACGGGGACAAACCGGCCTCGGCCCGGATCGTCGATCCCGGTCGCAACCTGGTCGCGGAGCTGCACGGGGAAGTGGGCGATGTCGCGGCGGGACTGACCGCCGCGGCTCAGGTGGTGCGCGGTGTCTGGCACTCGCCGCGCGGGCAGCACGTGCACCTGGAGACGCACGGAGGGGTCGGCTGGCTGGACGACGCCGGACGGCTCGTCATCCGGTGCAGCACGCAGGTGCCGTTCCTGGTCCGCGACGAACTGTGCCGTCTGTTCGGGCTGGAAGCGGCGCGGGTGCGGGTGTTCGCGGCCCGGGTCGGCGGCGGATTCGGCGCGAAACAGGAGATGCTGGCCGAGGACCTGATCGCGCTGGCCGTGCTGCGGACCGGCAGGCCGGTGCAGTACGAGTTCACCCGCACCGACGAGTTCACCTCCGCCACCTGCCGTCATCCGATGCGGGTCGAGGTGACGGCGGGGGCCGACACCCACGGTGTACTCACCGCCTTGGCCGTCGATGTGCTCGCCGACACCGGCGCCTACGGCAATCACAGCGGCGGGGTGATGTATCACGGCGTCGGCGAGTCGGTGGAGCTGTACCGCTGCGCCAACAAGCGGGTCGACGCGCGGGCGGTGTACACCAACAACGTTCCTTCCGGCGCGTTCCGCGGCTACGGCCTCGGGCAGGTGATCTTCGCGGTGGAGTCGGCGCTGGACGAGCTGGCGCACGCGCTCGGCATGGACCCCTTCGAACTGCGCCGCCGCAATGTGGTGGTGCCCGGAGACCGGTTCGTCGGCGCGGCGGTGAACGAGAGCGACCTCATGTTCGGCAGCTACGGCCTGGACCAGTGCCTCGACCTCGCCGAACGAGCGCTCTTGCGCGGCAACGACGTGCACGCGCCCGGCCCCGAATGGCGGGTGGGCACCGGCATGGCCGCCGCGATGATCGCGACCGTCCCGCCGCGCGGCCACCGGTCGGCGGCGACGGCCGCGCTGCTGCCCGACGGTCGCTACGAGATCCGTTGTGGAACAGCGGAATTCGGCAACGGAACGACGACGGTGCACGCGCAGCTCGCGGCCGCCGCACTGGACACCGAGGTCGCCCGCATCGTGGTCCGCCACGCCGACACCGACCTGGTGGACCACGACACCGGCGCGTTCGGCTCCACCGGCATCGTGGTCGCGGGCAAAGCCGTGTACGCGGCGGCGTGCGCGTTGCGCGGGCTCCTGCTGGCCAGAGCGGCCGAACTGGCGGGCGTTCCGGAGCGGGACTGCGTGCTGACCTCCGGCGGCGTGCACTGCGGTGACCGGTTGCTTCTCGCGGCCGAACTGCTGACCGGCGGCGATCTCGTCGCCCACGCCGAGCACGGGGGCAGTCCCCGGTCGGTGAGTTTCAACGTGCACGCCTTCCGCGTCGCCGTGCATCCGGGCACCGGGGAGGTGCGCATCCTGCAGTCGATCCAGGCCGCCGACGCGGGCACGGTGCTCAACCCGGTGCAGTGCCGCGGGCAGGTCGAGGGCGGTGCCGCACAGGCCGTCGGCACCGCGCTCTACGAGGACATGCGCAGCGCGCACGGCGTGATCGGCGCGCGAACCCTGCGGCACTACCACATACCGCAGTTCGCGGATGTGCCGCGCACGGAGGTCTACTTCGCCGAAACCGCCGACACGCTCGGCCCGTTGGGCGCCAAGTCGATGAGCGAATCGCCGTACAACCCGGTCGCGCCCGCGCTCGCCAACGCGATCCGCGACGCGGTCGGCGCGCGGCTGTACCGGCTGCCGATGACCGCGGACCGGGTCTGGGCCGCACTGCGGGAGAGGGGATCACGATGACGAAGGTGCCGGAGAACGTCCGCGCGCGCATCGAGGCGCTACTCGACACGGTCGACGCCGAGCTGCGCCGCAGATATCCCGGCTCGAACGGCCCCCCGCAACCGATCCACACCGTGTACGTCCCGGCCGACCGGGTCGCCGAGCAGACACCGGAGGTCTGGGGCGCGACCGCGGTCGAGTTGCTCGACCGCCACCAGGACCTGCTGGCCATGCTCGACACGACCGGTGCGCTGCCCGACGTGCGTAAGCGGCTGGAAGCCGCCCCGGTCCAGGACTTGCGCATCGACTTCGAGGACGGTTACGGCCTGCGCGCCGACGCCGAGGAGGACCGCGCCGCCACGGCGGCGGGCACGGTGCTCGCGGGCTGGGCGCGCAGCTCCGGAGGCCCGCCGAACAGCGGCATCCGGATGAAAGGTCTGGGCGGCGGTGAGCGTCGCCGGGCGCTGCGCACGCTGGACCTGGTTCTGGAGGGCGCGGGCGGGGTGCCTGCGGGGTTCGTCTTCACCGTCCCCAAGATTCGGGCCGCGCAGCAAGTGACGGCTCTGGTGCAGTTGTGCGTCGGGGTGGAGCGCGCGTACGGCATCGCCGAGGGCAGCTTGCGTTTCGAATTGCAGATCGAGAGCCCGCAGGCGATCCTGGCCGCGGACGGCACCTCGCCGGTGGCCACCATGCTCACTCTTTCCGAGGGACGGTGCAGCGCACTGCATTTCGGCACCTACGACTACACCGCCGCTTGTGGCGTCGCCGCGCCGGATCAAGCGCTCGACCACCCGGCCGCCGACTACGCCAAAGCGGTGATGCAGGTGGCGGCCGCGCAGACCGGGGTGTGGGTGTGCGACGGGTCCACGCAGATCGTGCCGGACGGCGATCCCGCGGCCGCGCTACGCAACCACCACCGGCTGGTCACCCGCGCGTTGCGGCGGGGGTACTACCAAGGCTGGGACATGCATCCGGGCCACCTGGTCACCCGCTGGCTGGCCACCTACGACTTCTTCCGCCGGGCGATCGACGTGGCGGTGCCGCGCCTGCTGGACTACCTGGCTCGGCGCGGCGGCGACGTCGTCGACGAACCCGCCACCGCCGAAGCACTGGCCGCCACCGTGCTGCGCGGCATCGAGTGCGGGGCCCGCCCGGACGCCGGCGCTCCGGAACTCACCGAGGCGGTCCTGCGCGCCCTGGCGGCCCGCGCGCCGCTGCCTGCGGAGACGCCGTGACCGCCCATCCGAACGGGGTCATCCCGGGAGACGCGGGGCACGAGGACGCGGATTTCGTACTGTTGCCGGATCTGGCGGTCCGGCCGCTCGGCGGCTCGGTGATCTGGGCGAACGACGAATTCTTCGCGGAAAAAGAGAATCTGATCAACCCCGGCCCCGCGCAGTATCGTCCGTCCACCTTCGGCCACAAAGGGCAGATCTACGACGGCTGGGAGACCCGTAGACACCGCGGGCAGCCCGGCGACGACGCCGCGATCGTGCGGCTCGGTGTGCCGGGCGTGATCCGCGGGATCGTCGTGGACACCGCGTGGTTCAAGGGCAACTACCCGCCCGCCGTCTCGGTGTCCGCGCTGGAGATCGAGGACTATCCGACCGCGGAAACCATTGCCGCGCGCGACGATTGGGTGATGCTGGTCGATCGCTCCCCGATCGCGGGCGACAGCCGCAACCTGTTCCAGGTCGAGAACGAGAAGCGCTGGACCCACGTGAAACTCGAGATGCATCCGGACGGCGGCGTGGCCAGGCTGCGGGTGCACGGCGAAGGCAGGCCCGATCCGCGCCTGCTCGGGCTCGGCCCGCTGGATCTGGCCGCCTTGGAGAACGGCGCGCTGGTGCTGGACTGCTCCAATCGCTTCTACAGCTCGCCCAACCAGCTGCTGTATCCCGGCCTGGCCCGGTCCATGGGCGAGGGCTGGGAGACCGCCCGCCGCCGGGACGACGGCAACGACTGGGTGCGCATCCGTTTGGCCGGACCCGGACTGATCCGGCTCGCCGAACTGGACACCTCCTACTTTCTCGGCAACAGTCCGGGGGCCGCCCGGCTCACCGGCCGCACCAACGACGGCACCGAACTGGAGCTGTTGCCGCGCACCGCCCTGCTGCCCGACACCAGGCACCGGTTCCCGATCGCGCCGATGGCCGCGTCCGTGGAGGAAGTGCGCCTGGACATCTACCCGGACGGCGGGTTGGCGCGATTGCGACTATGGGGCGAGCTCGGCGGATGAGCGAGCGCGGCGAGCGGAAGTCGATACAGCACAACGCATCTGCTGGAGCCGAGTGCCGGGGAGGTGCCGTCGTGAACAGTCCAGAGCTGGGGCCGGTCGGGTGTCGATCGGGCGCAGTCGTGGGGCAGGCGAGTGTGGGAGGTGCCGTCGTGAACAGTCCAGAGCTGGGGCCGGTCGGGTGTCGATCGGGCACAATCGTGGGGCAGGCGACTGCGGGAGAGTCGCAGTGGTGAGGGGCACAGTCCTGGGGGTGGCGGCCGAGCGTCGATCGGGCGCAGTGGTTGGGCAGGTGCGGGGGCGGCAGGCAAGTGTGGGGAAGGCGTGATCGTGAGCAACGCGGACTCGGGGGGAACAGCCGAGGGTGCGCGGGATTTCGTCGGTTACGGCCCGAACCCGCCGGACCCACGGTGGCCGGGCGCGGCGCGGGTCGCGGTGCAGTTCGTGCTCAATTACGAGGAGGGCGGCGAGAACAACGTGCTGGACGGCGACGACTTCTCCGAGACGTTCCTGTCGGAGATGACGCCCGCCGAAGCGTTCCCCGACCGGCACATGAGCATGGAGTCGCTCTACGAGTACGGCTCGCGGGCCGGGCTGTGGCGGGTGCTGCGCGTCTTCGAGCGCCGCGGACTGCCGCTGACGATCTTCGCGGTGGCCCGCGCTCTGCAACGCAATCCGGAGGCGGTGGCCGCTTTCCGGGAACTGAACCACGAGATCGCCTGCCATGGTCTGCGGTGGAAGTCCTACCAGCTGACCGACCGCGACACCGAACGCGCGCACATGGCCGAGGCGGTGCGCATCCTCACCGAGCTGACCGGCGCGCCGCCGTTGGGCTGGTACACCGGCCGCGACTCCCCGAACACCAGAGAACTGGTGGTCGAGCACGGCGGCTTCGCCTACGACGCGGATTCCTACGCCGACGACCTGCCCTATTGGGTACGCGTACACGACCGCGACCACCTGGTGGTGCCCTACACCCTGGACACCAACGACATGCGGTTCGCGTCACCCGCAGGCTTCCCCACCGGCGAACAGTTCTTCGCCCACGTCCGCGATGCCTTCGACGTCCTCTATCGCGAAGGCGCGGAGGGAAGTCCGAAGATGCTCTCGATCGGCCTGCACTGCCGCCTCATCGGCCGCCCCGCCCGCACCGCCGCCCTGGAACGCCTACTCGACCACATCCAGTCCAACGACCAGGTCTGGATCACCCGCCGCATCGACATCGCCCACCACTGGCACTCGGCCCACCCCCCGCCCGCTCGATAGCCGACGAGTGACCCGGCTGCGGCAGAACGCGAGAAGGCCCCTCGCTGATGTGCCACTCATGAACTGCAGTCAGGGGGGGTCCGGGTCAGAAATTCGGATAGCGCGGTGGTGATAGCGGCGTCTATGGCGGCGCGATTGTCGGGCTCATCCTCCCATTGGGTGCACCACGCGTGCATCGGCTCGCAAATGCCGAACGGATCGTCAGGTTCGTAAATGCGGAGCGTTCGAATCGCGACGGCCGCGAGATAGGGGCGCTCTACGCGTTCCAGCACCGCCACCGCTTGGTGCTCGCAGACGAAGGCGAGGCCCGCGTGCGGCTGCCCCGCCGTCAATCCGAACTTCTCCATCACCTGTGCGACAACCTGGCGTGTCGCACTTTCCAACGCGTCGAGGTCCGTATCCGACCCAGCCGCGTAGTCGACAACGAACTGGCGTGCACAGCGGATGCACAGCTCCTCGTAGGCGGAGTGGGTCCGCAGCTGTTCTGCATCATCGAGCAGAGCAGCCACGTCACGGGCCGTAGCCAATACCGTCGACGCCGGCACTTCCCACACCGTGTGATACCCGCAGGCAGTAAAGAAGTCGGTCAGAGCCCGTCGCATCGCCCATCGGGGGTCGGCGGTCCGTCGAGCCTCCTCCATGGCACGTGCTTGTCGAACTCGCGCGACAACACCTGCCGGTCGTTCAACGCCCATTCGAACATCCCACCCAGTCGTCGTCCGGATCCGTCATTGGTGGTCCCGATTTGGTTGGACGTCGCGGATGACCGATCGGTTCGGTCGATATCTGAATCGGATCGGTTTCCGTAGTGCGGCAGCGGCGGCTCAACCAGGCCCCAAAGTTCATCTGGCACAAGGTGTTTTCGACAATTAGCCCGTCACGTTCTGGCAGGACAGCGGCTGCGTTGACATCACCAGCACGATGGCCTACGAACATGCATGGGAAGAGGGAGTGCTGACTACACGGGGTGTTGGAAAGTAAGCGTGTCACGGGATTTGTCGAGTCCTCCACCGGAGCCCACATCTGGTTCGTTTGGACCCATTGCGTGGGAGAAATTTCGACGACATCTCGATAGGCGATAATGTCGAGGTCGAATACGAGTTCGCCCAACAAGACTTCCATACGATGCGCGCAGTAGGAATCTACTGGTTGTAAACCGCACCACAGTCGTTGACGTGAATCGTTCGATGCGATCGAAGTAGGCTCATGCCGCGCTGCATTTATCGGGAAATGTCGAAAGGCGGCCAACCTCCGATCGTGAATTCTACGTAATCATGTCCTGGGATCTTTGAGCTCAGTGCGCCATTCTGGAATTCCAGTGTGTAGCGTATTACCGGCTCCCCGAACGGATTGATGGGAATCGAAATCGAAATCCCTGACTCGATAAGTGATTTCACGATAACAAGGATGTCGGATAGCTCGAACGGGTCGTCTCGTGGTGCCAGGAACGACACATTGAGTCCGAGATCAACGCGAATCCCCTCCTCTTGTTTGGTCAAGGCGATGGATAACCCCGATCCGCCTCTGGGAATCGCTGTAACAATATCCGAACCTGCATCGAACAAGATGTGCCCGACGGTCCCGTACTCTGTAGACAGCCACGAATGCACGTCCGACATGACATGATCGAAATCATCCACGAAGTCTAGTCACCTCTTTCTTTGTCGGCGAATCAGCAGGTCACCGTCGATCGTGGCCCAAACCCATTCTGATAGTTCTTGGTTGTCTTCCCGTCCACGGTGAGATACCCTTCTGCTACTCCAATGTACTCCCCTGGTACGCAACGAGTTCCATTCTGCGACATGACGGTATATTTCTTTCCAGCTGTAGGGGAGTGCACCGTTCTCTGGGCAATGCTGCTCTCGATACGAACCCACTCCGCCCCGTCTACCTTGACGTAGTAGATGAACACATCTGCGCGCTCGACATCACCCTGGCATGTGAGAGTTCCTTTGACGTCCATCAGGCCAGGTGAACCTTTCGATTGATGCACGTTATGAACGTTGACCTCGCAGCTGCCGACACCGGCGCTTGCAACACCCGTTCCAACGCCCAAAATCCATCCAGCGGATAAGATTAGAACTGCTCCGAGAAATTTCCACAACTGGACATTCGAATAGAAACGCATCGAGTACATCGTTCCCCTGTCTCGGAAGCATATCCCGAGGTTGATCCCAGACTCAGGTTACGTATCGACTTCCGCATGGTCAAGGTTGAAATTTATTGACCGCGTGGATCTCTGGCTCGCGGCAACGACATGTGCGCTGATCTCGACGAGGGGATAGGCTCAGCCCGCAAGGAATGGCTGGACTGCGACTCGTTGGTGATCGACGGTGACCCGCCGAAGCGCTCCGTCAGGGTTTCCGGCGTCGTCGTCGACGCCGAGAACCGAGGTCAGGCGGGCGGGTGGAACTGTCCATACTGCACGCCAGAGATGACGGCGTCTTACGCGCCTGGAGTGAAGACCAGCGCCGGGCCGGTGGGGTCCTTGGAATCACGGACTCCGACCGTGCCTCCCTCGAGGTGCGCAACCTCCACGCAATCTCCGCCGGTGCCGCTGCGGCTACTCTCTAACCACTTCGCTCCAGGCAGGTCGGTCTTCACGCCTCGTAACTCTGTGCTATTCGCCTGAGTGGGTCTCGCGATCTCATTGCCGGGTGTCAGCAGTCGGGGGGTTGAACTCGCCGCTGGTCATGCCAGCAGTGGAGGTGGTGGGCGAGCGTGATGAGGGCTTCGAGGACCTCCTGGACGGCGGCGGGTCGGCGGTGGGTAGTGCCGCGACGGCGTCGTCTATGGAGGAAGCGTGCTCACCCCGAGAAATCGAACCCGCCGCCGGCGATGGTTGCTGTGAAGGCATCCCACTCGGAGGGTGTGAAGATCAACGCTGGTCCGGTGGAGTTCTTGGAGTCACGGACGCCGACCATGCCCCCGGTGAGATGTGCGACCTCGACGCAGTCTTTGCCGGTGCCGCTCCGACTGCTTTTGAACCACTTCGCCGTCGATAGGTCGGCACTCACGCTCCGTACTCCTCTGCAATTGCCACCAGCAGCGCTCGGGACTCGTCCTCGCTCAGTGCCGCACTCTCGACACTTGACCGCGCGGTCTGGTACTGCTCGATCTCGTCGGGTTTGTCCAGGTACAGGGCCCCAGTGTAGCCCTCGACGTAAATCACGGGCGGCTCGGTCAGCGACGGGTTCGGGTGTTCGGGAAACTCCAGCAACACAAAGGAACCTGCCTCCAGTCCGAGGTAGGAACCGGCGCTCAGTGGAACGATTCGGATGGACACGTTCGGCAAGCCGCTCAGTTCCGCCAAGTGACTGGACTGGGCTGCCATGACCGCAGCGCCACCGATCTGGTGGCGCAACGTCGCCTCGCTCAGTCTCACGTCCAAGCGGAATCGGTCAGGTGGTTCCTGGAGGCGTGCTTGTCGTTTGGTGAGCAACTCTATGTGTCGGTCGATTGCGTCATCGGTCAACGCTGGGATGAAAGCTTTGGCAACGGCACGTCGGTAGTCGGCTGTCTGCACCAACCCTGGCAGCAAGGTCAATTGGAACGACGTGACATGGCAGGCGGACTGTTCGAGCACGACGAACAAGTCTGTGTTCGCGAACATCGCGTCGCTGTAGGACTGCCACCACCCGGTCTTGCGCGCCTCTTCCGCCAGCCAGAGCAGCGCTTGCCGATCGTCGTCACTCGCGTCGTACACGTCGCACAACGCTCGGATCACCATCTTCTTGACCATAGCGACCTGACCGTTCTCCAAGCGCCACAGCGTTTGTGAACTCATCTCGGACAGCTTGGCCGCCTTGTCCCTGGTGAGTCCGGCGTTCTCGCGCAGCTCGAGCAGGCGTCGAGCCAGCAGTCTGCGCGGAAGAGTCGTCGTCTGGGCTGCCACGCGAACCCCCACCTTTCGTTAGCAGTGCTATGAAGTCATTCCAGTTGATCTGGAGTGAATCTGCCTGTGTTCAATCATATTGTTATTACTCCATTTTCGAGCTGAATGGTGCTGTACTCGGTGTGCGCCAAGCGGCTGGAGCGCTCGAGGGAACGCGCCGATGCCGCAAGTCGGACGTATCGCTACGAAAATGCTGGGGGTTTCGATGAACAGGCAAGTCGCAAATGTCGAGTCGGGTCTCCGCCCGGGCGCGAGTGGGAAGGAGCCGGAAGCGATCGGGCTCGTTCGCGGTGACGTGTCCGGCCCGGACGCACCACGGCATGCTGATGCGGTGCAGCGGCACGCTCGCACGCTCGGCTATCAATACGTCTACACGGTTCGTCCACCGGCCGACGTCGATGATCCGATCGGGTACATGCTCACGATCGCGAGTGGGCTCGCGATCGAGGTGATCGTCGTCTTCGGTCTCGAGCAGGTGGACAACCAGCCCGCGTTGGTTTGTGATGCGGGTTTCGATCTGGAAACCGTTTGTCCGCAGAGCGCTTGGGTGCGGTCGGCGCAGGCTGCGCCGGCCCCAGGAGCGGGGGCGGCGTGAGGCATCGACCCGTAATTCTGGCTCCGCCGCGCGTCTGCGCGTCCGCTGATCTCGAGCTGGCGCACCAGCAGATGCAGCGTCATCGTGCCTGCCGGATCGAGCGGTGCGCCTGGAAGTGGGTGGCCTACTGCACGCTGGTGTGGAGCGGCCGGATCGTGCCGCAGCGGTTCAGCCCGCGAGAACGTGCTCATCGTCGCGGTATCGCTTTTCCGCTCGACCACAGCGGGCGCGGACCGGAGCTCGAAGGGACGCCGGAAGTGGCGACCCTTCGGCAAGTGCTCGACGGCCTCGCGCAGTTGGCGCTATCCACACCGGACCCGGACAACGGTGGTGCTGGGGAAGGCGAGCGGCCGTGTGCCTGTGGCAAATAACGCACAGCGTTCTCGCCGTGGTTGGGGGTGGCGCGTTCGCCGTGATCGGTGTCGCTTGCGTCTGGCCGATCGCCCGCCCGCGCCGTCCCGCCCGCCCGCGTAGTTCCGCCCGGGCCCGTTGTTCATTGCGGCCGGTGACCTGGCCGGAGGCATGGACATGTAACCGTCCGGGGCAGTCGTTCACGCTCGCCGATGCTCATCGCGCGATGCAGTTGCATCGCGATCACGACTGCCCTCGCAAGCGCGCCGCCTTCGCGGCATTGATCGCGGCGGGGCGCGTCACGCCGGACTCCGCGCGACGACACCGGCCGTGGGGATGGTCCGAGGACTCCGAGTGACGGCTTTGGGAAGCGCGCGTGGCGGGTGCCGGGGGAGCGTGCATAGCGGGTTACGGGGAAGTGCGCGTTGCGGGCGGCTGCTGAGCGCGCATGGCGGCTGCTGAGCAGCGCATGGCGGGTGGGGAAGCGCGCGCTGCGGTCGGCTGCGGAGCATGCATGGCGGGCGGCTGCGGAGCGTGCATGGCGGGTCCGGGGGAGCGCGCGCGGCGGGCGGCGGAAGCGCGCATGGCGGGCAGCTGCGGAGCGCGCATGGTGGCGGGGGAACACGCTCGGGTTCGGGAGCCGAGGGAGGCCGTGTGATCGGAGCATTGATGCGACGCGTGGCGTGGGCCACAGCGGCCGTGTGAAGGTCCTCACAGTTGGGAATGGCGATGCCGGGGTGAGGGGGACCGCTCGCTGATCGCTAACAGTACAAGCGTTACGCTAAAACCCCACGTCAGAGCTACCGGCTAGTAGATTGCGCTACTGCAATTCGAGGGCAAATTTTGCAGAGTTAGCAAAGGGGGTGGAAATCCTAGCTCAGATTCACACTAACAACAGGTAGACGGCTATTTCTTCGTGTGCCATCGTGTGGAAGTACACCCCAAAGGCCTAGCAAGCCTGCAAATTGCCGCTCCAGCAGTACGAGCTGCTTCGTAGCTCGACCGGGCGGCATGGACCGAACGAAGAAGTGGAGTCACAGATGTCGACCACCGGCACCCCGAGGACCGCCGCGGAAATCCAGCAGGATTGGGACACCAACCCCCGCTGGAAGGGCGTCACCCGTAACTACACCGCGGAGCAGGTGTCGAAGCTCCAGGGCACCGTCGTCGAGGAAGCCACCCTCGCCCGCCGCGGCTCGGAGATCCTGTGGGATCTCGTCAACAACGAGGACTACATCAACTCCCTCGGCGCCCTCACCGGCAACCAGGCGGTCCAGCAGGTCCGCGCCGGACTGAAGGCCATCTACCTGTCGGGTTGGCAGGTCGCCGGTGACGCGAACCTGTCCGGCCACACCTACCCCGACCAGTCGCTGTACCCGGCCAACTCGGTGCCTGCCGTGGTTCGCCGCATCAACAACGCGCTGCTGCGCGCCGACGAGATCGCCAAGGTCGAGGGCGACACCTCCGTCTCCAACTGGCTGGCGCCGATCGTCGCCGACGCCGAGGCCGGCTTCGGTGGCGCGCTGAACGCCTACGAGCTGCAGAAGGCCATGATCGCCGCCGGCGCCGCCGGTGTGCACTGGGAGGACCAGCTGGCCTCCGAGAAGAAGTGCGGCCACCTGGGCGGCAAGGTGCTGATCCCGACCCAGCAGCACATCCGCACCCTGACCTCCGCGCGTCTGGCCGCCGACGTCGCCGACGTGCCTTCGGTGATCATCGCCCGCACCGACGCCGAGGCCGCCACCCTGATCACCTCGGACGTGGACGAGCGCGACCGTGAGTTCCTCGACGGCACCCGCACCCCCGAGGGCTTCTTCGGTGTGAAGAACGGCATCGAGCCCTGCATCGCGCGTGCCAAGGCCTACGCCCCCTACGCCGACCTCATCTGGATGGAGACCGGCGTGCCGGACCTCGAGGTCGCGCGCAAGTTCGCCGAGGCCGTCCGTGGCGAGTTCCCGGACCAGCTGCTGGCCTACAACTGCTCGCCGTCCTTCAACTGGAAGGCCCACCTGGACGACGCGACCATCGCGAAGTTCCAGCGTGAGCTCGGCGCGATGGGCTTCAAGTTCCAGTTCATCACCCTGGCCGGCTTCCACTCGCTCAACTACGGCATGTTCGACTTGGCCTACGGCTACGCCCGCGAGGGCATGACCGCCTTCGTGGACCTGCAGGAGCGCGAGTTCAAGGCCGCCGCCGAGCGTGGCTTCACCGCCATCAAGCACCAGCGTGAGGTCGGCGCGGGCTACTTCGACACCATCGCCACCACGGTCGACCCGAACACCTCCACCGCGGCGCTCAAGGGCTCCACCGAAGAGGGCCAGTTCCACTGAGTTGACGGGCCGCGCCCCGGGCGCGGCTGGTCGAATGCCCCGCGCGGCGCGGACCGCGGAGAAACGACGCGCGGGACATTCGAAACACATCGGGTGCTTACCGAGGGAAGTGAGGTTCCCGACGTGAAAACCGACAATCCTCTACTCCGGTAGGGGTGTACTGCCCTCCCCGCTGAACAGCCCCGGCGGGGAGGGCATCCCTATACCTTGGACCATCGAAGGGCGCGCTCACACCGGAGCGACACCTTCGCAGACCAGCCACCCCAGAGCCAGACAACCCAGCAGGAGCGGGACGTGAGCAGCGAAAAGATCCAACGCGTCGGCATCATCGGCGCCGGCCAGATGGGCGCAGGAATCGCGGAGGTGTGTGCCAGGGCGCACGTCGACGTACTGGTGTACGAGCAGACCCGCGAACTGGCCGCGGCGGGCCGCGCACGCATCCTGCGGTCCCTCGATCGTGGCGTCAGCAGCGGCAAGATCACCGAGCGCGAACGCGAACAGGCGGCCTGGCGTCTGCGGTTCACCTCCGACCTCGGCGACTTCGCCGACCGCCAGCTGGTGGTCGAGGCCGTGCTCGAGGACGAGAAGGTCAAGACGAGCATCTTCGCCGAACTCGACAAGGTCGTCACCGATCCCTCGGCCGTGCTGGCCTCCAACACCTCCTCCATCCCGATCATGAAGATCGCGGTCGCCACGGCGAACCCCGAGCGCGTGGTCGGCATGCACTTCTTCAACCCCGTCCCGGTGCTGCCGCTCGTCGAGTTGGTCACCACGCTCAAGACCAGCGAGTCGGTCTCCACGCGGGCCGAGGCCTTCGCCGGCGACGTGCTCGGCAAGCAGGTCGTGCGCTCGGCCGACCGCTCCGGCTTCGTGGTCAACGCGCTGCTGGTGCCCTACCTGCTGTCGGCGATCCGCATGGTCGAGTCCGGTTTCGCCACCAAGGAGGACGTCGACAAGGCGATGGTGCTCGGCTGCGCCCACCCGATGGGCCCGCTGGCGCTGACCGACCTGGTCGGCCTCGACACCGTGAAGTCCATCGCCGACTCGATGTACGGCGAGTTCAAGGAGCCGCTGTACTCCGCGCCGCCGCTGCTCATGCGCATGGTGGAGGCGGGACTGCTCGGCAAGAAGACCGGCGCGGGTTTCTACCAGTACCGGGCCTGATTTGCGGTGTTGAATTCGCAGCGCCTGCGGCGCTGTGCGTTCGCGGCCCCTGGGAGTCTCGCGTCCGAGCGTCCGCCGCTCGCGCCTGCGACGCATGCGCGACGGACGCACGGACGCGAGACGGGCCGCGAACGGTGCTCGTAAGACTCGCACCTGACGGGGCCGAGAAGGCGAGCATCGAGCGATTCGCCGACGCAACGCTCCCGGGCCGGTGCGAAACGCGAGGGTAGTAGGACACGGCACCGTCCGACCTCGATGCGGAGCCGACCAGAAGTCGGTGTCGCCGAGCCGGTGACGGCAATCGGCATAAGCTGCACAACAGCCGGGCCATGGCGACGGTTCGGCTGGGTATCCGGAGCGCAGCGCCGGATCGATTCGTCGATCTCGGCAAGGGCCGCGCAGGTGATCGAAAGAAGGTATCCCGCTCATGGTGAACGTGACCGACGGCTACGGGTCGAGCATCCTCGGCTATCCCAGAATCGGGCCGCACCGCGAGCTCAAGCGGGCGCTGGAGGCCTACTGGCACGGTTCGCTCGAGCGCGAGGAACTGCTGGCGGTGGGCCGCGAGATCCAAGAGACCCAGTTCAACGAGCTGGCCGCCACGGGCCTGACCCAGGTGCCGGGCAACACCTTCTCCTTCTACGACCACGTGCTGGACAACGCGCTGCTGTTCGGCGCGGTGCCGAGGCGGTTCGAGCCGTACCGCGAGGGCCTGCATCCGCTGGACTTCTACTTCCTCATGGCGCGCGGCCGTCCGGACCTGCCGCCGCTGGAACTGGTCCGGTTCTTCGGCACGAACTACCACTACCGCCAGCCGGAAGTGGACGCCGACACCGAGTTCTCGCTGCATCCCGAGGCGCTGCTCGACGAATTCGATCGCGCGAAGGCGGTCGGCATCGAACTGCGGCCGGTGGTGATCGGCCCGGTGTCGTTGCTGCTGTTGTCCAAGGCGGGCCACATCCCCGGGGAGTCGGGCGGATTCGACACGCTGAGCCTGCTGGACAAGTTGCTGCCGGTCTACGAGGAGCTGTTCGAGATCCTCGCCAAGCGCGGCGCCACCTGCGTGCAGCTGGATGAGCCCGCGTTCACCAGCGAGCGCACGCCCGCCGAGCTGGCCGCGTTCGAGGCGGCCTATCACCGGTTGGGCAAGGCTCCACTGCGCCCGCGCATCCTGGTCACCGGCCAGTACGGCGATTTCGGTGAGGCGCTGACCATCCTCGCGGGCACCCACGTCGAGGCGATCGGGCTGGACCTGGCCAGCCACCGGATACGTCCCGAGGACCTCGCCGAGGTGCCCGGCATCCGTCGCAAGCGCCTGTACGCGGGCGTGATCAGCGGACGCAACGTCTGGCGCGCGGACCGCTACGTCACGCTGGAATATCTCAACGAGCTGGCCCAGGTGTGCCCGGATCTGGTCGTCTCCACCGGGACCACGCTGCTGCACGTGCCCTACGACCTGCTGATCGAATACGACATCGAGGGCCACGTCGCCGACCGGCTCGCGTTCGCGAAACAGAAGGTCGGCGAGGTGGTCTCGCTCGCCAAGGCCCTCACCGAAGGCCCGTCGGACAAGTGGCGCAAACGGCCCACCGAGGTGCACTTCAAGCAGAAGCACGCGGTGCGGCAGCGGGTCTACGCGGTCACCCCGGACATGCGCGCGCGGGAGCCCTACGAGGTGCGCCGGGAAGCCCAGCAGCGCAAGCTGAACTTGCCGCCGGTGCCCGCCACCACGCTCGGCTCGTTCCCGCAGACCACCCGGATCCGTCAGGCCCGTTACGAACTCGGTCAGGGCCGGTTGTCCTACGAGGAGTATCGCAAGCGGATCGAAGCCGAGATCGAGGCGACGATCCGGCTGCAGGAGGACATCGGCCTGGACGTGCTGGTGCACGGCGAGCACGAGCGCAACGACATGATCCAGTACTTCGCCGAGCTGCTCGACGGCTTCGCGACCACCCACTTCGGCTGGGTGCAGGTGTACGGGTCGCGGTGTGTGCGGCCGCCGATCATCTACGGCGACGTCTCCCGCCCCGCGCCGATGTCGGTCGAGTGGATCACCTACGCGCAGTCGCTCACCGAGAAGCCGGTCAAGGGCATGGTCACCGGTCCGGTCACCATGATCGCCCGTTCCTTCGTCCGGCAGGACCAGCCACTGCACGAGACCGCCGACCAGGTGGCGCTGGCCATCCGTGACGAGGTGGTGGACCTGGAGAAGGCGGGCATCGCGATCATCCAGGTCGACGAGCCCGCGATCCGGGAAATGCTGCCGCTGCGGCCGGAGGGCCGCGCGGAGTACCTGCGCTGGGCGATCGGCGCGTTCCGGTTGGCCACCTCCGGGGTGCAGGCGGAGACCCAGATCCACACGCACATCGGTTATTCCGGCCGTGCCGAGGTGGTCGAGGCGATCGAGGAGCTGGACGCCGACGTCACCGCCATCGTGGCGACCCGCTCGATCGAGTGGGTGCTGCGGGCGCTGAAGGAGGACTGCGCCTCCGGGCACGGCCTGAGCCACGGCGTCGGCCCCGGCGTGTACGAGAGCCGGTCGGCGCGCATCCCGGACATCGACGAGCTGGATGAATTGCTCACCGCGGCGGCCGCGGCCGTGACGCCGCAGCGGTTGTGGGCCAATCCCGACGGTGGTCTGAAGACCCGGCACTACTGGCAGCTCGAACCGTCACTGCGGAACATGGTCGCCGCGGCGCGTCGCATCCGCAGGCGGGTGGAGTCCGAAGAGTAAGATCGCGCGCCGACAACAGCGGGCCGGACTCGCTGCGCGTCGCGCGATCACCCGCTGACGGTGGGCAGCGCGCTCAGCGTCGCGAGCACTTCGGTGGCGGCGTTGGCCACCGTCTCGGCCTCGGCCATGGCCAGTGCGGCCGATGTCGCGGCACGCACGCGCGGCAGCAGCGTCAAGCAGGCCGCGGCGGCGGCGCGGTCGGCCGCGGTGAGCTCGGCGTCGTCCTCGGCGGCGGACTGCCATGCCGCGGTGGCCATCACCTCGTGCAGCCAATTGAGCAGCTCCGAACGCAGCGGTTGCGGCTCGCGCACCCAGGCGCGGGCATAGGTCACGTCGGTGCGCTCGTGCAGCAGGGCGCCGAGCACGACCTCGGCGGCGGGCGCGGTGACGGAGTAGATCGATCCCTGGTGCAGGACGGCGGAGAAGAGGAAGACGATGCCGCGCACCTGGTCCTCGACGGTCGGGCCGATCAGGTCGGCGAGCATGGCCGGAGCGTCGACCGCGGGTCCGTCGGCGTGCGCCAGCCCCGCCCAATCCGTCTCGCGCAGCACGGTCGCGGCGCGTTCGTGATAGATCGGCGCGAGCGCGGCGGCCGCGCGGACCCGAGCTTCGGCGTCCGTCGAGTCGAGCGCGCGCTGGAAGGCCGCCAGCGCCACGTCCGGCTCGCCGAGCCGCTCGCTGAATACTCCGACGTCGAGGCTGGCGCGCGCGGCGACCGCGGGATCGTCCGATTCGGCCAGCGACCGGCTGACCTCCCTGGCCCCCGCGAGATCGCCTGCCTCGCCGAGATGCTGGACCAGGTCACCCGCGACGATGAGCGATTGATCGGCGGGCCAGCCGTCGATGACCGCGCGGTAGGCGGATTTCACGCCGTCCAGGTCGTCCTCGGTGCGCAGCAGGTAGGCCAGGTTGGACAGCGCGAGCCGGGCGATGTCGCCGGGACCGGCGTCGATCGCGTGCCGGTAGGCCGTGCGCGCCGCGTCCGAATCCCCGCGCTTGGCACGGGAATAGCCGAGGTTGATCCAGGCCCGCGGCGCGGCGTCGGGATGGCCGGATTCGGCGGCGCGCTCGTACATCGCTTCGGCCGCCGCGGTATCGCCGCGTTCGGCCAGCAGCAGGCCGAGGTTGTAGGCCGCGCGCGGCGCCGCGTCTTCATGGCCGGAATCGACCGCGACGTGGTACGCGCCTTCCGCGGCCGGCTTGTCGCCCACCGCGCTGAGCAGTCCGCCCAGCTCCGCGGCGGCCAGCGGCGCCCAGTTCGGATGGCCGGAGGCGATGGCGATCTGGAACGCCTCGCGCGCGGCCGCCACGTCGTTGCGCCTGCGGTGCATCTTGCCGAGGTCGAAGGCCAGATCCGGCGGCCGCTTCAGCATTGTTCCCATCCAGCCTTCGGCACCGAGTCGGTGCGAATCGTTTCGGAGAAGTTCTACATCGGCGCGCGATCCCTGGCTACCCATGGCGTGCGATACCCCGGGCGCGGGACGGTTCAGTCGGCGCCGATCTCGCTTGCGAGCGTGCGCAATCCGGCGATCAGGTCGGCGGGTGGCAGCGCGTGTTCGGGGTCGACCAACCACTGAGCCATGAGGCCGCCGATCAGCGCGTGCAGCACCGCGCCGACGGCGCGGTCGGCGTCCGCGCCCCGAGTCGGGCCGAACAGCTGCCAGATCTCGGTCACCTGCCCGCGCTTTCGACCCCACCCGGTCTGCGAATCGTCCGCAACGACGTTTTCGCCATGGCGGCGGGCATGCCGCCGAAGCTGACCGTGTTCACCGTCGGCGACCGGATGACCATTCGGGTGGAGTACGACACCGCCCGCTACAGCCCGGCTCAGCTGCGGGAGGTGGGTCAGGCGCTGATGCGGACGTTGGCGACGGTCCGCGCCGCCTAGCGCGCCCGGCTCACTCCGCGGGCGGACCGTGACGGCCGGTCAGGCGAAGAGCCAATTGCCTGGCAAACCTGCGGCGTCGCTTGGGCGGGCCCGCGCGCTCGATCTCGGCCTCCACGTCGGCCTCGACGTCGTAGCGGCGGATGTAGGCGCCGGCGAACGCCTGCACCGTCGCGGTGACCGGGATGGCGAGCAGTGCGCCGGTCGCGCCGAGCAGCGCCGCGCCCGCCAGCACCGCGCCGAAAGCGACGGCCGCGTGCATGTCCAAGGTGGTCGCGGTGATGCGCGGTTGCAGTACGTAGTTCTCGAATTGCTGGTAGAGCACGATGAATCCGAGGATCCACAGCGCGGTGCTCGGCCCGTGCACCAGCCCGACGATCACCGGCAGCGCACCGGCGAGATAGGTGCCGACCGTGGGGATGAACTGGGAGACCACGCCGACCCACAGCGCGAGGGCGAACGCGGACGGCACGTCCAGGATCCGCAACATCACGTAGTGCGCCAGCGTCGAGATGAGCCCGAGCAGCGCCCGTGAGTAGATGTAACCGCCGGTCTTGTCCACCGCGATGTCCCAGGCGCGCAACACGTGCCGCTGGCGCCGCGGCGGCAGCAGCGAGCAGACGGCGGTGCGGATCCGGGGGCCGTCGGCGGCGAAGTAGTAGGTGAACAGCAGGATGCCGAGCCCCTGGAAGAGCGCGCCGATCGCGGCGGTGCCGATGCCCCAGACGTTGCCCGCCAACCCCGTGAGGTAGCCCTCCAGGGTCGAACTCCAGTCGGTGGCGTACTTCTGGATGTCCGTACTCGACAGATCCTGGTGGAAGGTGTGGTTGATCCACTCCACGCCCCGATCGGCGTACTCGGGGGCGTTCTTCACCAAGGTGGTGACCTGCTCGACCAGCAGCGCCCCCAGCGTCCAGAGGAAGGCGACCACGAGGGCCGTCAGCCCGAGAAACACCAATCCGGTGGCGGGACCCCGCCGCATGCCGCGCCGCGCCAGCCAGTTCACCGCGGGCTCGATCGCGAAGGCGAGGAACAACGAGACCAGCAGAACCGTCAGCAGGCCCTGCAGCCGCTCGAGCACCCAGAACGCCGCCAGCAACCCGGTGATCGTCGCCGCGGCCAGCAGAAACGCACGCGGCAGCCACGGCGGCATGCCCCGCGCGCCGTTGACGGGTGGCGTCTCGTCGTCATCCTGCACAGGCACACCGCCAAGGTACCCACGCCGCGGCGGACGACGCGGGCCGCGCCGGTGCGGCGAGCAGGCTCACATGGTCGAGACGTCGATGACGAACCGGTAGCGCACGTCGCTGGCCACCACCCGGTCGTAGGCGCCGTCGATCTCGTCGGCGGCGATCAGCTCGATCTCGGCGCCGATGCCGTGCTCGGCGCAGAAGTTCAGCATCTCCTGGGTCTGGGCGATGCCGCCGATCGACGAACCCGCCAGCGAACGGCGGTACCCCGCGAGGTTGAACGGCTTGACGCTCACCGGATTCTCGGGAAGACCCAGGATCACCAGGGTGCCGTCCAGGTTCAGCAGGCGCACGTAGTCGTCCATGGGCAGGTCCGCCGAGACGGTGTTGAGAATCAGGTCGAACCGGCCGCGCAGTTCGCGGAAGGTCTGCTTGTCGCTGGTCGCGTAGTAAGCACTGGCGCCGAAGAGCTTGCCGTCGTCCTGCTTGCTCAGCGAGTGGCTCAGCACGGTGACCTCGGCGCCCATCGCGGCCGCGAGCTTCACCCCGACGTGGCCGAGCCCGCCCATGCCGATGACCGCGACCTTCTTGCCCGGTCCGGCGCCCCAGTGCCGCAGCGGCGAGTACAGCGTGACGCCCGCGCACAGCAGGGGCGCGGCCACGTCCAAGCCGATCCCTTCGGGGATGGCGACCACGAAGTTCTCGGTCACCACGATCTGCGTGGAGTACCCGCCGAGGGTGTGCCCGCCGGGCTGCACCGCCGGGTCGACCGCGGTGTTGTAGGTCATCGTCGCGCCCACGGCGCAGTACTGCTCCTCGTCGGCCAGGCACGGCCCGCAGACGCCGCAGGAATCGACCATGCAGCCGACGCCGACGCGGTCGCCGACCCGATGCCTGGTGACCGCGGATCCGACCGCCGCGACCACGCCCGCGATCTCGTGCCCCGGCACGCAGGGGTAGCGGGTCCGGCCCCACTCGTTGCGGGCGGTGTGGATGTCGGAGTGGCAGATGCCCGCGAACTCGATGTCGATCAGCACGTCGTGCGGACCCAGGTCCCTGCGTTGGATCGTGACCTTCTCGAACGAGCCGTCGGAGGCGGACAGGGCGTAGGCGGCGGCGGTGCTCATGAAGACATGCCTACCGTCGCATGGGTGCCGTTGCCAACTGTGACACGAGAAAGGCACGCTCGAGGGCCTTTTTCCGGCGCGGTCCAGCGTTCGATGATCTTCGGCGGCGTTCTCCGGCGACAATGGAATCGGTGAGCGGTTTCGGCCGAGGCGGGAGAGCCATGGACGAACAACGGCAGCAATGGACCGGGGCGCGGCGCACACCGCGCGGTGGCCGGGTGTTCGTGTCGGTCCTCACCCTCGTGCTCGCGGTCACGGCTTTCCTCGGATATCGCGCCGATCTGCCGGACCCCGCCCCGCACGACCCCGCCGGGACCGCGGCCTCGGTCGCCTTCGCTCCGCCCGCGCCGCTGGACCCCGGCATGGTCACCGCGGCGGTGCGGCCCGCGCTGGTCAACATCAACGCCTCGGCCGAACGGTCCGGGCCGGGTGCGGCGGGATCCGGCATCGTCCTGACCGCCGACGGAGAGGTGCTCACCAGCCATCACGTGGTCAAAGGCGCGGACAGCGTGACCGTCACCGACGTGGGCGACGGCAAGGTCTACGACGCGGTGGTACTCGGCTACGACGCCGAGGCCGACATCGCGTTGCTCGACCTGGCCGCCGCCGGGCTGCCCACCGCGCAGATCGGCAGTTCGGCCGGATTGCGGCTGCGGGAGGAACTCGTCGCGATCGGCAACGCGGGCGGAACCGGTGGAACGCCGACCGCGGTGCACGGCCCCCTCACCGACTTGGACAGCGCGATCGTCGCGGTCAACACCGCCGATCTGTCCCGCAAAGCGCTCAGCGGGATGCTGGAGGTCGCCGCGGCGGTCACGCCGGGACAGTCCGGCGGAGCCCTGGTCGATCGCAACGCCTCCGTGGTCGGTGTCATCGCCGCGGCCTCGGGCGACGGGGCGCGCCCGGCCGACCATCCGGCGAACGGGTACGCGGTGCCGATCGACGCCGCGATGCGGGTGGTCCAGCAGATCCGCTCGGGGACTCCCACCGACACCGTGCACATCGGTCCCACGGCCACCCTCGGCGTGCTCATCTCCAACGCGCTGCCGGCCGGGACGGGCGCGCGGGTGGACGTGGCGATCTACGGCATGCCCGCGTATGCCGCCGGTCTGGCCGCCGGGGACGTCATCACCTCCGTCGACGACCGCATGGTCACCAGCGCCCAAGCCCTGCGCGCCGCACTGAACAAGCGCAAACCCAACGACACGGTGCGATTGGGGGTCACCGGCGCGGGCGGCGCGCGCACGGTGCCGGTGGCGCTGGTCGCGGGTCCGCCGAACTGAGCCGGATCAGACCAGCGACAGCCAGTAGTCCTGGAAGCGCAGGAACACCAGCAGCAGCACGACCGCGAAGAACAGCGCGACGATCGTCCACCGCCATTCGGCGAGCACGCCCAGCGGCCCCCGGGAGCCGCCCCACAGCTGGTCGGTGGTCACCGCGAGCAGCGGTGTGATGATCGCCCAGACCACCATGCAGTACGGGCACAGCGCGTTGATCCGGTACAGGCTCTCGAAGATCAGCCAGCCGATGAAGCCGACCCCGAGCAACGTGCCCAGCCACAGCCCGCCCCAGACCCAGCGCGGGAAACCGACCGCGGCCACCGACAGCACGCCGAGCGTCACGACGACCGAGAACCCGACGATCCCCATCAGCGGGTTCGGGAAACCGAAGACCGAGGCCTGGTCGGTCACCATCACCGACCCGCAGGACAGGATCGGGTTGATGCTGCACGACGGTGTGTAGCCGGGATCGGTGAACAGTTTGAACCGTTCGACGGTGAGCGCCACAGCGGCCAGCCAACCGGCCAGCCCGCCGATCAACAGGACCCAGGCGGCCCGGGGTCCCGCGGTGATCATCGGCCCGCGGCGGCGTTGATCGCGGGTGCGAGGCCGCCGGTGCCGAAGATCTCCTGGCTGGACTCGACCTTCTTGCCGTTCACGAACACCGAGGGCGTCGACTGGATACCGCTTTCCAGCACGTCCTTGGTGCGGGCCTGGATGTACTTGTCGAACTTGTGGTCGGTGATGCACTGGGCGACCGCGTCGTCGGTGTAGCCGACGCCCTTGGCGATCTGCACCAGCTGGTCGTCGGGCAGACCCGCGCCGCCCTCCGGCGGCTGCTGCGCGAACATCGTCTTCAGCCACGCCTGGTACTTCGACGGGTCGGCCTCGGCGACGCAGTAGGCGGCGTTCGCCGCGCGTGTGGAGTACCGCGTGGTGGAGGCCTTGTCCAGGAAGGCGATGATGTTGTACTCGACGACCGCGGTGCCGTTGGCCACCGCTTCCTCGAGCACCTGTCCGTTGGCTGCCTCGAAGGCTTTGCAGGCGGGGCACTGCAGGTCGGCGACGACGCGCACGGTGACCTTCGCGTCCGGCTTGCCGATCCGGACGGCGCCGTTGTCGGTGAGCGAGCCGGGCACGCCGCCCGCGTTCGCGGTGCCGGTCGCCGTGATGGCCGGGGTGGGGCCGGGATCGTCGTTGCGGGCCTTCTTCACCGCGATGCCGATGCCGATCGCCGCGATCAGCGCGACGAGCACGGCGGCGACGGCCACCTGGATCAAGATCTTGCGGTTGCGGTCGGCGCGTTCCGCCGCCAGCAGCGGGTTCGACTTCCCACCCTGGTTTTTGCTCACCGTGCGCTCACCACGCCTTTCGCTCGCCGGACGGTTCCTGCCGCCTCGATCGTAGATCCGCCGACCACCTTGCCCGGCGATCGGCCCACAGCGGTCATCATGGTCGGCCTACCTGAGAGATTCCGAAACATCCGTCCCGCTGCCGGTGACACCGGCCGAGTCGCGCCCCGCGGCGGGTTCGGTACCGGTGATGCCGGTGAGGATCAGATCGACGGCGTCGCGGGCCAGCCCGGGCGGCAGGTCGCCGCCCAGTTGCGTGACGTGCAGATGGACCAGGCCGCCCAGGGTCAGCACGGTGAGCCGGGGATCCGCCGTCGCCGCGACGTCGCCGCGGGCGATGGCCCGCTGGACGATCTCTTCGGACGCCGACAGCCGCCGCACCCAGAATTCGCGCCGGATCGCCTCCACCTCCGGATCGGCTTCGGTGATCACACTGCCGCGGATCAAAGCCCGGCCCGAAGGCGTCCGCGCGAAACGGATGAGATCGGTCATGAACCGCTCCAGATCGCCGCGTAGCGATCCGGTGTCCGGTAGCGGGATCTCTTCGGCCACGCGGGACAGCAGGGCCTCCAGAAGCAATCGAGGCAGCGTCTTCCACCGGCGATAGATCGAGGTCTCGTGGACGCCCGCGTCCACGGCGATATCGGCGATCCGGACGGCGCCGATGCCCGCCGACTCGATGCGGGCCACGGTCGCGTCGAGGACGGCTTTCCGCAGACGTGCGCCGCGGATCTGTCCGGGGGAATCAGCCATACGGCGATTATCGCAAGTCCTCTTGCGTTCATGTCGGACGCGGCTTTAGCGTGGAGCTATCGCAAGTCATCTTGCGATAGAAAGCGAGAGTGGCATGGAGCATGTCATCGCGGCCTCCGGGCGCTGGCGAGGCGAGGCCCGCGCCGGAGTGGCGGTGTTCCGCGGCATCCCGTACGCCGGGGCCGAGCGGTTCGGCCCGCCGGAGCCGGTCGAGCCGCCGGACGGGGTGTACGACGCGACGCGCCGCTACGCCATCGCGCCGCAGTTGCCCGGACGGCTCGAGGGTGTGATGGGCCGGGCGAACGCGATGCCACAGTCGGAGGACTGCCTGGCGGTCACCGTGACGGCCCCCGCAGGCGCCGAACCGGGGAGCTGTCCGGTGCTGATCTGGCTGCACGGAGGCGCCTATCTCGCGGGCAGCGGCCAATGGAACCTGTACGACGCGGACCGGCTCGTGCGCGAGACCGGCATCGTGGTGGTGTCGGTGAGCTACCGGCTCGGTGTGCTGGGATACCTGCGCGCACCGGGTGTCTCGGTCGGAAATCGCGGCGTGGACGATCAGATCGCGGCGCTGCGCTGGGTGCGGGAGAACATCGCCGAGTTCGGCGGCGATCCGGCGCGCGTCACCCTGGCGGGACAGTCCGCGGGCGCGCAGTCGGTCGTCGCGCTGCTCGGCATCGCGGCGGCCAGGAGCCTGTTCGGCCAGGCGATCGTGCAGAGCGCGCCGTTCGGCGTCGGGTTCCGGAGTCACCGGCAGGCCGAGCGGGTGGGGGCGATGTTCCTCGCCGAACTCGGCGCCGATCCGCGTACCGCACCGGTGGCCGACCTGCTCGCCGCCCAGGCACGCACGGCCCGCCGGATAGCGGGGCCCGCCGCGCTGAATCCCGCACCACCCTTCTCGCCGGTGGCCGATGCGGGCGCACTGCCCGGCGAGCACGCGTGGCGGCAGGCGGTGCGGGACGCGGCGACCGAACTGCCGGTGCTGCTGGGTCGCACGGCCGAGGAGGCCCGGGCGTTCTACGGTGGCCCGCATCCGGTCTTCGGCAGACTACGGCGACTGCCGGTGACGGGCGCCCGGCTCGACACGGCGATCCAGCGGCTGATCGGGCGAAAGGCCTTCGAGGACGGGCTGTTCCGTTTCGCCGACGAACTGGCCGACGCCGGGGCGCGCGTGTACTGCTACCGGATCGGACAGCTCCATCCGGCGAATCCGTACGGCGCCTGCCACTGCATCGACCTACCGCTGCTGTTCGCCGACGGTGACACCTGGCGAGCCGCTCCGATGCTCGCGCCCCTCACAGCGGGCGAGATCGACGCGCTCGGCCGCCGAACCCGCAGCCACTGGGGCGAATTCGTGCACACCGGACGGATCACGGGCAGCGGCTGGACGCCGCACCGGCCGGGCTCGCGTCTCGCCCGGCAGCTGCCGTGAGCGCACCTCGGGTGAGGTCACCGAACTGTTCGCCATCGACGTCGCGAACCGACCGGCCGCACATGCCGCCGCGCTCGATAGATCCGCAGCCGGTAGGAATAGTGGGATGACTGTTCTCGGTGCTGTGTTCCGTCCGCAAAATCCGCCCGAACTGCTGCGCGAGTCGGTCCGCGTGGCCGAGGCCACGGGCCTGGAGGAGCTGTGGCTGTGGGAGGACTGCTTCCTGGAGAGCGGAATCGCCGGCGCGGCGGCCGCGCTCGCCTGGACCGAACGAGTGCGCGTCGGAGTCGGGCTGCTGCCGGTGCCGCTGCGCAACGTCGCGCTCACCGCGATGGAGGCGGCGACGCTGCACCGGCTGTTCCCGGACCGGTTCCTGCTCGGTGTCGGCCACGGCGTGCAGAGCTGGATGGCGCAGGTCGGCGCACGCGTCGAGTCGCCGGTGACGTTGCTGAGCGAGTATGTGGCCGCGTTGCGCGCCCTGCTGGCCGGCGAGCGGGTCACCGTCTCGGGCCGCTATGTGCGGCTCGACGCCGTCGCGCTGGACTGGCCGCCCGCCACGCCGCCGAAGGTCTACGCGGGCGCGCGCGGACCGCGCTCGATCCGGCTGTCGGGAGAACAGGCCGACGGCACCCTGCTGGATTCGATCACCGACGCCGACGGCGTCCGTGCGGCGCGCACGCTGATCGACGAGGGACGTGCCGCGGCCGGGCGCACCGACCGTCACCACGTGGTGGCGAACCTGCTGGCGGTCACCGGCCCGGACGCCGAAGCGCGCCTGGCCGCCGAACGCACCCCGGCGCACGCGCCGAAGGCGGGCGTGGCGGGTGACGCGCACGCGATCGCCGAAGCCGTGACCGCGCTGGCCGAAGCGGGCGCCGACACCGTCGTCCTCCAGACCACCGCCGACGATCCGGATGCCGCCGCTTACCTCCGGTTCGTCGCCGAGGAGGTCCGGCCCCTGGTCGCCTGAGTTCGCCTGCGCGAAGCCGCGCCGCGACGCCCTACGCTCGGGCCAGGCGACGTTTCTGCGCCTCGACGTCGAACGTCGGCCCGGGCCAGTCGAGGTCCAGCCGCTCGAGGGCGGCGATCAGCAGTTCGGTGACCGCGAGCCGGGAGAACCACTTGCGGTCGGCGGGCACGACATACCAGGGCGCGTACTCGGTGGACGTGCGATCCAGCATCGCCTGGTACGCCTCCTGGTAGGCGGGCCAGTACGCGCGCTCATCGATGTCGGCCGGGTTGAACTTCCAGAACTTGTCCCTGCGTTCCAGTCGCTCGGCGAGCCGTCTCTTCTGCTCGTCGAGCGAGACGAACATGGCCACCTTCACCAGCGTGGTGCCCTCGTCCACCAATTCGCGCTCGAACGCGTTGATCTCGTCGTAGCGCGGCTCCCACACCGTGGGCGGCACCAGGTTGTGCACGCGCACCACCAGCACGTCCTCGTAGTGCGAGCGATCGAACACCCCGAGTTGACCCGCGCGCGGCAGCGCCTTGCGGATGCGCCACAGATAGTGATGACGCCGCTCTTCCTGTGTCGGCACGCCGAAGGCGGCGTGATCGACGCCCTGCGGGTCGACGGAGCCGATGACGTGCCGGACGATGCCGCCCTTGCCCGCGGTGTCCATGCCCTGCAGGATCAGCAGCACATTGCGCCGGTCGCCGCCCGACCTGCCGTTGGCGTACAGCTTCTCCTGCAGATCCGACAGCACCTGGCTGCGTTCGGCCAGCAGCTCGAGCCCTGCTTTCTTGCTGCCGGAGAATCCGGGTGTCCCTGAGGTGTCCAGCTCCGCTACGTGCAGGCCATCGGCTTTCATGGCTTCGGTAGGGCACGTCGTCCACTGTTCGGGCATGGTCTCAACCTACCTACGCGGCCCTCGCGCCCGGTCAGACTTGCGCGAGCCGCAGCAGCTGGGCGGCGAACTCTTCGTCCGAGACGGGGGTGAGCACGAGATCCTGCGCCGTGGTGAGCAGGTAGCGGCCGTCGCCGGTGAAGTCCAGCCAGGTGCGGTGGCGGGTGGGCGGGGACATCGGGTTCTCCGGCTCCACCGTGACGGTGATGAAGCCGCGCCCGTCCACGGGTTTGCGCAACGTGTGGCGGAATTTCGCCGCCCCGCGATGACCATTGGCGCCGAACGGCTCGGTGCGGTCCGGACTCAGCACCGCGTCCTGCGGCTCGCGCATCGGGGCGAGCTTGCCCGGCCGCGCCGACCCGATGATCTGGACCAGGCGTTCGCCCACAGCGCGGGCATGGCACATCTGCACGGTCACCCGGTCGGGCGTGGCGACCAGGATGCCCGCGTGGTTGTGCACCACCGCGGCGAAGGCGAGGATCTGTTCGGCCGCCGCGCCGTCTCCGTTCCGGGCGAGCGGCGTGCGTTCGCCGGAGACGGTGATGGTGGTCGCGTCGTTGCGCGCGCAGAGCATCAACGCGGCGGCCAGGTCCGGGTCGGCCTGGCGGGCGAAGCGCTGTGGGAGACGCAGGGCCAGGTATTCCGACTCGGTCCGAGCCGTGGCCGAGGGGACCATGTTGACCGGGTAGGGCCTGCGGTCCAGGCTTGTTTCGTTCGTCCAGACATGCGTGAATTCGTCCGGGGTCAGCACCCATTTCACCGTGCGCCGCCTCCGCGGACGGAATCCGGATCGCCGGGTGCGTCCTCGGTCGCGGAACCTGCTCGCGGCCGGGGGAATTGCGGAACGTGATCGCCGGTGGCGGGCATCGTCGGGGTGTAGACGTACGTCATCGTGTCCCGGACATCCGCCTCGATGTCTGCCGCCGCACTATCGTGTTCCATCCTACGTTTTCCACCGTAAACCGCTTCGGCGGCCGGGTCGGCCAGCGGGCGATACCGCTGCGGCGGCGCGATCGCGCCCCGGACCGTTTGCGCGGCATCGCTATTCAACTCCATCAGCCGGGCGACCGCCCGGCACACGTCGTGCGCGTCCTCGCCCGCGCGGACGAACTGCCTGGTCGCGCCGACCGCGGCGTCGGCCGCCCGGCCGGACCAGCGCGCGAACTCCCGGTTGGTGGCATCGGAGAACGCTTGGAACGCTTCGGCCACCGCGGTGGCGTTCGCCTGCCACGCCGCGGCGACCCGGCCGAGCGCCGCCGGGTCGAGCGCTTCGTGCACCAGGTCCCAGATCTGCTGGTGGGTGTAGGCGCCGAACAGTTCCCGATCCGGCGCGTAAGCGGGATCGGTTGCGCCGCTGGTGAATCCGGCCAGCTCCTGCCGGATGCCGTCGGCGGCGGCGCGTGCCGCGGAGTCTGCCATCGATCCTCCCCCTCAGTCGGTTCCGGCGCGTGGGCGCATGCTCACCGTGGCTCCAAGTAGTCGGCGACCAGCCGCAGCGCGGCCTGGTTCGCCGCCTCGGCGTCGGCGAGCCGGTCGGCCGCGGCGAGATAGGCGGCCTTGAACAGCAGCGCCGTCTCCTGGAACGCGGTGAGGGTGTCCAGGTACTGGCGTCCTTTCGCGGCGAATCCGCGGGTGAGACCCTGGCCGGTGGGCAGGTCGGGGAACCCGGTCACGTCGGTGAGCAGGTGTTCGTCGGCCATCGCGCGGCGCAGATCGTCGACGAGCCGATCGCAGGCGGCGGCGAGGTTCTCCGCGACCGCGGTGTCCAGCTCGAACCTCTCGCCCCCGCCCGCGCCGACGGCCGCCGCGTACAGCTCTCGCGCCGTCCCCTGTCCGGTATCGGGTACCGCCACGTGGAACCCCCTTCGGCTCGGTCCTGTTCGTACCGCGCTGTACTGGACTCGCACTTTACCGGTCGGTACAGCGCTACGGACCGTGTCGGTGCCGGGCTTGTGCGCGTCACCCGGAAGCCGGCTCCGCCGTTGTTACACTGACCAGCGGTCCGAGGGGCGGTGTCCGCAGGGGAAGGCGACCGGTGACCGGAATCGAGGGCGTGGTCCCGAAATACCTGCAGATCGCAGCGCATCTGCGGGAGCTGATCGAGCGCGGCGAGCTGGCCGAGGGCGCCGAGGTGCCGTCCGAGCGCGAACTCGCCGCCCGCTGGAAGGTGGCTCGGCCCACCGCCGCCAAGGCGCTGAATACTCTGCGGCAGCAGGGAATCGTCAGGTCGCGCCGCGGGTCGGGCACCTATGTGGCCGAACAAACCGTGCTGCGGGAGAGCGCGCCGCGATACGAGTCGTCTTCGCCCGGCGTTCACTCGGTGCGCGTGCTGCGCGCGGAGGTGGTGGAAGGACCGCGGGAGGTCACCGCCGCGCTCGGCCTGCCCGCCTCCAGCGCGGTGGTCGTCCGGACGCTGCTGAGCGAGGAGCATTCCGGCGCCGCGCGGCTGGTCACCTGCTGGTACCCCGGCGAATTCGCTTCGGCCGCCACACTGTTACTCGAACCCGAGGCGGTGCCCGGGGACGGCTTGCGGTATCCGGAAGCCGTGCTCGGGCGTGGTGTCGCGATCGTGCGGGAGAGCGTCGGCGCCCGGCTGGCCACGGAGGACGAACGCCGCCATCTCGCGCTCGCGCCCCCGGCGGCGGTGCTGGTGGTGCACCGCATCGGCCTGGATGCCCACGGTGTCGCGCTGGAGTACCGCGAAAGCGTCCACCCGCCCGGACGGTCCACCTTGCATCGGGAGTATTTCACCAGCTCAACGGCCGATTTCCGCCGTTGACACCCGTTCGCCGCAACTGGCATAGTCCACTTGTCGGAAGTGTCGAAGGGTGGGAGGGGCGATGTCCGATCAATTGACCGTCGGCGGCTGGGTGATCGTGGGGGAGCAGTGCTCGGTCCGCCTGGCCCCGGTACCCCGCGGCGACTACCTCGCCTTCGTCTTCGAAAGCAGCGGAACGGAATTCGAATTAGCCCTGGCTCCCGCCATCCTGCACCGCATGGTCGATCTCGGCTCCGGTCCGCGGCCGTCCTGACGCGAACCTCGGCTCCGGCCGCACAGGGCACCCTTTTCCCCGATGCCGACCGTGGTCGGGGCGGCGATGCGCCGGGCCGATTGCGGCCTCCGCCCGCCCGGACCGTGGACGAGCGCGACTTGCTGATCCGGTAGGTCCCCGGCGAACGGACGCCGCTCCTGCGGCCGGGGAAGCCGCGCGATCAGGCGGGTTTCGTCGCGCTGACGTACTGGAGCAGACGATGGACCCGCTGGTCGATCTCCACCAAGCCCTGCTCGGCGAAGAGGGTCGGGAAAGTCCGCGTGCCGAACACCCGCAGACCGCTCAAACCGCCGACCACGCGGCTCACCTCGCCGATGGGGTTCGCGGCCCGGTAGCTGGTGGTGATCGCGATCCGGCCACCGGGAGCCAGGACGCGGATCATCTCCCGCGCGGCGACGAGCGGATCGGGGATGAGGTAGAGCGCGCCGAAACAGTAGACGGCATCGAAGGTTCCGTCCGCGAACGGGAGCGAGCGGGCGTCGCCACGCAGATACCCGACGCGCGGGCCGGCGTTGTCGGCGACGGCGCGCGCCAGCATCGGCTCGGAGTAGTCCAAGCCGATCGCGTAGCCGTCGCCGGACAGTGCGTCGCTCAGGTATCTGGTGAAATTGCCCGGCCCGCAAGCGATGTCGAGCACCTTCTGCGCGCCGCCGAGCCGCAGGGTCGTCACCGCCTCGCGCCGGTCCGACGCGGTCGTCCGCCCGCTCGCGAGATAGAACAGCGCCGGCCGCCAGGCTCGCTCGTACACCGCGGCGAGCGCGGGGGCGTTCATCGTCTTCCGTGCGAGGTTCACCGGAGCATGTCCCTCAGGCCCGGTCCACGGTGATGGTCATGCCCGCCGCGCGCAACCGCTCGGTCAGGGCGTCGCCCATCGCGGCGGCGGGCGTGAGGATGCCCGCGAGGTCGGGTTGCTTGTCGGTGTCGAACGCCAGGCACAGGCCGCTCTCGCCGAGCAGCACCGCGGTGGCCTGGTAGCCCGGGTCGCCGGTGCCGGAGAAGGTGGCCACGTACTTCGCGCCGGAAGTGGTGTGCGCGAACGTCTTCATGGTGAACCAGCCGCTCTTGCGCGCCTTTTCGTCCGGTCCGGTGCCCGGCTTGGGCAGCACGCGGTCCAGCAGTTTGCGGCCCGCGGCCGCCCGCGACAGCAGCGCGCCCGCGGTCATGCCCGCCACGATGCCGCCCGCCATGCCCGCCGCCACCAGCGGCGCCACTCGCGACTTCCCCGCGCTCATCACCTCGCGGTAGCGGAAGTTCTTGCCGTAGACCCAGCCGAGCAGTCCGTTGGTGCGGCGCACGACTTTGGTGTTGTGCGCGGCCATCACGAACGTGCTCACCCATCCGTCCAGGCTCGGGTCGATGGCGCCGGCTCGCGACAGCGCCTGATCGGACTGGCGGCCGACGTCGGGATCCATCGCCTTGTCCGGGCTCAGCGAGTACGGGTGCGACAGCACCTTGCCCTTGGCCGGGTCGGCGGCGATCGCCTCCATCATGGCGCGGCCGGAATCGATGGTGCCGCCGCTGACGCCGCCTTTGAGCGAAGCCACCAGCGTGGTGTCGACGAGTTCACCGGCGTTGTCCTCGACCGTGCGGCGATAGAGCTGGTACACGCTCAGATCCGACGGAATCGAGTCGTAGCCGCAGGAGTTCACGATCTTCGCGCCCGTGGCGACGGCCTGTTCGTGATAGGCGTCGATGGCGTCGCGGATGAACAGCGGCTCACCGGTGAGGTCGGCGTAGTGGGTGCCGGCCTTGGCACACGCCGCCACCAGCGGCATCCCGTAGCGCAGGTACGGGCCGACCGTGGTGACCACGACCTTGGTGCGCACCGCCAGTGCGTCCAGCGCGGCCTGGTCGGTCGAGTCGGCCACCACCAGGTCCCAGCCCGCGGCCTTCGGGCCGAGATCGGCACGAACCGACGTCAGCTTGTCCAGCGACCGCCCCGCCAGCGCGATCCGGGCGGATTCCGGCGCGGCCCCGAGGAGGTACTCCGCGGTGAGTTTGCCGACGAAACCCGTCGCGCCGAAGAGGACTAGGTCGAATTCCCGTGTGTCTGCCATGGTCTTCCGTTCTGGGGTAGGGTCGCCGGTCTGCGGCTACTTCGTGGTCTTCTTGCGCGGCCGTTGCGGCGCGGCAGTGGGACGGTCGGCGAGCCAGGCGTGATGGGCCCGGCCGAGTTCGGTGACCGGCGGTTCGTCGTAGAGCCATTCCCGGGCGACGCGATGCCAGTTCGCGGTGCAACCGAGCTGACCGAGCATGCCGAAGGTGAGGAAGTCGGCGCGGCGCGAGAAGAGGTGCTCCGGCGGCAGATTCTGCTGCTTCATGCCGGTGAACTCGCTGGCCCTCGGGTCCACCGCGAGCAGGAACGCGCCGCTGGCCAATTCGGGGGTGATGGTCAGTTCCTCGTCGACCAGACACCATTCCGAGGCGGCCAGCACGTATTCCAGGCACTCCTCGGCGCCGATCTCCTGCGGCGAGTCGATGACGCCGCGCCGGATCATCAGCTCGCGCAGGTCTTCGGCGCGATCCTCCGCGGCGGCGCGCAGACAGACCAGTTCGAACTGCACGTGCTCGGCGTCCATCCGGTTGAACAATCCGAAATCCAGGAAGCCGACCCGGCCGTCGGCGGCCAGCAGGACGTTGCCGGGATGGGGGTCGCCACAGAACTCGTTGAAGGTGAACAACGATCCCACGTAGAACCGGTAGATGATCTCGCCGATCCGGTCGCGCTCCGCCTGCGGCAGCTGCCGAATCGCATCGAAGCCTTGGCCCTCCACGTACTCGGTGACCAGCACCCGCGTGGTGGAGAACTCCGGCAGCGAGCGCGGCACGATGACGAACGGGTGCCCGGCGTACAACTCGGCGATCTGCAGCTGGGTGGCCGCCTCGGCCCGGTAGTCGAGCTCGGCTTCCATGTTCAGCCGCAGCTCGTCCAGCACGGCGGGCGTCACCCAGGGCATCGCGGACTGCAGCACGCGCCGGAACATCGCGAGATTCTTCAGATCCGCCCGCACCGCGGCGTCGATGCCCGGGTACTGCACCTTGACCGCGACCTGGCGACCGTCGTGCAGCCGCGCCCGGTACACCTGGCCGATCGAGGCGGCGGCGACCGGCTCGGCGTCGAACTCGGCGAAGACCGCGTCGAGCGGCTTGCCGAAGTCGTCCTCGATGACCTGGCGCATGGCCGCGAAGGAGACCGTCGGGGCCGCGTTGCGCAGCACGGCCAGGCGTTTCTGGAATCGTTCCCGGTGGTCTTCCGGCACCAGATCCAGGTCGAGCACCGACATCATCTGGCCGAGCTTCATGGCCACGCCCTTCATGGTGCCCAGCACCGTGACCACTTGCTCGGTGGTGCGAATCATGGATTCCTCGGCCATCTTCGCCCGGACGGCCTCTGATCTGCCCCGCATGGTCAGTCGCGTGCGCTGGGTGCGAAGCACGGAACCGGCTGCCACCGCGCCCAGTTTCGTGCCACGAGCAAGCCGAGAGGTCGGTACTTGCTTCGCCATCGAGGTACCTCCGTTGGTGCCGCGGTCGTAGCGACGGACACGCAGGCGGCTACGCGCGGAACCGGGAGGTCTCGCGTGGACCGCCGTCGAGTACGGCGCAGGCGGTGACGCAGCGCACTCGGCGCACCGCTCGGGTTCAGACTAGCCAAGGTTTCGACAAAGTCGAGAGTGGCAGTGAACTTTTGCAAGCGGCCCAGCTAGCGCTGGGGGCGGAGGGCCGATTCAGTCTTGCGCGGGAGACTCGGGCACGGGCAGCACGTGCTGCTGCGCGTTGAACGCCGCGGGGGAACCGCCGGCGCGGGCCATGCCCTCGATCGCGCTCCAGGCGAGCATGGTGAGGTAGTCGATCACGTCCTCGCGCGACAGCGACTTGTTGGTGGTCCACCAGTGCGTCGCCAGCTGGATGCCGCCGACCAGCACGTACGACGCCAGCGCCGCGCCCTCGGTCGCCACGCCCCGATCCTTGGCGCGCTCGGTGATGACCGCGCACACCACCTCGGCGAAGAGCTTCTCGAACTCCGCGAGCGAGGACTGGTCGGCCGAGCCGTTGCCCATGATGAACCGGTAGACCTCGGGATCCTCGTCCACCGTCCCGACGTACTCGGCCAGCGCGGAGCGGACCAGCTGATACTCGTCGGCGTCCAGGCTGATCGCGCCGTACACCCGCGGCATCAGCGTGGTCTCGATGAACCGCTGCATGGTCGCGTGGACCAGGTCGTTCTTGTCGGAGAAGTAGCGGTAGAGCACGGTCTTGGAGACGCCGATCTCCGCGGCGATCTCGTCCATGCCCGCGTTGGAGCCGCGGGCGCGCACGGCGGCCAGGGTGCCGTCGACGAGCTCCTCGCGGCGATCGATCTTGTGTTGCCGCCACCGGCGCTTGCGGCCGTCCATCCGGCCGCCGCGCACCGCCGACGGTCGCTCGCCGATATCGACAAGGTCTTCGGTGGACAGCGTGGGCTCCCTCGTTCGTACGTGTTCCGGTGGCTACCAGCTTAGGTCCCCGATACCCGTGATATGCGCTTTTGGGCCCGGATGCGGCGGGAACCACAGTGTCGGGCGCGTCTGGCGTGTCCCGGTCCGCTCGCCCGCTCGCCCATTTCGCCGCGCACAGCAGAATGGGAGGCATGGAGAAAGCTCCCGGCAACACCGCGGTGGCGGATGCCCCCGCCGCGCCTGCCGCCGCGCCCTTCGGCTTCGCCGCCGTGCTCGACGAGGCGGCCAAGCGTCGTGACCTCTGGCGGATGAAGGCGCTGGCCACCGGCCTGCTCGCCCTGGCAACCGCGATCTATCTGTTCTGTCGCTGGACCGAATCGCGCGGAGCGGGTGGCGACTGGGTCGGCTACCTGCGCGCCGCGTCCGAGGCGGGCATGGTCGGCGCGCTGGCGGACTGGTTCGCGGTGACCGCCTTGTTCCGGCACCCACTCGGCCTGCCCATTCCGCACACGGCGATCATCCGGCGCAAGAAAGACCAGCTCGGCGCCAGTCTCGGCACCTTCGTCGGCACGAACTTCCTGGCGCCGGAGGTGGTGTCGACGAAACTGAGTTCCGCCCAGATATCCCTGCGGGTCGGACGATGGATGGCGGATCCCGGTCATGCCGCGCGAGTGGCGCAGGAGAGCTCGACGCTCCTGCGGGCCGTGGTCGGCGTGCTGCGCGACGAGGACGTGGAACAGGTCATCGACAACACCATCGTCAAGCGGATCGCCGAGCCGCTGTGGGGCCCGCCGATCGGGCGCGTGCTGGCGGAACTGCTGGCCGACAACCGGCAGCTCGCGCTGCTGGATCTGCTTGCCGAGCGCGCGCACCAGTGGGCGCTCGGCTCCCAGGAGACGATCGACCGGATCGTGCTGCGCGACGCTCCGCAATGGGCGCCGAAATTCGTCAACATCCTGCTTTCGGAACGGATCTATCGTGAGCTGGTCGAGTTCACCTGGAAAATCCGCTCCAATCCGGAGCACGAAGTGCGCCTCGCCGCGAATCGGTTCCTGGAGGAATTCGCCGAGGACCTGCAATTCGACGACGCCATGATCAAGAAGGCGGAGCGCATCAAGGCGCAGATCATGGGCCGTGAGGAGATCACCGGACTGGCCTCGGCCACCTGGCGCGCGGCGAAGCGGCTGATCCTGGAGTCCGCCGACGATCCGGGCAGCACGCTGCGGCGCAAGGTCGCCGAGAACGTGCAACAGCTCGGCGAGCGGTTGCGCGACGACGCGGACATGCGGGCCAACGTCGACGGCTGGATCGATCGCGGCGCGCGGTACCTGGTGGAAAACTATGCCGGTGAGATCAGCACCCTGGTCACCGACACGGTTGCCCGGTGGGATGCCGACGAAGCGAGCAAGAAGATCGAATTGCAGGTCGGCCGGGATCTGCAATTCATCCGGATCAACGGAACCGTGGTCGGTTCGCTTGCCGGACTGGCGATCTACACGATTTCCCATCTGATGTTCGGCGGCTGATCCGCGGCACGCGGAACGTTTGCCGAAACACTGCTAGCAGACTGCTTGCAATAGCTAGCACCCTGACCTAGAATCGAACCCGTACAACCGCCAGAAGGTGAGTGATGGCAGACCAGCCCGAGGTTTCCGCCGAGTACACCGACAGATCGGACGAGCACTCGTCCGGCGTCGGAGAACGAGCGGGTCGCGTCGTCAACGCGGCGCACGACATCGGAGGCTTCATCAGGGCGCAGCGGGAAGCCGCGCAAGTCTCGCTGCGTCAGCTCGCCCAGCTGGCGGGAGTGAGCAATCCGTACCTCAGTCAGATCGAGCGCGGACTGCGTAATCCGTCCGCCGAAGTGCTCACGCAGATCGCGAAAGCGCTGCGGGTCTCCTCGGAGGTCTTGTACGTACGGGCCGGCTATCTCGAGCAGCGGCCGCACAGTCCGGTCCGGGACGCCCTGCTCGCCGACACATCGATCAGTGAGCGGCAGAAGCAGGTGCTGCTGGACATCTATGAGTCGTTTCGCCGGGAAAACGGAGGAAACGAGGCAGGGGGGGACGTATGGGACAGCGACGTTCCGCGCACGACAACCGACACTCCGCCACGCCAGGAGAACGAAACCTTATGACCGAGAAGAACGCCACCGTCACCAAGCCCTTGCTCGCCACCGTCGGCGCGGGTGACGCCCTCTACGCCGCCGTGAACGACGTGTTCGCCCAGGTGCGCGAGCGCGCGGCCGCCACCGAGGTGCAGGCCCGGGTGGAGGAGGCGCGCGAGCGCTTCGCCAACGTCCCCGCCGACGTCCAGTCGCAGTTCGGTTCGCTGCGCGAGCGGCTGTCCGTACTGCCGTCGGAGCTGCCGGACGACCTCGCCGAGCTGCGCGAGAAGTTCACCGCCGAGGAGCTGCGCGCCCTCGCCGAGAAGTACTACCGGCAGGCGCTCGACATCTACGCCGACCTCGCCGCCCGCGGTGAGGAGACCATCGAGCGGCTGCGCGCCAACCAGGCCGTCGAGGAGCGGATCGGCAAGGTCGAGACCCTCTACGGCGACGCCGTGAGCCGCGCCGAGGACGTGGTCGGGCGCGTCAACGGGCTGCTCGGCCGCCCGGCCAAGGTGGAAACCGAGGTGGAAACCGAGGCGGACCTCCTCCCGGCGCCGGTCGTCGAGGCCGAGGTCGTCGAGGTGACCACCGAGTCCACCCCGGCGCCCGTCACGAACGGTGCGGCGAAGAAGGCTCCGGCCAAGAAGGCCGCCGCGCCCGCCGCCAAGAAGGCTCCGGCGAAGAAGGCCGCGCCCAAGAAGGCCTGAACGGCCCGCCGCTGAGGCGATTCGACGCCCTCGCGCACCCCTGGTGCGCGGGGGCGTTGCTTCTATGATGGGTGGGGTGAATATGGTGCACGGATTGACCGGGATGATCCTGCTGGTGCTGTGGCTGGCGGCGCTCGGTGCGACGATTTTCGCGCTGATCCACGCCGTGCGTCAGCGTCCGGACGCGTTCACCGCGGTGGACAAGCTGACCAAGCCGATCTGGCTGGCGATTCTCGGGGCGGCTGTGCTCGTGCTTCTTCTCTCGCCCGCGGGGCTGGGCCTGCTGTCCTTCGCGGCGATCATCGCCACGGGTGTCTACCTGGCCGATGTGCGGCCGAAGGTGGACGAGGTGCAGCGCGGTCCGCGCTGGTGAGAGGGAAGTCTGCCGACGGGTAAGGGTGCTTGCACTAGCAAGCGGCGCGAATCGGGGTTACTGTATCTGGCAGTAACACAAAGGAGTGTCCGATGCGTGCCATGCTGCCGACCGCGTTGACGAGCTTCCCGGGACTGCTCCGGAGCTTGCGCGCCGCGCACAGCGCCGACCTGCGTTCGCGTACCTACCAGACCGCCGCGTTCAATCCACCGGCCGCGCCCCGCGAGGTGATCCCGGTCCGCGCCGGAGACGGAGCGCGCCTGCGGGTACACGCCTACGGTCCGCCGGACAAGCCGGTCGTCGTGCTCGTGCACGGCTGGACCTGCTGCCTCGAGTACTGGAACCCGCAGATCAACGCGTTCGCCGGCGATTATCGCGTGATCGCCTACGACCAGCGCGGACACGGCGAGAGCGAATACGGCTCGAGCGAGCTCAGCATGGAATTGCTGGCCGACGACTTGGCCGCGGTGCTCGACGCCGCGCTCGCACCCGGGCAGCGGGCCGTGCTGGTCGGCCACAGTCTCGGCGGCATGACGCTGCAGGCGTGGGCGGGACGTCACCCGGAGCAGGTCGCGCGCCGAGCCCTCGCGGTGCTGCTCACCAACACCGCGGCCGATCGGCTGATCCTGGAGACCACGGTGGTGCCGCTGCTCAACCGGCCGATGCGGCTGCTGCAACTGAAAGTGCCGCTGCCGTTCCTGTTCGGCAGGCTCGGCCTGGGCGCTCCGATCGTCTTCCCGCCCATCGCGCCGGTGCGCTGGCTGTTCGCGCGCCAGATCCTCAGCACCGCGGCGAAAGGTGACCTGCTGGACTTCAGCATGGCCATCGTGCGGTCGTGCCCGGCCTGGGTGCGGTCCAAGTTCGGGTTCCTGCTCGCCACGATGGACGTCGGGGATGCGGCCAGGAGCCTGGTGGTGCCCACGACGGTGCTGTCGGGGCAGTTCGACGACATGACGCCGCCGGTCCACTCCGAACGCATCGTCGAGTTGCTCCGGCAGACCGGCAGCCTCGTGCGCTACCAAGTGCTGCCCACCGGCCATCTCGGCAACGTCGAAGCCTACGAGCGGTTCAACGAGGAACTCGCCCGCGTCCTCGCCGCGGCGGGCAAGTCCGCCCGCGCCGACCTGGCGGGCTGACGCGCCGAGCGCGCGCCGGTCAGGAGAACACCACCGTCCGGCGGCCGTGCACCAGGACGCGTCCTTCCAGATGCCAGCGCAGCCCGCGCGCGAGCACCACCCGCTCGATGTCGCGGCCCTGGCGGACCATGTCGCGTACTTCGTCCGCGTGATCGATGCGGATGACGTCCTGTTCGATGATCGGGCCCGCGTCCAGTTCGGCGGTCACGTAGTGGCAGGTCGCGCCGATCAGCTTCACCCCGCGGGCGAACGCCTGGTGGTAGGGGCGGGCGCCGACGAACGAGGGCAAGAAGCTGTGGTGGATGTTGATGGCCTTGCCCGCCCAGTGCTCGCACAGTTCGGCGGGCAACACCTGCATGAACCGCGCCAGCACCACCGCGTGCGGGTCGTGCGCGTCCACCAGGGCGCGGACCTCCTCGAACGCGGGACCGCGCTCGGCCGGGTCCTTCGGGAACGGCACGTGATGGAACTTCACCCCGTGTGCCTCGGTCATCGCAGCCAGATCCGGGTGGTTGCCGATCACCGCCTCGATAGTGGCGGGCAGTTCACCGCTGGCCGCGCGCCCGAGCAGGTCGTGCAGACAGTGTCCGTCCTTGCTGACCAGCAGCACCGCCCGGCGGCGCGACCGGGAGTCCAGCAGTTGCCATTCGGTCTCCGGCCCCAGGCCGGCCGCTACCCCGGCGAACCGGTCCCGCAGTTCCGCGATCCCGAACGGCACCGTCGCGGCCTTGATCGCCTGGCGCGTGAAGAACCAGCCCGTCTCCACGTCGGAGTGATACCCCGCCTCCACGATCGAGCCGCCGAACTCGGCGATGAACGACGTGATCCCGGCGATGATGCCCGGACGATCCTTGCAGCCGAGCGTCAGCACGTACCGGCGATCGTCCAGAACGGGAGAAGCGGAACTCATGCGTACATCTTCCCAGGTGCACCGCTCGCCGATCGCCGCGCCTTCGCCCGGGTGCGCGTGAAGCTGTTCTGCGGCTCAGCGCCGTCTTCTGGTAGGCGGCGAGACAACCTGCGCGAAAAATTCGAGGCTCGCGTGTTGCCACTGTTCGCAGGGCGAGTCCTCGCTTTCGATGTCACCACCTCGGCGGTGTATGCGGAACTCATGGCCGCGGCCCGCGCCAGTGGAGCCGCGATCGGCACTGCCGACGGCTATATCGCGGCTACCGCCAGCGCTGCGCGGATGGCCGTCGCCACTCGCGATACCGCGCCGTTCCGAGCTGCCGGAGTGCCCGTCATCGACCCGTGGGCCTAGCGCCGTCGCGCTGGTACTCCTGCCGCGCAGGGTATCGCAGAGCTCGGGTTGTCTGCGCCGACTCTGAACCCGGAGGTGGCGCTCAAAGGTTGTAAAACGGCTCCGCGTAACGGAACTCGCCGACGATTCGGGAATCGTAGGCGGACAGGGAGCGGACCTGGAAGTGGCTGATCCAAGCCGGGTCGTCCGGGGTGATGCCGAGGCGGGCGGCGGGGACGAAACCGAAGCGGGGGTAGAACTCCAGGCTGCCGAGCAGGCCGATCAGGGGTTCGTCGAGGGCGTCGGCGGCGCCGAGAGCCGCGTGCATGAGGGCCGAGCCGACTCCGGCGCCTTGGTGATCGGCGAGCACGCCGATCGGGCCGAGTGCCAGCACCGGGAACGGGCCGACGGCGGCTCTGGTCAGGCACAGGTGGCCCACCACGCTGTCGTGCTCGATCGCCACCAGCGACAGGGTGGGGATCCAGCCGTCGTCGCTGCGCAACTGCGCGACCAAGTCCACTTCGGGCGGATCCGCGCCGACCCGGTCACCGGAAGCGCCGGCAGCGGCATAGCGCGGGGCGAATGCGCTGCGATGCACCGCCGCGATCGCAGCGGCGTCGTCGGCGCGTTCGCGACGGATCAGCACGGTCGTCTCCTCCCGAACGAAGTAGGCCCATCCGCACACGTTAGTCGGTCGACCGCGGCGTCCCGCTGTCCGATGCGCCATCAGCTACGAGTGTGCGGGAAGTGCCGCCAGGCGCGCAACGGAATTCGCGCCGGGTGTGCCAGACTCTGGACCCATGGCAAGTTCCACGTCGCTGAGCAGGTCCGAAGTGGCCGCCATGATCGATCACACACTGCTCGCCCCGGAGGCGACGCGCGACGAGGTGGACGCGCTGGTCGAAGACGGGCGGGCGTTGGGCGTGTTCGCGATCTGCGTGTCGCCGTCCATGTTGCCGGTGCGCGCGCCCGGGCTGGTGGTCGCCACCGTCGCCGGTTTCCCTTCCGGCAAGCATCATTCGCTGGTGAAGGGCGCCGAGGCACGGCTCGCGGTGGACCAGGGCGCCGCCGAGGTCGACATGGTCATCGACGTCGGCGCGGCCCGCGCGGGTGATTACACGGCGGTGCTCGCCGACATCGTCACGGTGCGCGAGGCGGTGGGCGATCGGGCGCTGCTGAAAGTGATCATCGAATCCGCCGCGCTGCCGGACGAGGCGATCGTGCAGGTGTGCCGGGTCGCCGAACGCGCGGGAGCCGATTTCGTCAAGACCTCCACGGGATTTCATCCCGCGGGCGGCGCGAGCGCCCACGCGGTGGGATTGATGGCCGAGACGGTCGGCGGCCGGCTCGGCGTCAAGGCCAGCGGCGGCATCCGGACCGCGCAGGCGGCGGCGGAGATGATCGCGGCGGGCGCGACCCGGCTCGGACTGTCCAGGTCGCGCGACGTGCTCGACGGCTTCCCGGCCTGACCGGAGCCGGACGGCTTCGCGGCTGTCCGGTTCGCCGCCGAGCATCCCGGAGTTGTTGCGGGGCGTGTTCAGCAGCGCATGTCGGAGCTGTTGCCTGCGGACTCGAGTCGGGTAGGACCACCCGACAGATGGACGTCGACGCCCGAGTCGGTGACCTTCACCTCGGTCGCCGTCATGCCGAGCGGATAGCTCTGCAGACTCTGGGTGAACAGGTCGACGATGCTCTGCACGAAATCGGCGGGCAAGCCGATGCCGAGCAGTTCCGCCGACATCGTTTCCACCTGCACGGCGCCGTTCACGATCTGCGGCTTCAGCTGGAGTTCGGCGATGCCGCCGAGCACCGCCAGGTTCAGCATGCCGGAATCCGCCGAGGAGGTCACGCCGCTGACCATGCCGCCGAGGGTCTCCTTGATTCCTTCGTTGCTCCAGGTGACGTCGGCGGAGGAGCTGCCGATCACGCTGCCGTTGGGGTCGGCGACGTCGACGTCGCGAAAGACGGCGTGCACCCCCATCCCGACGGCGGGGCCGAACTTGGAGTCGGCGCTGTTCACCCGCACCGACGGCACCTTGCCGTCGATCCACGTGACCAGCATCGGCTTGGGCCCGAAGCCCACGTCGATCTTCGATCCCATTTCCTTCTCGAACTGCGAGCTGATGCAGTTCGAGACCGTGTGCCTGGCGTAGGCCTCGCCGCCGACCAGCACCGTGGCGAGCAGAACCGCTACCACGGTCAGGGCGATCAGCAGGCCTCGCCGGGTGATCCTCGAGGTGGAGGTTGCGTTCGTACTCATGGTCAAAATTCTTCCCGACCTTTCTGAGCCGTCTCTGTGGAGGCGGTGAGGGGTTCGAATGTGACATGAAGCACAAAATCCGAGCGTAGCCTGATCTCCATGGCCGGCGATGTGGCAAGCCGCGCGATCGGATCCGCGGAACAAGGATGGCGTGTGCTGCGCCGTTGGGCCGGTCGGCACGCCGGTTTCTTCACCACTCGGCAGGTGCTGCGCACGGGGTGCGGGGAGCGGGTGCGCACAGCCCTCGGCGACGGTTCGGTGACCAGGGCGGGAACCGGCATGTTGCGGTTGGCGGGGTGGCCGGACGGCCCCCTCGACGAATACGCGATGTGGGCGGCCTGGTTCGACGGCGCCGCGGTCGTCTCCCACCAGAGTGCGGCCGAACTGCACGGCCTCGGCAGCCTGTCCCCGCGTTTTCTGCACCTGTCGGTGCGCACGGGACGTCCGCCGGTGACGCCGCGGCTGGCGGTGGTGCGCCGGTCGCTGGCCGACGGCGACGTGGAATCGGCGGGCCCGTTCCTGGTGACGACGCCGGTGCGCACGGTGCTCGACCTGGCCGAGGCAGATATCGGCCAAGCGGCTTTGAACGAGGTGGTCGCCGACGCGGTCGCCATCCGCCGGTGCGCGGGCGAGGAGATCACCGACGCCGGGTCGCGCTTGTCGCCGCGCGCCGCGCGACGGATATACCAGGCGCTCGCCGTAGCGTGACGAACCGGCCCTCAGCCCGCACCGAGCGGCGCGACGGCCCGCCACGGCACCGAGAGCACGTTGTCGCGCAGGCGACGGCGGTAGTGGCGGATCGGGAAGCCTTCGGCGCGCAGCGCCCGCGCCGCCGAGCGCCAGCGGACGCGAGGACCGAAAGGCGCCATCGGCGCCGCGTGGGCCCACGCGCGATCGGCGGCGGCGAGCAGCGCGTGAATCGGTTCGCCCGGGACGTTGCGGTGGATCAGCGCCTTAGGCAAGCGTTCGGCGAGATCGGAGGGCCGCTCGACGGTGAACGGGTCCCAGGCCAGCGTGAGCGAGCGCGGCCCGTCCCGGTCGAGCAGGACCCATGCGCACCGCCTGCCCAATTCGTCACAGGTACCGTCGACCAGCAGGCCGTCCGGCGCCAGTCCGGCCAGCACGGTCGACCACGCCTCCGGCACCGCCGATTCCGGATACTGCCGCAGCACGTTGAAGGCGCGCACCAGAACGGGTCGCAACCCGGCCAGTTCGAAGCCGCCGCGCGCGAAGGTGACGCCGTCGCGGCCGGGCACCACGCGCTGCGGATCGATCTCGAGCCCGACCACCCGCACGTCGGCGCGGATCGTGCGCAGTCGCGCGGCCAGCTCGAACGTGGTCCAGGGGCTCGCGCCGTAGCCGAGGTCGACCACCAGCGGATCGGCGGCGGCACGCAGCCGGTCGGCGACGAATTCGTCGTTGATCAGCCAGCGGTCGCTGCGGCGGAGACGGTTGACGGCGGTGGTGCCACGGGTGATGGTGCCGACCGGTTTGGTCAGCGAGTGGAGTGCTGTTCTTCCAGCCACCGCACCGTGAACTCTGCCTCGCCACGGAACAGGTCGACCAGGTTGACCAGCATCAGCTGTTCCAGGCGCGGCCCGACCATGGGAATGAACACCTTCGCCTCCGAGGAGAAGCGCATGGTGCAGCCGGTCTCGGTGGGGAACAGGCGGATGGCGCCGCCGAGGCTGCCGGGCCCCGCCGGGATGGACGCCGAGTACTTGCCGGTGGTCTCTTCCGCGTCGTACGGGCTGTAGGACTCCTTGCGGGTGATCACCATATCCTTGCGCATCACCGTCTGGGCGATCTCCGGCAGCATGTCGCGGGGCAGGACATGATGCAGTTCGACGTCGATGCCACCGTCGCCCGCCTCCAGCCGGACCACCTGGTTGCCGGGAGTGAGCTTCCGCATCTCTTCCATCCGCGCTTCCCAGTAGTCGCGGTTCGACAGCGCCGCGTACAGCTCTTTCGTGGTGTGCAGCGGATAGCGGGCGGAGTAGTCCAATCGGCGTGCCATGGGCTCACACGTTACTGGGTGCGACGGCGCCGACCTCGGCGGGCGGGGGGAGTGCCCAATAGCCACGGATGCCGGGGCCGCATGGTGTGACGTGGAACAATACCCACGCGCCCCGGGCGGATCAGTGGTCGGCGAGCCAGGTATCGGTGAATTCGGCCTCGTTCTTCAGCAGCTCCGTCAGGCGCTCCGCGATCGCCTTCTCGATCTTGCCGCCGAACAGCGGAATCTTCACCTCGATGGTGCCGTCGACCGTGGCGACGGCACCGGAGCCCTCGGCGGCCAGGCCGATGGTGCCGCGCACCTCGGCGGGCGCGCCCTCGACGCGGGCCTCGAAGGTGGCCGCGTCCCCGGTCCACTGCTCGACACGCGGGATGATCAGATCACCGGGACGCACCGCGGTGATCGCGGGCGGCAGCTGGTCGGCGGCGATGGCCTGCACCATCTCGACGCGCACCTGGTCACCGCTGACGGTGACCGAATCCAGCCGGGCGTTGGGGCCACCGACCGCCGCGATGCGATCCTTCCAGTACTGGTCGTTCGCGAACGCCGCGCGCACCGCGGCGGGCGGATGGGAGTAACGGGCCGTGTACGCGAGCGGTGTAGCCATGGGTGCACACGCTACCGTGTGACGTTCGAGCCGCACGAGTCGTGCCGCCGGAGCCGCTAGCGGTGGAAATATGCCGTTGATTAGCTGTCAGCGGGCGCTACAACCGGGCAATTCGAGCTTCCGGAGTGCTGTCTGCGAGCTGCGCGAGGCGGAATACGCGAGCGTGCGGTCGTCCGGGCGCACGCTACCGTTGAGCACCGTGCGAACTTCACGAGTGGTGCCGTCGGACCTCCTCGCCGGTACCGGTGCGCGGCTGCGCGCCGACGTGCGGCTTTCGGAGTTGACCACCTTGCGGGTGGGCGGCCCCGCTCTGGTCGCCGAATGCGCGACGACCGAGGCGCTGGTCGCGACGGTGCGCGCGCTGGATGCGGCGGCCGTCCCGGTACTGCTGCTGGCGGGCGGCTCCAATCTGCTGGTGGGTGACGAGGGCTTCGACGGCGTGGTGGTGCGGGTCGCCACCACCGGTGTCGAGATCGGCGACGGCGGCGTGCTCGCCGAGGCCGGCGCGAACTGGGACGACGTGGTGCGCGCGACGATCGCCGCAGGTCTCGGCGGACTGGAGTGCCTGTCCGGGATTCCCGGCTCGGCCGGTGCGACGCCCGTGCAGAACGTGGGAGCCTACGGCGCGGAGGTGGCGCACCTGCTGCGTCGCGTTCGCCTGCTGGACCGCGCCGCCGGGGAGATCCGCTGGGTGGAACCGGGCGAACTCGGGTTCGGCTACCGCACCAGCGTGCTCAAGCATCGCGACGACGCCATGGTGCTCGCGGTCGAATTCGCCTTGCGCCGCGATGGTTCCAGCGTGCCGCTGCGGTACGGCGAACTGGCTTCGGCGCTGGGCGCCGCGGACGGCGAGTCCCGGCCCGCGGCGCAGGTCAGGGACGCGGTGCTGCGGTTGCGCGCGGGCAAAGGCATGGTGCTCGATCCCGCCGACCACGACACCTGGAGCGCGGGATCGTTTTTCACCAACCCGGTGGTCGCGCCGGAACGGGAGGCGCAGGTGCGCGCCATGATCGCCGCGCACGTCGGCGACGTCGCGGTTCCCACCTACCCGGCGCCGGACGGGGTCAAGTTCTCCGCGGGCTGGCTGATCGAGCGGGCCGGCTTCGCCAAGGGGTTCCCCGGTGACGGGGCGCCCGCCCGGCTGTCCACGAAACACACACTGGCGCTGACCAATCGCGGCGCCGCCAGTGCGGCCGATCTGGTGGCGCTGGCCCGGACGGTCCGTGACGGCGTCGCCGAGCGTTTCGGGATCCGCCTGGAACCGGAACCGGTCACCGTCGGCATCACGCTCTGACGCTGAGGCCGACACCACACGCTGCGACGACGGGATGGAGCACGCGTCGAGCGTAGATTCGACGAAGTGAACCACCGCCCGATGCTCCGCCGATCGGTTGCCGTGGTGTCGGCCGTCCTGCTGGTGGTCGTCGCCTTGGCGGCCGGGTGCACGATCGACCGCGACTCCGGCAAGCCGAGTTCCGCCGCCGGCCCGATCGCGAAAGCGACGTTGAACCCAGCCGACGACGCGGCGAACGTCAACCCGACCGCGCCGGTGTCGGTGACGATCAGCGACGGCGCCATCGATCAGGTCGCGCTGACCAACGCCGCGGGCAAGCAGGTTCGCGGCGAACTCGCGCCGGACCGGCGCCGCTTCACCATCACCGAGCCGCTCGGCTACGGCGCCACCTACACCTGGTCGGGTACCGCCGTCGGCACCGACGGCAAGGCGATCCCGATCGACGGCTCGTTTCGCACCCTCGCGCCCAAGAGCACCGTCCCCGCGACGCTGAATATCGGCGACCATCAGGAAGTCGGTATCGCGGCGCCGATCATCCTGCAGTTCAAGTCCTCCGTCGCGAACAAGGCGGCGGTGGAGAAAGCACTGACCATCACCACCGACCCGCCGACCGAGGGCGCGTGGGCCTGGTTCCCGGACGACGGGGGCTCCCGGCTGCACTGGCGTCCGAAGAACTATTGGACGCCGGGGACGAGCGTGCACGTCTCGGCCCGGCTCTACGGACTCGACCTGGGCGGCGGCAATTACGGCGATTCCGATCTGACCACGGATTTCCGCATCGGCCGCAGCCAGATCGTCAAGGCGAGCGCACCGAGCCACCGCATGCAGGTGGTGCGCGACGGGCAGGTGGTGTTCGACTTCGCGGTCAGTTACGGCGAGGGCAACGAACCGCGCAACGTGACCCGTTCCGGCGTTCACGTGGTCACGGAGAAGTACGAGGATTTCATGATGTCGAATCCGCCGTACTACACCAATGTCCGCGAGCGTTGGGCGGTACGCATTTCCAACAACGGCGAATTCATCCACGCCAACCCGGAATCACTGTCCGCGCAAGGATCGGCGAACGTCACCAACGGATGCATCAATCTCTCGCCCGGTGACGCCCAGGCGTATTTCCCCACGGCCTTGTACGGCGATCCGGTCGAGGTGACGGGGACATCCATTCCGCTGTCGGCCGCCGACGGCGACCTCTACGACTGGACCATCGACTGGAGCACCTGGAAGACCATGTCGGCGTTGCAGGGCGCGCCGTCGGCCGTGGTCTCCGCCACGCCCTTGCCGCCGCAGCCGGCGGGAGCGCGCTGATCGGTTCTAGCGGACCTTCACATCCTGGGATTCGGCCTCGTCGTCGTCCGAATGCTCCGCTTCGACTTCGCGGTTGGCGGCGCGTTCGGCGCGGATCGCGTCGTGCCGCTCGGCGAGCAGGTCGCGGATCTCGGTCAGCAGCTCGACTTGGGTGGGCTCGGCGGCCTTCGGGGTGCCGAAGCGGTTCTTGATCGTCTTCATGGGCAGGATCAGCACGAAATACAGCACCGCGGCGACCATGACGAAATCGATGGCGGCGGTGATGATCGGGCCGATGGCGATGAAGGTGGCGGGCTTGGAGGGGATCAGCTGCACGCCGAGGCCGAGTTCGTTGGTGCTGCCGAATACCGCGAGCAGCGGATTGACGACGCCTTTCGTCACCGAGGTCACCACGGAGGTGAACGCGGTGCCCATCACGACGGCGACCGCGAGGTCGATGACGTTCCCGCGCATCAGGAACTCTTTGAAGCCCTTGAACATGAGCCGAATCACTCCCATCCGATGTCCTTACCTTGCGGCTGCGTGGATGCTAGCGGCTCCGGGCGAACAGCGAAGTCCCGGCGATTCGCGGCCGCACCGAGGCGCCGGCCGAATCGTTCGCTCGAGCTATGCGGTGCGGCGGGCGAATCGACCCGCGTCCGCCTGATCCCGCGGCTTGATGATGATCTGGTCCAGGTTGACGTGCGCCGGCCGCGACGCGACGAACCCGATGACTTCCGCGATGTCCTGGGCGACCAGCGGGTCGATGCCCTCGTAGACCTTGGCCGCCCGGTCGGCGTCGCCGCCGAAGCGCACCAGCGAGAACTCGGTTTCCACCGCGCCGGGAGCGATCTCCGTCAATCGCACCGGCTGCCCGAGCAGCTCGCCGCGCAGCGTCCGGTGCAGCACCGCCTGCGCGTGCTTGGCGGAGGTGTATCCGGATCCGTTGTCGTAGGCGGTGAACGCGGCCACCGACGTGACGGTGACGATCAACCCGTCGCCGGAGGCGATCAGCTTCGGCAGCAGGGTCTTGGTGACCCGCAGCGTGCCGAGCACGTTGGTCTCCCACATCCAACGCCAGTCGTCCAGGTCGGCCTCGGCCACCGGAGCCAGCCCCTTGGCGCCGCCCGCGTTGTTGACCAGCACGTCGACGCGCTCGACCGCTTCGCCGAAGGCGCGCACCGATTCGTCCGAGGTGACATCGAGTTCTACTGCGGTGCCGCCGATCTCGTCGGCGAGGCGGCGCAGACGGTCGAGCCTGCGCGCACCGACGTAGACGTGAAAGCCCTGCTTCGCCAGCTCGCGGGCGGTGGCCTCTCCGATCCCCGAGCTGGCTCCGGTGACGACGGCGATGCGAGTGCTCATGTCCAGAGATCCTAGGTGCGCGACGTTTGCCGGGTGCGGCCCGGTCACCGCGCGCGGTTAGCCTCGGGACATGGCTATTCGGGACGTGGTGAGTGCGGACGGAACGAACATCGTCTACCGGGTGAGCGGTCCGGCGCACGGCAGGCCGCTGGTGTTGCTGCACGGTTGGTCGGCGAATCTGCGCTGCTGGGGCGCGGCCGCCGACGACCTCGCGGCGCGTTTCCGGGTGATCGCCGTCGACTTGCGCGGCCACGGCTACTCCGACGCGCCCGCGGCGGGCTACGACGATCCGAAGAACTGGGCGGCCGACGTCGCGGCGGTGCTGGCGGCCGAGAGCATCGCGTCCGGCGCGGTGCTGCTGGGGTGGTCCTACGGCGGGATCGTGCTGTCGGACTACCTGACCGCGTACGGCACGGACGCCGTCGCGGGCGTCGTCTACACCGGCTCGATGGCGAACATCGGTCCCGGTGTCCCGGGTGCGGCGACCGGCGACATGATGCGCGAGGCCATCCCCGGTGTCTTCGAGGAGAGCGCGGGACGGGCGGTGCGCGCCTTCGGCGTGTTCGGCAACGCCAACACCGGACCGGGCACGGACAAGGGCCCGGACGCCCAGCGCCTGTTCGGGGCCAGTCTCGCCACCCCGCCCGCGGTGCGCAAAGCGCTGTTCTACCGAACCGTCGACAACACCGAGACGCTGCGCACGCTGGACGTTCCGGTGCTCGTGCTGCACGGGACGGCCGACCGGGTGGTGCCGGTCGAGAACGGCCGCTACATCGTCGAGGCCGCCCCGGACGCACGCGCGTCGTTCTGGGAAGGCGCCCAGCACGGGCTGTTCATCGAAGACCGCCCGCGCTTCGTCGCCGAGGTCGGTGCGTTCGCCGAGAGCCTGTGATCGGATTCATGTCTGCCGTGTGATAGCTCTCACTTGCCGCGGATAGCGTGTCTGGGCCGGGGAACGCAACGTGCACTATGGATAGTGTGAGCCAGCGCCCGGGCCTACGGCCGAACCGTATCGCCGTGTTATCGGTGCACACCTCACCACTCGCCCAGCCGGGCACCGGCGACGCGGGCGGCATGAACGTCTATGTCCTGCAGACGGCCGTCGAACTGGCCCGGCGCGGCACCGAGGTGGAGATCTTCACCCGGGCCACGGCGTCCAACGTTCCACCCGTCCAAGAGGCCGCACCCGGCGTGCTGGTGCGCAACGTGGTGGCGGGCCCGTTCGAGGGGCTGGACAAGCACGATCTGCCCACCCAGCTGTGCCCCTTCACCGCCGAGGTGCTGCGGCAGGAAGCCAGGCATCTGCCCGGTCACTACGACCTGGTGCACTCGCACTACTGGCTGTCCGGCCAGGTCGGCTGGCTGACCAGGGACCGCTGGCGGGTGCCGCTGGTGCACACCGCGCACACGCTGGCGGCGGTGAAGAACGCCGCGCTGGCCGAAGGAGACTGTCCCGAGCCCGCGACCCGCGAGATCGGCGAGAAGCAGGTGATCGCGGAATCCGATCGGCTGGTCGCCAACACCGCCGAAGAGGCCCGTCAGCTGGTCGAGCTGTACGGCGCCGATCCCCGGCGCATCGACATCGTCCCGCCCGGCGCCGATCTGACCCGCTATCGCCCCGGCGACAAGGCCGCCGCCCGCGCCGAGTTCGGACTCGCCGCCGACGAGCAGATCGTCGCGTTCGTCGGCCGCATCCAGCCGTTGAAGGCGCCCGATGTGCTGGTGCGCGCCGCGGCCGAGGTGCTGCGCGCCGACCCGGAACGCAAGTTGCGCGTGCTGATCGTGGGCGGTCCGTCCGGCAGCGGACTGGAGCGGCCCCACGCGCTGATCGATCTGGCCGCCGAGCTCGGCATCGCCGAGCGGGTCAGCTTCCTGCCCCCGCAGCCGCCGCGGCAACTGGTGCAGATCTACCGCGCGGCCGACCTGGTGGCGGTGCCGAGCTACAACGAGTCCTTCGGGTTGGTCGCGATCGAAGCGCAGGCCAGCGGTACTCCGGTGCTGGCCGCCGAGGTGGGCGGTCTGGGCACGGCCGTACGGCACGAGGTGTCCGGCCTGCTCGTCCCGGGACATCGCACCGCGGACTGGGCGAACGCGCTGCGCCACCTGCTGGACGACCCCGACCGGCTGCGGCGGATGAGCGAGCAGGCCGTCGCGCACGCGGCCAATTTCTCCTGGGCGCACACCGCCGACGGGCTGCTCGCCAGCTATGCCGCGGCTCTGGCCGGTTTCCGGGACGAGCGGGCCGGGCTCGGCGGCCGGGGCCTCGCGCACAGCGTGGTACGCGACGATGCCTACGACCGGGTCGCCACCGGCCCGGCCGGTGAACGGACCGCCGCCCTGCTCGGTGAGACCAGCCAGTCCAGATCGCGGGCGCTGTGGCGGCGCCGGATGGGAGTACGCCGGTGAACGAGATACAGGTGACCGCGCAGCTGATCGATGAGACGCTGCGCGACAGGGAGATCGAGTACACCCGGCCGGGGGAGGAGACGTTCGTCGTCGTCCTGCCCGGCGAGCGCAAGCTGAAAACCACGGTGATGGTCACGGTGGGCAAGCACGGCGTGCGGTTCGAGGCGTTCGTCTGCCGCAAACCGGACGAGAACTTCGAGGGCGTCTACAAGTTCCTGCTGCGCCGCAACCGCAGGCTCTACGCCGTCGCCTACACCCTCGACCGGGTGGGCGACATCTACCTGGTGGGCCGCATGTCCGCGCACGCCGTCACCGCCGACGAACTGGACCGCGTGTTCGGGCAGATTCTCGAGGCCGTCGACGCCGACTTCAACGTGCTGCTGGAACTCGGCTTCGCGGAATCCATTCGACGGGAATGGAAGTGGCGCGTCTCGCGCGGCGAGTCGCTGCAGAACCTGCGCGCCTTCGAGCACTTGGTCGACTCCGCCGACAAGCCGTAGCCGGTCGCCGGACCCGGCCGGCCGGGTGACAATCGCAGGCGTTCGGATCGGCGGAGGGACACGGCGTTGGCGATTCTCGCTCTGGACATCGGCGCGACGAAGTTCGCGGCCGGGGTGGTAGGCCCCGGCGCCGAAGTGCGCGACGTGCGCCGGGTGGACGTGCCGGCCGCCCGTGTGTGGGACACCTGTCGCGAGTTGCTGCTGGCGGTGGCCGGTGGGGAATCCGTCACCGCGGTGGGGATCGGTGCGGCGGGACCGGTGGACGTGCGGACCGGCGTCACGGGTCCGTTGAACATTCCGGAGTGGAAAGCGGGCTTCCCGGTGGTCGCCGCCGTGCAGGAGCTGTTTCCCGCCGCCGCGATTCGTTTCGCCATCGACGGCGCCTGCCTCGCGCTGGCCGAACATCGCCTCGGCGCGCTGCGCGGGGTGCCGGACGCACTGGCCATGACGGTGTCGTCGGGGATCGGCGGCGGGATCCTGGCGGACGGGAAGGTACTGCTCGGGCGCACCGGTAATGCCGGGCACGTGGGCCACATCGTCGTGCCCGGCTGGGACACGCCCTGCGGGTGCGGTGGCCGTGGTTGCGTCGAAGCGGTCGCGAGCGGCATGTCGTCGGTGCGCTGGGCGCGCGAGCAGGGCTGGTCCGGCACGACGGGCGCGCAACTGGCCGCGGACGCGCACGCGGGCGACGAACTCGCCGTCGCCGCACTGCGCCGGGCGGGCACCGCGCTCGGCGCGGCCATCGCCTCGGCCGCGGCTGTGCTGGACGTCGACCGGGTGGTGATCGGCGGCGGTTTCGCGCAATCCGGTGCGCCGCTGTGGGATCCGCTACGTGCCGCGCTGGACGCGCACGCCGGACTGAAGTTCCTGCGCGGGCTGCGAGTGGAACTCTCCGAGATCACCCACGGCGCCACCCTGGCGGGCGCGGGGGTGCTCGCCGTCGACGAACCCGTCTGACTTCGCGCTTTCCCGCGCGGGCCGGGGGCGGGCCGGCGGGAACCGATGCGACCCGGTCGAGCGCGCATGGGAGGATGACCGCATGACGTACACCCTCGTGCTGCTGCGCCACGGCGAGAGCGAATGGAATGCCATGAACCTGTTCACCGGCTGGGTGGACGTGCACCTGACCGACAAGGGCATCGCCGAGGGCAAGCGCGCCGGGGAACTGCTGGCCGAGCACGGCATCCTGCCGGACGTCGTCTACACCTCGCTGCTGCGCCGCGCGATCTCCACCGCGAACATCGCGTTGGACGCAGCCGACCGGCACTGGATCCCGGTGATCCGGGACTGGCGGCTCAACGAGCGGCACTACGGCGAGTTGCAGGGCAAGAACAAAGCGCAGATCCGGGAGAAGTACGGCGACGAGCAGTTCATGTTGTGGCGTCGCAGCTACGACACCCCGCCGCCGCCGATCGACCCGACCAACGAGTACAGCCAGGAAGGCGACCCGCGCTACGCGGGCATCGACGTCCCGAAGACCGAATGCCTGCTGGACGTGGTCAACCGGATGGTGCCCTACTGGGAGTCGACCATCTCCAAGGACCTGCTGTCCGGCAAGACCGTGCTGGTCGCCGCGCACGGCAACTCGCTGCGCGCGCTGGTCAAGCACCTCGATCGGATCTCCGACGACGACATCGCCGGCCTGAACATCCCCACCGGCATCCCGCTGCGCTACGAGCTGGACGAGAACCTGCGCCCGGTGCGCCCGCACGAGTACCTGGATCCCGAGGCGGCCGCCGCCGGAGCCGCCGCTGTCGCCGGGCAGGGCGGCAAATAGCCCGCACAACGCGAATCCGCAACGCGCCGTCACCCGCAGGGGTGGCGGCGCGTTGTCGTTTTCCCGCGGGCGAAAGCGTTGCCGGGCGACACGCCGGTGGGATGACATCGACCTGCGACGCGGCCGCGCCGAATTAAGTTACCCACTGTTTTTACCGGCAAGTAGATAGGTACACTCTGGTCCGTTCGACCAGCCGAGAGGTGGATCACGTCCGATGAAGCACGCGTTGCGGGCCACGGTGGCGGCAGTTGCCGTCACGATGCTCGTTCCCTTCCTCGCCGGCGGCGCCGATGCCGTCGCGCCGCCCACCGGTCCGGATGGCGGCGCCGCGGGAGCGTCCTGGGCGGCCACCCAGGACGGCCCTCAGCAGTTCCCGAACATCTACATCCAGTGGGACGTCCCCATCACGATGAGTGACGGGACCGTCTTGAAGGGCAACGTCTACCGCCCCGCCGACGCCTCCGGCCGCCCTGTCGACGCGCCCACGCCGACGATCGTCAACCTCACGCCGTACACCAAACTGGTCTCGAACCTGGCCGATCACGCGCAGTCGATCCCCGGCCTGTCCGACGCGCTGATCGAGTTCTTCCGGCAGATCGACATGAGCGGCACCCCGCTGTCCGGCGTCACCGATCTGACGAAGGCGTTCGGCGGTGGCGAGTTGCGCAACTTCACCGTCGACCGGCAGCTGATCAAGAGCGGCTACACGCAGGTGGTCGTCGACGTGCGCGGCACCGGTTTCTCCCAGGGTGTCTGGGACATGCTGCGCGGGCGCGAACAGCAGGACACCGTCGAGGTGATCGACTGGGCCTCCCGGCAGCCGTGGTCCAACGGTCGCGTCGGCATGAACGGCATCTCCTACTCCGGGATCAACCAGGTGCAGGCCGCCGAGCAGCGGCCGCCCGCCTTGCAGGCGATCTTCCCGGTCGTGCCGGGCAGCGACCTGGTCAACGACGTGCTCGCGCCGGGCGGCGGCTTCGGTTTCAACTTCATCCCGCTGTGGCTGACCGCGATCAACGGTCTCAAGCTGATTCCCGACCTGGCCTCGGTGCTCAACGGTCGACTGGACACCACATGGCTGGCCGACCGCGCCCGCGACCCGTTGACGTTCATGGACGTCCTGCTGAACGTCTACACCACCGCGCGGCTGGAGGACCTCGATCCGCGCGCCAAGGAACTGCTGACCGACGGCTCGGCACCGCGGCAGGACTGGCTCGGCGATCCGGGCGGGATCCGGACGCCGACCTTCGTCACCGGCGGCTGGCACGACCTGTTCACCTATTCGGAATCGAAGATCTACAACGAGATTCCGCTGCCGCCGGGCCAGAAGCAGTTGCTGATGGGCAACACCTACCACCTCAACTCGGGCAACGAGTACGGCAAACCGGGCCTGCCGCCGCGGCTGGACGTGCTACAGCGCGCGTGGTTCGACAAGTGGCTCAAGGACGTCGACAACGGCATCGATCGATACGGCCCGATCACTCTGCGCCAACAGGGCGGCGGCTGGATCACCACCGACTCCTTCGCCGCGCCGAGCGCTACGGCGGATCCGGCACAGGCGGTGCACCGCAGGATGTATCTGTCGGCCGCGCCCAGCGGCACCGCCGCGAGCGTCTACGACGGTTCGCTCAGCCCCGAGGGCAGCGGCGAGCCCGCCCGCCTGACGGTCGCGCCCGGCCTGACCAGCCTGTGCTCCAACGACGCGGCTCAGGGCACCGCCGGTGTGCTGGCGGTCATCGACGGTTGCGCCAAGGACTCCAGGATCGAGGAACTCAACGGGCTGACCTTCACCAGCGCCCCGGTCGCCGAGCCGACCTCGATCTCCGGGCGGATCGCGGTGCGGCTGAACACTGTCCAGGACACGGCCGACGGCTACTGGGTGGTCACCGTGAACGACGTCGCGCCGGACGGGCAGTCCACCGTGCTGTCCTCGGGACAACTCATGGCCTCACTGCGCGCGATCGACGAGGCCAACAGCAGCAAGTCGGCCAACGGCGACTACACCGACCCGCGGCCGTACACCTCGCTCGACCAGCGGCAGCCGACGGTCCCGGGCGAAGTGACCACGCTGGACATCGCGCTGCCCGCCACCGAGGCGCTCCTGCAGCCGGGCCATCGCCTGCGCGTCGACGTGTACGCGGGCAACTTCCCCAAGGGCCTGCCGATTCTGCCGATGCTGATCGACACCGGCCTGCGGCCGCAGCATCTGGAGCTGGATCCCGCTCGTCCGAGCTTCGTCAACGTCCCGGTTCGGGGAAATCCGGGCTGGTAGACCGGGGCGTGCGCCCTCGCGCATCAAGGTTGACGCCGCGGGGTATGGGTGAGGGCGCACGCTCCGACCGGGTCTGTGGAAACAGGCCGGAAAAAAATTTCCGCGCGTGTGTCGATCGTCTGGATCTCCCGTTCGACCTATGGGTGAGAGGGTCCGGTCAGGGACCCGGACAGCCAGAGGGAGACAACGATGAAGTTCATGCTGATCATGCGCGCCACCGACGAGGCCTACGCCACGATGGTGAACACCGACTTCGACCAGATGCTCGACACCATGGGCAAATTCAACGACGAGCTGATCCGGGCGGGCGTGCTGCTCGCGGCGGAGGGGTTGGAGGACGCCGCCGAGGGCGTGGTCGTCGACTACTCCGCTGAGACCCCCGTCGTCACCGACGGCCCGTACGGCGAGACGAAGGAGTTGTTCGGCGGGTTCTACCTGCTCAACGTGGCGTCGAAGGAGGAGGCGATCGAGTGGGCCAAGCGGATGCCGATCAGCGGCCCCGGCTTCAAGACCGAGATCCGCCGGGTTCCCACGATCGACGAGTTCCCACAGGACAATGTGTGGGTCCAGAAGGAGCGGGCGTGGCGCGAAGCCACCGGTCAGCTCTGAGCGGATCGAGGGGCGATGGGCGACCACACCGGCCGTGAGGCGGTCGCCGCGGTCTGGCGGATCGAGTCGGCCCGGATCGTCGGCGCGCTCGCCCGCTACACCGGCGACTTCGCGCTGGCCGAGGACCTGGCGCAGGAGGCGCTGGCCGAAGCGCTGGTGACGTGGCCGCGGGAGGGGGTGCCGCGCCATCCCGCCGGGTGGTTGCTCACCGTCGGCCGCCGCCGCGCGATCGACGCGTTCCGCCGGCGCTCGGCCCTCGACGAGAGATACGCCGCCTTCGCCCGGGACCTGGGCGAGGGCGGCGCCGTCTCGGGTGGCGCCGCGGTCGATCCCGTCCGCGACGCCCAGGACGTGCTGTGGGATCCGGACCGCATCGATGACGACCTGCTCGCGCTGATGTTCGTCTCCTGTCATCCCGTGCTGTCGCGCGAGGCGCGGGTGGCGCTCACCTTGCGGGTGGTCGGCGGTCTGACCAGCGACGAGATCGCCAAGGCGTTCTTCGTTCCGGCCGCCACCGTGCAGGCTCGGATCACGCGCGCCAAGAAGACCCTCGCGGCGGCCCGGGTGCCGTTCGCCGTGCCTCCGGCCGACGAGCGGGCCGAGCGCCTCGGCTCGGTGCTCAGTGTGGTCTACCTGATCTTCACCGAGGGGTCCTCGGCCAGCTCCGGTGCGGATCTGATCCGGCTCGACCTCGCCAGCGGGGCGTTGCGCCTGGCCCGGGTGCTGGCCCGGCTGATGCCGGAGGAGCCCGAGGTACACGGCCTGCTGGCGCTGCTCGAGCTCACCGCGGCGCGTTTCCCCGCCCGTACCGGGCCGGACGGCGAGCCGGTGCTGCTGGAAGACCAGGACCGCCGCCGCTGGGACCGCGCGGCGATCGGCCGGGGCCGGGCGGCGCTGGCCCGCGCCGAGCAGGCGGGCCGGGGGCTGGGCGCCTACGGCTTGCAGGCGGCGATCGCCGAATGCCATGCCGTCGCCCCGTCGGTCGAGGAGACGAACTGGGAGCGCATCGTGCTCGTCTACGAGGCGCTCGGCCGCCTCGCGCCGTCGCCGGTGGTCGACCTCAACCGGGCGGTGGCGGTCGCCATGGCGCAGGGACCGGCCGCGGCGTTGCCGATCGTGGACGAGCTGGCGGCCACCGACGCGCTCGCGCGGTCGCACCTGCTGCCGAGCGTCCGCGGGGAACTGCTCGTCCGGCTGGGACGCACGCAGGAGGCGCGCACCGAACTGGAGCGCGCCCTCGGCCTTTGCGGCAACCAGCGTGAGCGGGTGGTGCTGGAGCGTAAGCTCGCGGACCTCGACGCGGCCGATCCGGCCTGAGCGCCCGGCAGTCAGTCCGCGACGGCGAACGCGGCCGCCAAGGGCGGAAACATCGCACGGACGTCGTGCCCGGCGAACCAGAGGCCGACGGCGAATACCGATGTCGCTTCCAGGTACCGGGCCCGGTGCAGCCCGCCCGCCGGGAATGGTTGTGCGCCGAGGTCTTCGGCCAGCGTCGCGACCGCTCGCACCGCGGCCGCGTCGTCGCCGCAGAGCGGCACCGCCAAGCGTCGCTCGTCGAAGACGCGCGCCGCCGCCTGCCACACCTCGGCGGCGCAGAGGTTGAACGCTTTCACCACTTTCGCCCCCGGCGCCTGCGCCGCGATCCGTTCGGCGACAGCGTCCTCGGTGAGGACGAACGCGGTGATTCCCTCGGGCGCCGCGGCGTCCGGGGCGAAGGCGTTGGTGCAGTCGATCACCGTGCGGCCGGTCAACAGCTCACCGACGGCGCGCAGCACTTCCGGCAACGCGGGGACCGGTAACGCGAGCAACACCACATCTCCGAAAACCGCGGCGTCGCCGATCGTTCCGGGCTGTGCGCCGATCCCGGCCGCCAGTTCCGCGGCGGCCCCGGCGTTCCGGGCGCCGACCAGCACCTCGTGACCCGCCGCGCGCCAGCCGCCGCCGAGCGCCCGCGCCATCGCGCCCGCGCCGATGATTCCGATTCGCATCCGAACTCCTGACTCGAAAGGTTTCCGGCGACGAGGCTAGGAACTCCGATAGGCACTCTGGGGTGCGCAACGGCGCTGGCAAGCTGGAGCAGTGAGCGCAGAACCGATCACCGCCGAACGGGTGGAATTCGCGCCCTACGGCGACTTCGAATCCGACTGCCCGGCCCGGATGGGGGTGGACATCTTCGGCAACTCCTGGTTGCCGGTGCTCGTCTACCTGCTGCGCGAGGGCCCCATGCGTCCCGGTGAGCTCCGCACGGCCATCGGCGGGATCAGTCAGAAGATGCTGACGCAGACGCTGCGCCGGATGGAACGGATGACGCTGGTGCGCAGGCGCCGCTACGCCGAGGCGCCGCCGCGCGTCGAGTACGAACTGACCGCCGCGGGCGCGGACCTGCTCGTCCCGATCTACGCCCTCGGCGACTGGGTGGACAAACACGGCCGCGCGGTGAACGAGGCGCTGGCCGGAGCCGACGACCACGCAGACTGACCGGTCGGTGAATACGCAGCGGGTACGCCGTGTCGAACAGCGCGTAAACATGCGGCTAACGGGGCCGGAAGGGGCTATGACCTGCGCGAAACTTCGTGTACCCCGCGTTGGCCGACCGGTCGGCGACCGTACGATTCAAGGGTGAGTGTTCCCCAGGCCGTGCTGCTGGCCATCTTGGCGGCTGTCGTCGGCCTGGCAGTCGGCGGGCTATTGATCCCGTATGTGAATGCCAGGCAGGCCGCGCGCAGGCAGGCCGAGTCCGGTCTCACCATGTCCCAGGTCCTCGACCTCATCGTGCTCGCTTCCGAGAGCGGGATCGCCGTCGTCGACGAGTACCGCGACGTGGTGCTGGTCAATCCGCGCGCGGAGGAACTCGGGCTGGTCCGCAATCGCCTGCTCGACGAGCGGGCCTGGGCTGCGGTGGAGAAAGTGCTCGCCACCGGCGAATCCGCCGAGTTCGACCTGACCGCGAAGAATCCGGTCCCCGGTCGCGGCCGCATCGCGGTGCGCGGCGTCGCCCGGCAGCTCTCGCGCGAGGAGACCACGTTCACCGTGCTGTTCGCCGACGACGATTCCGAGCAGGCCCGCATGGAGGCCACCCGCCGCGACTTCGTCGCAAACGTCAGTCACGAGCTCAAGACCCCCGTCGGCGCGATGAGCCTGCTCGCCGAGGCTCTGCTGGAATCCGCCGAAGACCCGGAGGCCGTGCGACACTTCGGTCAGCGTGTGCTCGGCGAATCGCGCCGCCTCGGCAAAATGGTGACCGAACTCATCGCGCTCTCCCGCCTGCAAGGCGCGGAGAAACTGCCCGAACTCGAGGTGGTGGATGTGGACACCGTGGTGATGCAGGCCGTAGATCGTTCCCGCACCGCCGCCGAAGCCGCCGGAATCACCGTCAGCACCGACCGCCCGAGCGGACTCGAGGTGCTCGGCGACGAAACTTTGCTGGTCACCGCCCTGTCCAACCTGGTGGAGAACGCGATCGCCTACTCACCGGCCGGCTCCCACGTGTCGGTGAGCCGCTCGCTGCGCGGCGATCACGTGGCGATGGCGGTCACCGACCGCGGCATCGGCATCGCCAAGGAAGACCAGGAGCGCGTGTTCGAGCGCTTCTTCCGGTCCGACAAGGCGCGTTCCCGCGCCACCGGCGGCACCGGTCTCGGCCTGGCTATCGTCAAACACGTGGCCGCCAACCACAACGGGGAAATCACCCTGTGGAGCAAGTTGGGCACCGGATCGACGTTCACCTTGCGCATACCCGCCCACCACGAAGCAGGCGCCGACGACGACCACGACGGCGCCGTGGTGGGCATGAAAGAAACAAGCCCGCGTCCCGCCGGGCCGGGCCGACCGAATGGTGTGGAGGCACGCAGATGACGAGTGTTCTGATCGTCGAGGATGAGGAGTCGCTGGCCGATCCGCTCGCGTTCCTGCTGCGCAAGGAGGGTTTCGAGGTCACCGTGGTTGGTGACGGGCCGTCCGCGCTCGCCGAGTTCGACCGGTCCGGCGCGGACATCGTCCTACTCGACCTCATGCTGCCCGGCATGAGCGGCACCGACGTGTGCAAGCAGTTGCGCACCCGCAGCGGCGTCCCGGTGATCATGGTCACCGCGCGCGACAGCGAGATCGACAAGGTGGTCGGCCTGGAACTGGGCGCCGACGACTACGTCACCAAGCCGTATTCCGCGCGCGAGCTCATCGCGCGCATCAGGGCCGTGCTGCGCCGCGGCGCGGGCGACGAGCTGGAAGGCTCCAACGAGAGCGGCGTGCTGGAAGCAGGTCCGGTCCGGATGGACGTCGACCGGCACACCGTGATGGTGAACGGCAAGCCGGTCACTTTGCCGCTCAAGGAGTTCGACCTGCTCGAATACTTGCTGCGGAACTCCGGGCGGGTGCTCACCCGCGGCCAGCTGATCGACCGCGTGTGGGGCGCCGACTACGTCGGCGACACCAAGACCCTGGACGTGCACGTCAAGCGATTGCGCTCGAAGATCGAGGCGGACCCGGCCAAGCCGGAACACCTGGTCACCGTGCGCGGCCTCGGTTACAAACTCGAAGCGTAAACCCCACAAGCGAGGTCGGTTCCGGCCTCCATCCACGCCGACGCCCCATGTGCTCACGAAACGTAACAACCGATTTCGTGAGCACATGGGTAACTCGCCGGGGACGCCCAGAACGTGCGTGGCATCCAACGCAGGACATGAACGCAAATTTCGCGCTCCCGACCAGTACGGCCTGAAGACGCGCAGAGGCGGCTACGGCAAGTAGATCCAGGTGGTGCCGAGCGGCGTCTCGGTCTTCTGCAGGGTGATCCAGCCCAGATCGTCTTCCTGCATGCAGTCGTAGAGGTCCGCGGCGTTGGTGCCACGGCAGGCGATGGTGTGCGAGGTGCCGTATGGACTCGCGATCAGGAGCTTGCCCGCGGCCTTGGCGTTGACCGCGGCCGGGTCGGTGGCCGCCACGAACTCCGTGGTGAAGTCGTAGAACTTGTGCGGATCGCCGTTCGGCTCGGCGTGGGCTACTCCGGTCAGCGAGAGGGCGGCGCCCAGGGCGATGGTCGCCACGGTGAGAAGTTTCTTGGACATAACGGCACATCAAACCCGATCCGGGTAAAGCTCGCATGGCGACGGGGTGAACCACCCGCCGAACCGGGCAGCCCACGGCCTCCCGACCGAGCGCTCGACCGGCAAACCCTCAGGCGAACGGATCCGCGCAATCGCGCATACGGTCGGCGTGCACCGTCGCCGGGTGGACGGCGATCAAGCCCAGGCCCTCGCGGCGCTTGCAGTGCCGGGCCAGTTCGGCATACGCGGGCGCGCCGATCAGTTCGGTCAGCTCGGGAGCGTAGGACTGCCACACCGGCTTGCTGCCGACATGGGCGTCGGGGGAGCCCGAGCAGTACCAGTCCAGATCGGCCCCGCCCGGCCCCCATCCGCGGCGGTCGTACTCGGTGATCACGGTACGGAGAATCTGCACGCCGTCGGGCCGGTCCACCCAGTCCTGGGTGCGGCGGATCGGCAGCTGCCAGCACACGTCCGGCTTGACCTCCAGCGGCTCGATACCGCGCCGCAGCGCCATGGTGTGCAGGGCGCAGCCGACTCCGCCGGCGAAGCCGGGACGGTTGAGGAAGATGCACGCGCCCTCGAACCGCCGCGTGCGCAGCGCGGGCTCGTCGTCCAGCTCGTCGAGTTCCAGATAGCCGCTCTTGGTGATCTTGCCCTGCGCGTTGGTCGCCTCCTCCCGCAGTTGCCAGTCCTGCGGTGTGAGCATCTTCACGGCGCGGCCCAGCCTCTTCCGGTCGTCCTCGTCGGAGAGGAACGCGCCGTGCGAGCAGCAGCCGTCGTCCGGCCGGTCGGACAGGATCCCTTGACAAGCCGGGGTACCGAAGACGCACGTCCACCTCGACAGCAGCCAGGTCAGGTCGGCGACGATCAGATGCTCGTCGTTTGCCGGATCTACGAACTCGATCCATTCACGGGGAAAGTCGGGGTCGACTTCGGGGGCTGGGTCGATCTTCCCCGCTGGTCGGGGCCGGGTCGGGCTGCTCGGGGATGCGCCTACCGTCACGAAATACGACGCTAACAGTTAAGTCGCCTGGGTTGTAGTGCCGGATCACCCAGTACCGTGTTCATGTGCGGCTTGGGGTACTCGATGTCGGAAGCAATACCGTTCACCTGCTCGTGGTGGACGCGCACCGTGGCGGTCATCCCTTGCCGATGAGCTCGACGAAAGCCACCTTGCGGCTGGCGGAGAACATCGACGACGCGGGGTGCATCACCGAAGCGGGCGCGCAGCGGCTGATCGACACCGTGGCCGAATTCGCCAGCATCGCCGAGACCTCCAGATGCGTCCAACTGATGCCGTTCGCCACCTCCGCGCTGCGGGAGGCGGCCAACTCCGACGAGGTCCTCGGCCGCGTGCGCGCGCAGACCGGCGTCGACCTGCGGGTGCTGACCGGCGTCGACGAGGCGCGGCTGACCTTTCTCGCGGTGCGCCGCTGGTACGGCTGGAGCGCCGGGCGCATCCTCAACCTGGACATCGGCGGCGGCTCGCTGGAAATGACCAACGGCGGCGATGAGGAACCCGACGTCGCGCTCTCTTTACAGCTCGGTGCGGGCCGGTTGACCAGGGAATGGCTGCGCGAGGATCCGCCCGGCAAGCGCCGGGTGGCGGTGCTGCGCGACTGGCTCGACGCCGAGCTGGTGGTACCGGCGAAGAAGCTGCTCGAGCCGGGTAAGCCCGATCTCGCCGTCGGCACTTCGAAGACGTTCCGGTCCCTCGCCCGGCTGACCGGAGCGGCGCCCTCGGCGGCAGGCCCGCGGGTGCGCCGTACACTCACGAGCTCGGGCCTGCGCCAACTGATTGCGTTCATCTCGCGGATGACCGCGGCGGACCGTGCAGAATTGGAAGGCGTAAGTTCCGATCGGTCACAGCAATTGGTGGCCGGTGCGTTGGTCGCGGAGGCGAGTATGCGGGCACTTTCGCTGGATTCCTTGGAGATTTGTCCGTGGGCGCTGCGTGAAGGGCTCATCCTGCGCAAACTGGATACCGATATGAATGGTGGACCCGAAGCAACGTACTCAGCGGGCTCGGCGACCGGAGACGGTCGGCCGGCGTCCGGCAGCGGCGCCCCGGCGCCGGGCTCGATCGGGACGGTGTCGTCATGAGTGAGGACTCCAAACAGTTGTCGGTCGCGGAGCTGCTGGCGCGCAACGGCCAGCAGAGCGGCGCCTCTTCCGGTGGTGGTAGACGCCGCCGCAGTGGGCGCGGCATCTCCGTCGCCGAACTCACCGGCGACCTGCCGGTCATCCGGGAAGGCGGCGGTCACTCCGCGCACGCGGCGCCCGACGCCGGCGCCGACGAGCAGGCGTACGCGCCGCCCTCGTATGATCCGCCCGCGCCGGAGCCGGTGTCCTACTCGCCCGACCCGCAGCCCGACCTGTCGTCGTATTCGCCCATATCGGGCCCGATCTCGATGTACGACCCGCTGGCCGGTTACGCGGAGCCCGACCCGCCGCAGGCCGATCCGCCGCCCGGGCGATCCAGCCGGGTCATGCCAGGCCGGGAGATGCCTTCCGCGCGGCACGGCACGTCGTTCGATCCGCTGTCGCCCGATACCCCGGTGTCCGACCTGTTCTCGGCCGCCCCCGTTCCGTACGTGCCCGACCCGCTGCCCGAGACGCCTCCGCGTTCGGGGCGCAGGCGCAGGCGGGAGGAATCCGACGAGCAGGCCACCGAGGTCCGCTCGTGGCACGATGTCTCACCCGAGCCGTTCGGCGGCGGCGCGCCGCCCGATCGCGGTTTCGGCGAGCCGGGGCGCAGCAGCCACGCGGAGTTCGACGAGCCCGCCTTCGGCCGCTCGCCCCTTCCCGAGCGCAACGGCGCCAGAGGTGGTCGCGCGGCCAGGCGCAGAGCGGCGGAAGCGGCCGAGGATCTCGGCCCGTCCACCGCGGCCTGGTCACCGTCCACCGGCGGCTTCGCCCCGGAATCGGAACCGCTGCCGCTCCCGCCGCCACCCGACCCGCGACCGAAGCCGGGCAGGCCCGCTCCTCCAGACCCACAGCCGGAGGGGCATCGCCGACCGGCCCGCCGCGAGGGCGTCGGCGAGAACGGTCTCCCGGCCTGGTCCGCGCGGCGGCACAAACCGCAGCCCGACGCCGCGCCGGAATCCGGCGGCCTTTCGACCGCCGCGTGGTCGCTGGCCAGCCAGGACCAGCAGTTGCTCTCCGGCCAGACGGTCGCGGGTGACCTGTTGCGCGATGGCGTCGACCGGGCCGAGCGCGGGGCAGCGCAACGGCGCGGGCGCGGAGGGCGCGCCGCCGTCGACGTCGCGGAAATGGACGGCGTCACCGACGTCTACGAGCCGATCGAGCTGGACGAGGACGACGAGGACGATCTCCCCGACGAACCTCGCGCCACCCGGGCCGCGTCGCGGCGGTCCAGGACGGCCAAGAAGACGGAGGACGACGACAACCGGCGCCAATGGATGATCCTCGGCGGTCAGAGCACCGGCGCCGCCGTCGCGGGCATGCTGCTGTTCAAGGGCTTCGAACGCATGTGGGAGATGCTTCCCTGGGTGGCGCTGGCGCTGGCGATGATCGTGATTCTCGGCCTGGTGGCCCTCGTGCGGATTCTGCGCAGGACCGACGACATCCTCAGCACTGTGATCGCCGTCGTCGTTGGCATCTTCGTCACGCTGGGGCCACTGGCCTTTCTTCTCAGTACGAACTGAGCAGGGAGCAGTCGTGGCGAATATCGGACAAGCGAACGAGACCGGGGCGGGGTCGCGCGCAGGCGCCGGTCCGCCGGGCGAAGACGACGGCGTGGCCCGGACGCGCCCGATCCGGGTGGGGCTCTCGACCGCCTCGGTGTACCCGCAGAACACGGAGGCCGCGTTCCGGTACGCCGCCGAGCTGGGCTACGACGGCGTCGAGCTGATGGTGTGGGCCGAGCCCGCCAGCCAGAGCATCGCCACCGTGCAGGCCTACTCGCACAAGTACGACGTTCCGGTGCTCGCGTTGCACGCGCCGTGCCTGTTGATCTCGCAGCGCGTGTGGGGGTCGGACCCGGTGGCCAAACTGGAGCGCAGTGTGCACACCGCCGAGGCGCTGGGCGCGAGCACTGTGGTCGTGCATCCGCCGTTCCGCTGGCAGCGCCGCTACGCGGCGGGGTTCGCCGCGCAGGTGGCCGAGCTGGAGGAGAACAGCCCGGTGATCGTGGCGGTGGAGAATATGTTCCCGATGCGGGCCGACACGCTGTTCGGCCGACGCGAAGGCGCGGTGAAACGGCTGGAGCGCCGTGGCGGTCCCGGCCCCGCGGTCACCGCGTTCAGCCCCTCCTACGACCCGACCGATACCGGCTTCCGCCACTACACGCTGGACCTGTCGCACACCGCCACCGCCGGAGTCGATCCCTTGGCGCTGGCCGCGCGGATGGGCTCGGGTCTGGCTCATCTGCACTTGGCCGACGGCCGGGGCGCCGCGCACGACGAGCATCTCGTTCCCGGCGAGGGCACCCAACCGTGCGTCGAGGTGTGCGCGAACCTGGTCCGTACCGGCTTCAGCGGCCAGGTCGTCGCCGAGATCAACACCCAGAACGCGCGCACCACCAAGGAGCGGGCCGAGATGCTGCACCGCACGCTGGCCTTCGCCCGCAAGCACTTGGTCGTGGCCGCCGCGCCCACCCCTGCCGGCGCGAGCCGGAGGTCGCCCGACCGTCCGATGTGACGCTCGTCGCTTCTGCGCCATACGGCGATGCGGTTCGCCACGGCGTGCGTTGTACGCTGTACGAACCCCGGCGACGTTGGGCCGCACCCGCGAACGACGCCATCGGGTGCAGGTCGACGGACAGGAGTGAGGATGACGATGGAGCTGACGGCCGAGTTCGGCCCGGCGGCCACCACCGACGCGCCGTTCAGCCGGGTGTGCGCGGTGCGCGATGTATCGCCCGCCACCGCGGAGACCGGACGCTATCTGGGTGTCATCGACGACATCTGGACCATCGGCCCGAAGGTGCACGGTGGGACGATGGTCGCGGGCAGCGCCGCGGCGGCCACGGAGTGGCTGCGCGCCTCCGATCCGGCTCTGGTCGGCATGGCTCCGATCGCCGCGAGTTCCGACTTCCTCGGCGCCCCGAACCCCGGTGAGGTCGAGTACGAGGTGCGCGTCCGCAAGATCGGTCGCCAGATCTGCCTGGCCGACGCCGACCTGATTCAGGACGGCCGCGTCCTGGTGCGCACGGCGCTGACCTTCAGCCGTCTCGACGACGCGGAACCGAGCTACGCGCCGCAGCACTCCGACATGCCCGTGCAGCCGCCCGCCGACGCCGTCGGCTACGAGCCCGGTTCCCAGATGGGCGACATCGTGCACGTCGGCCGAGGCGCCGAGATCTACCTCGATCGCGAGTGGGCCCGCTTCCTCGACGGAGAAAAGGGCGAACCGCGTCTGCGGATGTGGATCCGGCCGCGGCCGGGCGACGAACAGGACCCCGACGTCGCGATGTACTTCGCCATGATGAGCGCCGACATGAGCCCGCCGGTGCCGATGAACCTGGGCCACTTCGGCTGGGCGCCCACCGTGCAGATGACCACCTACCTGCGCCGCAGGCCCGCGCCGGGCTGGCTGCGGATCATCGCCACCACACACGAGGTGGGCGGGCGCATGTTCGACGAGGACCAGCTGGTGCTCGACGCCACCGGCGCGGTCGTCGCGCAGAGTCGTCAGCTGGCGCTCGTTCCCCAGCGCTGAGTTCCGGCGCGCGCCGTCTAGCCTTGAGGCCCATGACGAGAATTGCGGTGATCGGTGGCGGGCGCATCGGGGAGGCGTTGGTCGCCGGTTTGCTGGAGTCCGGGCGGCTGACCAAGGACCTGGTCGTCGTGGAGACCCATCGGGAGCGGGCCCATCAGCTCGCCGAACGCTTCGGCATCCGGGTCACCGACGACTTGGCGGATGCCGCGATCGGCGCGGATCTGCTGGTGATCGCGGTGAAACCGAACGACGTAGACGCGGTGCTCGCTCCGCTGGGCAAGGCGGAGATCGGCAGCGACCGCGATCAAGTGCTGGTCTCACTGGTGGCCGGTGTGCCGACCGCCCGGCTGGAGGGCAAGATGCCCGCCGGGTTCCCGGTGGTCCGGGTGATGCCGAATACGCCGATGCTGGTGGGGCAGGGCATGAGCGTCCTCGCGCCGGGCCGCTACGCGCGCGAGCAGCATCTGGAACTGGTGACCGAGGTGCTCGGCGCGGTCGGCAAGGTGGTCATCGTGGCGGAGAGCCAGATGGACGCGGTCACCGCGGTGTCCGGATCGGGGCCCGCCTATTTCTTCCTGGTGGTGGAGGCCATGGTGGAGGCGGGCGTCGGGCTCGGGCTCACCAGGGACGTGGCCACCCAGCTCGTCGTGCAGACCATGGTCGGCTCGGCCGCCCTGCTCGACAGTTCCACGCAGACCGCCGCGGAACTGCGCGCCGCGGTGACCTCGCCGGCGGGCACCACCGCGGCGGCGATCCGCGAACTCGAGCGTGGAGGACTACGCTCGGCGTTCTACGAAGCCCTCCTGGCGGCCAAGGAAAGGTCGCTCGAACAGGGCGCGTCAGCGGAGTGACCGGTCTGTTTCAAATCGGAAAACCCGATTTCTCACTCCCGTCGCAGTAACACCACTGGTCCCGCTAAGCTTCAAGGAGCACGTGCGTGTCTGTTCCGCCGGTGGGGAAGCCGGCGGCGCGGACGTGCCGGAGGTCAATGGTGCAATGATGTCTGCGAACAAGATGTCTGCGAATTCCGGAGGGTCCGGCGGCTCCGGTCCCGCGGGCGGTCGGGGGAATTCCCGTACACAGCGTGAGGCCGCGACACAGGGGCAATCCGTGCTCGGCGGCGGCACCCAGTTTCTCACCGTCGCCGAAGTGGCGAATCTGATGCGGGTGTCCAAGATGACGGTCTACCGGCTGGTGCACTCGGGCGAGTTGCCCGCCGTGCGCGTCGGCCGATCGTTCCGGGTGCACGCCAAGGCGGTGCACGACTATCTGGAAACGTCCTATTTCGACGCCGGATGAGGCGGTTTCGGGACCACTGGGGAGTGCCGGTACGATAGTTCCTCGGTTCGTGTTCGCCCGCCGGTGGCATCGCTGTTCGTTGCCCCGTGGTATCCGGCGGCGCGGACACGGGGCGTGAGCTTGCCGAGTGACCCCGGCCCGTCGGCCGGGGACTCGGCGGACGGGCGTCCGGCAATCGCGCACGGGCAGCGTGCGCGCCGAGTAGAGAGAACGCGAGGACAACCCTATGGGTTCTGTGATCAAGAAGCGCCGCAAGCGCATGTCGAAGAAGAAGCACCGCAAGCTGCTTCGCCGTACGCGTGTGCAGCGGCGCAAACTCGGCAAGTAAGACTTCGCTGCGTGATAGCTGCGGGAGCCCGTCACCACTAGGTGACGGGCTCTTTTGTTTGAAATTCGAAATTTTGCAATCGTCGTTTGTATCACGTGACTGAAGTCATCGTTAGATCCTGGTTAATACTCTCGGTGAGCGGGTAGGCAGCCGCTACGCTAGGCACTGGGAATAATCACAAGGGCGGCTGGCAAGGGAAAGCGGGTGCCGGTGGGTTCTGCGGGTCGGGAAGGAAACGCGCCGAAGGTCGTGCTGGTCACTGGAGCCAGCCGCTTCTTCGGTGGCACGGTCGTCGCCCGGCTCGCCCAGGATCCCGGGATCGAGCGCATTCTCGCCGTCGACACCATGACGCCGAGCCGAGAGCTGCAGCGGCGCATGGGCCGCGCCGAATTCGTGCGAGCGGACATCCGAAATCCGTTGATCCGTAAGGTGATCGATGGTGGCGAGGTGGACACGGTGGTGCACACCGCCTTGCTGACCCGCCCGCCCGCGGGCGGCGGTCGCGCGGTGATGAAGGATCACAACGTCCTCGGCGCGATGCAGCTGTTCGCGGTGTGCCAAAAGGTGTCTTCGGTGCGCCGGGTGGTCCTGCGGTCCTCGTCGGCGGTGTACGGGTGCAGTGCGAAGGATCCCGCGAAATTCAGCGAGGAAATGAGCGCGCGTACACCGCCGCGTGGCGGGTTTGCCCGCGACCTGATCGATATAGAGGGTTACGTTCGCGGGCTCGCCCGGCGCCGTCCCGATATCGCCGCGTCCATTTTGCGATTCGCACCCATCGTCGGCCCGCGGCTGGCCGCTCGCGGCGTGCAATATCTGCGTTCGCCGGTGACTCCCACCGTATTCGGCCGGGACGCCAGGATGCAGCTGCTGCACGAGGAAGACGCCGTGGCCGCGCTGACGCACGCGGCGCGGCGGACGGCAGGCGGCACGTACAACATCGCGGGCGACGGCGCGCTGTCGCTGTCCCAGGCGGTCCGGCGGGCGGGCCGGATCGAATTGCCCGTTCCGTTCACGGTGTTCCGCACCGCTGGTCGCCTGCTCATGGGCCCGGTGATGCGGGAGTTCTCCGCCGAACAGCTCGATTATTTCCACTTCGGTTGTGGCCTGGACACCACGCGCATGCGCACCGAACTCGGGTTCGTGCCGCGCTGGACGACAGTGCAGGCGTTCGACGACTTCATCGGGGGCGCAGCGTTGCGGCCCGTGGTCGATCCAGCCTGGATCGACGCCGCAGAACACAAACTGCTCGGCCTGCTCGGGGCCGGTACGGGAGCACACACCAATGAATGACGTAGCGAAAGTCATCCAACTCCACGACCTTCAGATCGAGGCGGGCCGGCGGCCTGCGCCACGACGCCTGGCCGCGCCGAGTCCGGTGACCTCGCTGGTCGAGCGCCGCGCGGCGGTGACGCCCGCCGCGCCGCTGTCGCTGTCGGGGATGCTGCGCGGCGCGCTCGGCAAGCAGATCACCAAGACCGCGGATTTCGCGCGCCGCAGGCTCACCGGCGATTATCAGGTCGACGAGTTCGGTTTCGACGAGCATCTGCTCGAGTCGGTCATCCTGCCCGCCCTGCGGCCGCTGTCGGACCTGTGGTTCCGGGTGGAGGTCAGCGGAATGGACAACCTCCCGGAGGCGGGCGGCGCGCTGATCGTGGCCAACCACGCGGGCACCGTGCCGCTGGACGGCCTGATGCTGCAACTGGCCGTGCACGACCGCCACCCGAAGCAGCGTGCGTTGCGCTTGCTCGCGGCCGACCTGATCTTCGAGACGCCGGTGCTCGGGGTGCTGGCCCGCCGAGCGGGCCACACACTGGCCTGCCGGGAGGACGCCGAACGGCTGCTGCGCTCCGGCGAGCTGACCGGCGTGTTCCCGGAAGGGTTCAAGGGCGTCGGCAAGCAGTACACCGATCGCTACAAGCTGCAACGCTTCGGCCGCGGCGGCTTCGTGGCCGCGGCGGTGCGCACCGGCGTGCCGATCATCCCGTGCTCCATCGTCGGGTCCGAGGAGATCTACCCCAAGCTGGCCGATCTGAAGCCGTTGGCCCGGCTGCTCGGCCTGCCGTACTTCCCGGTGACGCCGCTGTTCCCGCATCTGGGTCTGCTCGGCGCGGTGCCGCTGCCGTCCAAGTGGTACATCGAATTCGGCACCCCCATCCCGACCACGCCCTACGAGCCGGAGGCCGCCGACGACCCGATGACCATGTTCGAGGTCACCGACCAGGTCCGCGAGACCATCCAGCAGACGCTCTACAAGCTGCTCACCAAGCGCCGCAACGTCTTCACGGGGTAACGGCTAGCTCCCGTCGCGTCGGCGTGTAACTGCCGCGGCGACCGCGCCGCCCGCCGCGCCCAGGGCGAGGGCGGTGGGCACGCCGATCTTGGCGGCCTTGCGGCCGGTGCGGAAGTCGCGGATCTCCCAGCCGCGGTTCTTGGCGACTTCGCGGAGATCCGAATCGGGGTTGATCGCCACGGCCGTGCCGACCAGTGAGAGCATCGGCACGTCGTTGTGGCTGTCGGAGTACGCGGTACACCGCTTGAGGTTCAGGCCCTCGCGAATGGCCAGCGTGCGCACGGCGTGCGCCTTACCGAGGCCGTGCAGGATGTCGCCGACCAGCCGCCCGGTGAACGTCCCGTCCACGCTCTCGGCCACCGTGCCCAGCGCCCCGGTGAGCCCGAGCCGCTTCGCGATCACCTGCGCCAGCTCCACCGGAGTCGCGGTCACCAGCCACACCTGCTGGCCCGCGTCCAAGTGCATCTGGGCCAGCGCGCGCGTTCCGGGCCAGATCTTGTCGGCGATGATCTCGTCGTAGATCTCCTCGCCCAGCGCGGCCAGCTCGGCGGTCGAGCGCCCGGCGATGAACGCCAGCGCCTTCTCCTTGCCGCTGGCCATATCGGTGCTGCTCTCCTTGCCGGTGACCCGGAATTTCACCTGTTTCCAGGCGACGTCCACCAGATCGGAGGTCTTGAAGTACTTGCGCGCGGCCAGACCGCGAGCGAAATGCACGATCGACGCGCCCTGCACCATGGTGTTGTCGACGTCGAAGAACGCCGCCGCGGTGAGGTCGCGCGGGGCCTCCGGGCCGACGGTCTCCAACTCGCCCGCGGCGAGTTCGGCGTCATGCAGGGTCAGCGCCGCGTCGGCGCTCGCCTCACCGGCCAGATTGGCCCGCAATTCCTCTTCACTCGGGCCGAAAGGGCTGCGCGAGATGCGGGCGAGCTGGTCCTGCAATCCCTGGCCCATCTGGCTCAGGTTCCACCGTGCCGGAAACTCACCGAACCGTCCCGCGATGAATCCGGCCCTCGCCACCTTCGATCGTTCCGGCACCAGTACCTCCGCCCGTCGCGCGAACCATGTCAACAGTAGCCGGATGAGCCGACAGTCACGGCAGAAGGCGGCGCGCGACACAATCGCGTGGCGCGTACCGGGCCGCCCCGGCGTGCGGCCCGCGGATTAAATTCCGGTCATGACCAATCCCACACATTCGGTGACATTGCTGACTCGCACGGGCTGTGGACTGTGTGCGACAGCACTGGAACAGCTGCGCGTGATCTGCGCCGAATTCGGTATCGAACCGGGGACCGTCGACGTCGACGAAGTCGCCGTTACCGACCCTGGCCTGCGCGCGGAGTACGGCGACCGGCTTCCCGTCGTCCTGCTCGACGGCCGCGAACACAGCTATTTCGATGTGGACGAGACCCGATTGCGGGCGGACCTGAAGCGCTGAGCGCGCCGTTTCGCGTCCGATTCGGCCGCTGTGCTGGTCGCGGCGGAAAATGAGGCCAATTTCACCGACTTTGTGCAGGGCTTCACAAGCAGTTACGGTGGTGGCACGCGACCCGCATGCCGAGGCTGCGGAGCCGCCCCGAAATCCGAAACTTCGACACCCTGGCACCGGACCGTCCCCGGTGCAGCGGGTCGAGCGACGAACCGGAGCCCGAGGCCCGGGACGAGGAGCCGACGACGTGACAGAGCAGCATGAGGCGCCGAGCGGCGTCTCCGGCAGGGCTCTGCAGAAGGACATCCCGCAGGCCACTGTCGCGCGGCTGGCTACCTATCTCCGGGTCCTCGCCATGTTGGCCGACGACGGTGTTGCCATCGTATCGAGTGAGGAACTGGCTGTCGCGGCGGGTGTCAATTCGGCCAAATTGCGCAAGGATCTCTCCTTCCTCGGCCCCAACGGGGTTCGCGGCGTCGGCTACGACGTGGCCAAGCTCCGCTCCCGGATCGAGGACGTGCTCGGCTTGTCGCAGGGCCACCGCGTCGTGCTGGTCGGCGCCGGGAATCTGGGCCGCGCCCTGGTCGGCTACGGCGGGTTCCAGCGACGCGGTTTCACCGTGGTCGGCATTCTCGACAGCGACCCCGAGGTGATCGGCATGCCGGTCGCGGGCCTGGTGGTGCGCGACGTGGCCGAGCTGGCCGCGGCGGTCGCCGAGTTGGAGCCGACCATCGCGGTCATCACGGTGCCCGACGACGCGGCCCAGGACGTGTGCGACCGGCTCGTCGCCGCGGGCCTGCAGTCGATCCTGAGCTTCGCGCCCTGTGAGCTGGTCGCACCGGCGACCGTCGAAGTCCGGCGCGTCGACCTGGCCGTCGAGATGCAGATGCTGTCGTTCGAACGGGTGCGCAACGCCGAGCAGGCCCCGCTGCCGGAGGTCGCGCACGCCGGATCCGGCCGCATCGCCCACCGCCTGCCGACCCCGCACCCGGCGCAGGCGCATCCGGCACTCCAGCACTCGACAACCCCGCATACGACAACCTCGCATACGGCAACGGAGCCAAGCAGCAAGGGATCGGTGGTCACACCATGAGTGAGCGCAGCGAGCGAATCATGCAGCACAGCACGGCCGAGCATTCCGTCCGTGCCGGGACGGTGGCGGCATGAGCGGTCAGGCCTGGAGGAGGCGGCGCAGCGTGACCACGCAGGGTCCCGCTCATGCCGGAAAGGTCACAGCATGAGCGTTCTCCTCGTCGGCATCTCGCACCGCAGCGCGCCGGTTCCCGTGCTGGAGAAGGTGGCCGTCACCGACGCCGACCGGCCGAAGCTGATCGACCGGCTGATCGCCTCCAGTCATGTGTCCGAGGCGATGATCGTGTCCACCTGCAACCGGGTGGAGGTCTACGCGGTGGTCGACGCCTTCCACGGCGGTCTCGCCGAGATCGGCGACCTGCTGACCAAGCACTCCGGCCTGCCGATGCCCGATCTGACCAAGCATGCCTATGTGCGCTACTCCGAGGCCGCCGCCGAGCACCTGTTCGCGGTGGCCAGCGGCCTGGATTCGATGGTCGTCGGCGAGCAACAGGTGCTCAGCCAGATCCGCGGCGCCTACGCCTCCGCCGACGCGCAGAGCGCGGTCGGACGGACCCTGCACGAGCTGGCGCAGCACGCGCTGCGGGTCGGCAAGCGGGTGCACGCCGAGACGGGCATCGACCGCGCGGGCGCGTCGGTGGTGTCGGTCGCGCTGGACCGCGCGCAGCAGGTTCTCGGCCCGTTGGCCGGGCGGACCGCCGCGGTGGTCGGCGCCGGGGCGATGGGCGGGCTCGCGGTCGCGCATCTCTCACGCGCCGGGATCGGCCGGATCATCGTGGTGAACCGCACCATCGAGCGGGCTCGCAGACTCGCCGAGACCGCGCGCACGCACGGCGTCGAGGCCGAGGCGATGGAGCTGTCGCGGCTCACCGAGGCGATGGCTGCCACCGACGTGGTGGTCACCTGTACCGGCGCGGTCGGCGCGGTCGTGACGCTCGCCGACACCCACCGCGCGCTCACCGACCGCGAGCGCGGCGAGGAAGCCACGGTGGAGCGGCCGTTGGTGTTCTGCGATCTGGGGTTGCCGCGCGACGTCGAGCACGCTGTGACCGGCCTGCCCGGTGTCACGCTCATCGACATCGAGACGTTGCAGCGCGATCCGGCCGCGGGCGCCGCCGCCGACGACACCGCGGCCGCCCGGTCGATCGTCGCCGACGAACTGGCCAGATATCTGGCCGGACAGCGGATGGCCGAAGTCACCCCCACGGTGGCCGCGCTACGCCAGCGCGCCGCCGAGGTGGTCGAGGCCGAACTGCTCCGGCTGGATTCGCGGCTGCCCGGCCTCGCCGACCCGGAACGCGACGAGGTCGCGCGCACGGTGCGCCGGGTGGTCGACAAGCTGCTGCACGCGCCGACGGTGCGGGTCAAGCAGCTCGCGTCCACGCCGGGTGGCGACAGCTACGCCGAGGCGCTGCGCGAATTGTTCGAACTGAAGCCCGGTGCGGCCCAGGCGGTCGCCGCGCCGATGGAGATCACCACGCTTGCCGGCGATCACGCCGAGCTCAGCGACGGGGAGATCGCGCTGGCCGACGATTTCACCGCAGGCCATCGCGGCGAGGAACAGGGGCAGACGGCATGACCATGGTCCACCAAGAAGGCAACGCGACCGCGGACGGCACCCGCGCCCCGTGGCGGATCGGCACCCGCGGCAGCCTGCTCGCGCTCACCCAGGCGGGCACGGTGCGCGACGCGCTGATCGCGGCCGGGCAGCCCGCCGAGCTGGTCGTCATCAAGACCGCCGGTGATCTGTCGTCGGACCCGGTGCAGAAGATCGGCGTCGGCGTGTTCACCTCCGCGCTGCGCGACGAGCTGGCGGCGGGCGCGATCGACATCGCCGTGCACTCCTACAAGGATCTGCCCACCGCGCAGGACCCGCGCTTCACCATCGCCGCCATCCCGCCCAGGGAGGACCCGCGCGACGCGCTGGTCGCGCGCGACGGACTGGTGCTCGGTGAGCTGCCCGCGGGCGCCAAGGTGGGCACTTCCGCGCCCCGGCGCGCCGCCCAGCTGCGAGCGCTCGGGCTCGGCTTGGACGTCGTCCCGCTGCGCGGCAACCTGGACACCCGGCTGCGCAAGGTCAGCGAAGGCGAGCTGGACGCCGTCGTGGTGGCCAGAGCCGGACTGGCCCGCATCGACCGGCTGGACGCGGTCACCGAGGCGCTGGAGCCGGTGCAGATGCTCTCGGCTCCCGCCCAGGGCGCGCTCGCGGTGGAATGCCGCAGTGACCACGCCGCCCTGGTGGAGATCCTGTCCGGGCTGGACGACGCGGCCACCCGGGCCTCGGTGATCGCCGAGCGGTCCCTGCTGGCCGAACTGGAAGCGGGCTGCACCGCGCCGATCGGTGCGCTCGCCGAGGTCGTCGAATCGCTCGACGACGAGGGGCGGATCGTGGACGAGCTGTCGCTGCGCGCGTGCGCCGCGGCCGTCGACGGATCCGACGTACTGCGGGCGTCGGTGGTCGGCGCCCCGGCCGACGCGGCAGAGCTCGGCCGCGCGCTCGCCCGCGAGTTGCTCGACATGGGTGCGCGCGAGTTGCTCGCCACCGAACCGGACGACGGTTCCCCCACCCGGGCGGTGAGTTCGCCCGCCACAGACTTGCCCAACCCCAGCCCAATGGAGAACAGCCGATGAGCCAGCGAAGCACAGGCACCGTGCCCTCGGGTTTGCCGGAGCCGAGCGCAAGCGAGGTGCAGGCATGAGCCGAGCCGCGAAGAAGCACCCCGGTCGCATCCTTTTCGTCGGATCGGGTCCCGGTGACCCGGCGCTGCTCACGGTGCGTGCGCGTGAGGTCATCGGACGGGCGACGCTGGCGTTCACCGACCCGGACGTCGACAAAGGCGTGCTCGCCCTGATCGGCACCGCCGTGGAGCCGGGCCCGGACGGGGAACGTCCCGTCGACGTGCGACCCGCGCTCGGCGAACCCGCCGAGGTGGCCAAGACGCTGATCGCCGAAGCGCGTGCCGGGCACGACGTGGTGCGTGTGGTCGCGGGCGACCCGTTGACCACCGACTCGGTGATCGCCGAGGTCAACGCCGTCACCCGCTCGCACATGGTCTTCGAGGTCCTGCCCGGCCTGCCCAACGGCTCCGCGGTGCCCAGCTACGCCGGCATCGCGCTGGGTTCCGGGCACACCGAGGCGGATGTGCGCGGCGAGGTCGACTGGGCCGCTCTGGCGGCCGCGCCGGGCCCGCTGGTGCTGCACGCGACCTCCGGGCATCTCGCCGAGACCGCGAGTGCTCTGGTCGAGCACGGTATGGCGCCGCAGACGCCGGTCGCGGTGACAGTGCGGGGCACCACCCGGCAGCAGCGCACCATCGAGGCCACGCTGGCCACGCTGAACAGCGCGGCCTCCGAGCTGGTCGGCCCCCTGGTGGTGACCATCGGCAAAGTGGTCGCGCAGCGCTCGAAGATGTCCTGGTGGGAGTCGCGCGCGCTGTACGGCTGGACCGTGCTGGTGCCGCGCACCAAGGACCAGGCCGCGGAGATGAGCGAACGACTCGTCACGCACGGCGCCATTCCGATGGAGGTGCCGACCATCGCGGTCGAGCCCCCGCGCAGCCCCGCCCAGATGGAGCGCGCGGTCAAGGGTCTGGTCGACGGGCGCTACCAGTGGGTGGTGTTCACCTCCACCAACGCGGTGCGCGCGGTGTGGGAGAAGTTCGCCGAGTTCGGCCTGGACGCGCGGGCGTTCTCCGGCGTGAAGATCGCCTGCGTGGGCGAGGCCACGGCGGACAAGGTGCGCTCGTTCGGTATCAACCCCGAACTGGTCCCCAGCGGTGAGCAGTCCTCCGAGGGCCTGCTGGCCGACTTCCCGCCCTACGACGACGTGTTCGACCCGGTCAACCGGGTGCTGCTGCCGCGCGCCGATATCGCCACCGAGACGCTGGCCGAGGGTTTGCGCGACCGCGGCTGGGAGATCGACGACGTCACGGCCTACCGCACGGTGCGCGCTTCGCCGCCGCCCGCGGAGACCCGCGAGATGATCAAGACCGGCGGTTTCGACGCGGTCCTGTTCACCTCGTCCTCCACGGTCCGCAACCTGGTCGGCATCGCGGGCAAGCCGCACGCGCGCACCATCGTGGCCTGCATCGGCCCCAAGACCGCCGAAACCGCCATCGAATTCGGCCTGCGCGTGGACGTGCAGCCCGACGTGGCACAGGTCGGTCCGCTGGTCGAGGCCCTGGCCGAGCACGCGGCCCGGTTGCGCGCCGAGGGTCTGCTGCCGCCGCCGCGCAAGAAGAGCCGCCGCAGCAGGTGATGCCGTGTCGAACCTCCAGTGCCTGCGGCACTGGAGGTTCGCGGCCCCTCTCCTGGCCCGCTCCGAGCTTCTCTCGGACCAGCCATTCGACAACGCTCTGCCCGCACTACTTGTAGCGCGGGACAGCGCACTTCGCAGGTCTCAGTACCGCCTGCGCATCAAGGTGCGGACCATGGAGCAGGTGGCGTCGGAGGGCGGCCGGATGCCGATCACCTCGGCGGTGTGCCTGATCCGCTTGTTCGTGGCGTAACTCGGTGCGTAGACACCGGAATCGAGCAGTGCGATCGCCAGGCGCATCGCCTTGAGCCGCCGGTTGTGCAGGACGTACCAGGCCCGTGGGCGGCCCGCGGGCAGCGGGCGCTTCTGCAGCGGGGTGTAGGGGCGATCGATGAGAACGGTTTGCGGTGTGCGCATTGGCATCCCTCCCGTGGCGATCGGGGGCAGGCGAGCCCCCTCGAACGTACCTTCGATTCTACCCGGAGGGTCCGACAAACTTGGCTGGCCAGAAGGGTTTTCGGACGCGGAATGGGCGGGTCACAGGTCGTGCAGCAACCGCAGCGACTGCGAATGGCCCAGTGCGGCCGCGCGTTCGAGCCACTGCCTGGATTCCAACTGCGCCGGAGTGCGGCCGGTCGCGATGGCGGCGGCGGTCCGCAGCACCTCGGGGTCGGCGAAATCTCCTGCGAGGTAGGGCGTGTTGGCGGCGCGCAGCAAGAGCGCGAGGTGGAACATCGAGTCCGCGTCGCCCGCTTCGGCGCCCTTGCGCAACCAGCGCTCGCCCGCGATCGGTTCGCCGCGGTCCAGATACAGCGCGCCCAGCACCGCCATCGCATCCGTTCTTCCCCGCCGTGCGGCCTCGGTGAGCAGGTCGATCGCGCGCTCGAATTCGCCGCGGCGCGCCAGGCGAAGGCCGAGACTGCGCATGGCCGTGGGATTACCGGCGTGAACGGCTCGTTCGTACCACTGCTCGGCCTCTTCGTCGCGCCCGCGGCGGTTGGCGATGACGCCCATGTTGCAGAGAGCTTCGGGCAACCCGAGCTCGGCGGCGGGTCGCAGCCAGCGCTCGGCCTCGTCGAAATTCCCCCGCTCCACGTGCAGCAGCCCCAGCTGTATCCCCGCCGCCTCGTTGCCACGCGCCGCGGCGGTCTCCAGCCAGCGGATGCCCTCGCCGATCCGTCCGTCCGCGCCCAGCAGCGCGCCGAGCATGCCCATGGCGGGCGCGCTGCCACCCGCGGCGGCCCGGCGCAGCCAGTGCTCGGCGCCCGCCGCGTCGCCGGCGTCCCACAGCGCTTCGGCGCGCCGCTGCATGGCGAGCAGTTCCACCTCGCTCGGCAGCTCGCTCATCTCAGCACCCGGCCTGGCGGTATCGCGCGGACAACACGCAGTCCATCATCGCGCCTGTTCGAGCGGGGCGCGGTACCCGTTCGCCCGCGCGTACGCGGTCAACTGCTCGTCGTAGTTGCGGAGGCTGTCCAGCAACCAGGTGTGTCCGGTGTCCTTGACGACCACGATCGGCCCGCGGCTGCCCGGCGGGAGCGTGGGCACGGAGCCGTCGAGGTACCAGCTCGTGGTCGACCACGGGAAGATGTACGCCCAGCCGATGTCGGCCACCCGTTGCGGCGGCCCGAGCTGCAAGGGGTCGGCGGGAGTGGCATGCCGCGCGCTGTGCTGGGCGAGCAGGTGCCGGGCGCTGTTGCGGGCCACCCGCACGTCCAGCGGCCCCGACGTCGTGCAAGGGAACCGCAGACTGATCTCCGCCCCTGGGCGAAGCAGCCGACCTGCCTCTTGCATCACTTCGCACGGCCTGCTCTGCAGGCGCAGGAGAACGCTATGGGCGGTGTCGGAGAAGCGCAGCTGGATGGTGGCGTCCTCGGTGCCGCCGACGAGGTGCGTCCCCCGGCTGCGTGCCCACTCCGACTCGTCGGGACGGATGCCGAGCGTGGCGAAGGCGACGTGCGCGCCGGGCATCACGCCGGGCGCGGCCGACTGACGTGCGACGAACTCCACGCCGAAGTTCCGCCCGGTCGCGTCGACGGCACGCCAGATGCGCAGCACCGTCGCCGGCGGGGGCAGATTGCCGGTCAGCACGGGCCACCAATCCGACAGCAGTACCGCCACCCACGACTCGAAGTCGGCGGCTCTGGCCAGCGAGATATCGATGTGCGGATCGGTCATGCTGTCCCCCAGCGGGTCTCGCCCCTAGTCGGAGTATGCGCCTTCGGGCGCGGAACCAGGTGTGATTTCACACACCGTTATCAGTCGGATGACATGGCCGATCGCCGCATAACGGCCCGGGGTCCGCGAGCACGCCCACGGGCGCTCGCGACAGCGGATCGCACCGGGCGTATCGTGCGATTCATGACCGGAATGGACCGCCCACGGCGGTTGCGCCGCACCCCGGCTATGCGTCGTCTCGTGGCCGAAACAACACTCGAACCACGGCAATTGGTACTACCGATGTTCGTGGCCGACGGCTTGGCGGAGCCGCGCCCGATCGGTTCCATGCCGGGCGTGGTGCAGCACTCGCTGGACTCGCTCCGCAAGGCGGCCGTCGAGGCGGTCACGGCGGGGGTCGGCGGCATCATGCTGTTCGGCGTGCCGCGTCCGGAGGACAAGGACGCCGTCGGCAGCGCGGCGAGCGATCCAGGCGGCATCCTCAACCGCGGACTGCGCGCGCTCGCCGACGAGGTGGGCGGCTCGACGGTGGTCATGGCCGACACCTGCCTGGACGAATTCACCGACCACGGCCATTGCGGTGTACTGGCCGCCGACGGCGCGGTCGACAACGACGCGACGCTGGACCGCTACGTCGAGATGGCGCTGGCACAGGCCGAGGCGGGCGCCGACCTGCTGGGCACCAGCGGCATGATGGACGGCCAGGTGGGCGCGATCCGGCGCGGCCTGGACGCAGCCGGGCGCATCGATACCGGCATCCTGGCCTACTCGGCGAAATACGCGTCGGCGTTCTACGGCCCGTTCCGGGAGGCGGTCGGTTCCTCGCTGGAAGGCGACCGGCGCACCTATCAGCAGGACCCGGCCAACCGCCGCGAGGCGATCCGCGAACTGGAACTGGACCTGGCCGAGGGCGCGGACATCGTGATGGTCAAACCGGCCATGTCGTATCTGGACATCCTGCGCGAGGTCGCCGATCGCTCGACGGTCCCGGTCGCGGCCTACCAGATCTCCGGTGAGTACGCGATGATCACCGCCGCGGCCGAGCGCGGCTGGATCGATCGCCGCGGCGCGATCCTCGAGTCGCTGCTGAGTATCCGCCGGGCCGGCGCGGACATCGTGCTCACCTATTGGGCGACCGAGGCCGCGAACTGGCTGTCGTGACGAATATGGCGGGACCGTTCGCCGTGGGCCCGGCCCGGCCCCCGATGCCCGAGGACGTCGGCACCGCGCGGCAGCTGTGGTGGGGTGTGATCGGCTTCGGCGTCGTGCAGTTGATCGCCTCGATCCTCGCCGCGCTCGATCAGCGGCGCACTTTCGCCGAAGAGGTCTTCGAGCAGGCCAAAGTGCAGGATCCGCAGGTCACGATGGCCAGCGCCGAGCTGATGGTGTCGCTGGTCTACATCGTCGTGGTCCTGATCGGGCTGGGCGTGGCGGCGCTGGCGTCGGTGATCGTGCACCAGTTCGGGCGCGGCAAGTCGTGGGCGCGCACCGTGCTGACGGTGCTCGGCGCGTGGGTGGTGGTGATCGGCGTCGGGGCGCTGCTGGCGATCGACGCGGTGACCGGGACGGCCTCGCTCGTGGCGGGCGGCGCTTCCATCGTGCAGGCGGTGCTGGCGGGCGGCGCCATCTATCTGTCCCACCGGCCCGAGTCCACCGCCTACTTCCAGCCGGGCGGACGCTGAGGCGCCGATGGAACACGTTGCCAATTTGTCCCGGACATTCCGGCATGTATGGTGAGGGTTGTCACAGTGGACGTGGGAACCGGAAGCTACTTGCCGTCCGTTTTCGTGGATTACGCGCGGGAACTGGGCAGATGGCTCCGGAGGATCGGAGGCAACGATGCGAGTGGTGATCCAGCAACCGCACAGCATTCGGCGAGATCTGGCCGTCTTGAGCCTGCTGATTCTGTTCGCCGTGCTGACCGTCGCCGTGCTGTTGCTGCCCGGCTCGATTCACTGATTCCGCTTTCCGCCGTGCCGGCGCGCGCTGCCGTGGGGGGCCCGGCGTGACCGCAGCGGCCGTCTTGTTCTCCGAACCGGGTGCCCGGTGGCGTGCGGTGGCCTACGGGCCGATCCTGTGCCTGGCCGTTCTCGTTCTCGAACTCGTCACCGGCGGTGACGTGCATTGGTTCGCCCTGCTGTTCTGTGCCGCGCTGATCGCGGGTTTCGTGGCGCTGCAGGTGGTGGCGGGCAAGCGGCACGTCAGCGTGGAGCTGACTACGGAGACCCTGCGCTCGGGCGCCGAGTCGCTGCCCTTGAGCTCGATCGCGGAGGTTCTTCCCGAGCGTGACGAGGACTCCTGGGACGAGCAGGAGTGGGAGTCGGCCAGGGCGCTCGGTGAGCTGACCGGCGTGCCCCGCCGCCGCACCGGCATCGGATTGCGGCTGGCCGACGGCGGCTTGGTGCAGGCGTGGGCCAGAGACCACAAGGCGCTGCGCACGGCGTTGACCGACGCCGTCCAGCGCAGTTCGGACGGAGTGGACCGTTGAGGCGCTGGATCGTCGCGGTGCTCGTGGAAGTGGATCTGCTCGTGCTCGCCCTGGTCGGGGCGGCGCTGAGCGCGCACGCGGGCGTGCGCACCACCGACTTCGGGCCCTCCGGCGACGCCCCCGGCTTCACCGCCACCCGCTACGTCGGCCCCTGGTGGCTGCTGGCCGCGGTGCTCGTCGCGGTGGCAGGTGTGCTGGCCATCGACGCCGCGGCCCGGCTCGTGCGCGGGCTCCGGAGCGCCGAGGCCGGGCGCTGATCGGCGCGAGTCCGCTTGCCGCCGTTTGATCCCGCGGTGCGCGGGAACGCCCAGCACATGAAACCAACTGTCCAGCGAACACTTTTCGGTGCGGTGGCGGCCGGTGTGATCGGCGCGGCCGCGGCCGTACCAGCCACCGCGTCCGCCGAAACCGTTCCGGGAACGCCTGTTCCGGGGACACCGGTTTTCGCGGCGACACCGCCCGCGCCGTTGCTACACGCGCTGCCCACGCCGTTGGCGTGCCTGGTGACCACCGGGTTCGCCAAGTTCTGCCTCGGTCTGACGTAGCCACGGATTGCCTGCGAACCGCTGCGGACGGCGCGCGAACGCGTTACCGTGCAACCGCGCGCCGTCGGGCGCAGGACGTCGCCGACCGCGTGCTTTGGCTGGAATGGCCCTGGGGCAGTTAGTATTTCGGCCGTAGTTCGGAATGTGTGTCGATGAAGGATAGTGTTCGATGAACCGGTTCGCCGTGAAGATCTGTGCCGCGTTTGCCGTGGCCGCCGCCCTCGGGATGGGAGCCGCGCCCGCGGGCGCGACCCCGGGATTGCCGTTGGAGGATGCGAGCCCGGTCGACGCGCCGATCCTCGTGCCGGATTCCGGTTCCGCGGGCCCCTACAACGGGTTCATGTGCGTCCTGCACACCATGTCGGCGCAGGTTCCCTGCATGTACGCCTGATCTCCAAGCCCGCGCCCGGTCAGTTCCAGTGCTGGTAGACGTCCAGCACGCGGCCGTTCCGGGTACCGGGCGCGTTCAGGTAGACGGTGACCGTCCCATCCGGATGGCCCGCGGCCTCGAGCACCACTTGGCGCAGCGTCGCGTGCACCGCGCCGCGGTCGTCGCGATAGATCTCCGAGTCGCTCTTCAGCCCGGCACCGATCCGGTTGGGCGGGACGAACATGGTGACCACGGCGGGAATCGGGCCGCCGGCCAGCGCGGTGGTCATCGTGTGGTCCAGCGGGATGGCCAGTCGCGCCTCGTCGAGTTGATCGAGCGGCTGCGCGGCGGCGGACCCGGCGCCGAGTACCGCTGCGGCTCCCGCGACGACCGCGAGCACACCCACGCTGACGATGGCAATCCGCATGCAGACCCTCCCGGATGATGGACGAATGTGAGCTGAGACTACGCACCGGCAACCGTCCAGCGATCGAAATCCGCGCGAACCCCACCTCGGCGTGTTGCCGGACGGCTGCGGCCTGCATCACTGCACTACACCCTGTCGTCAAACGGATTTTTCGGTGCTGAGAGACTGGAACGCGTGAGTTCTTCTCCGCGCGTGACCAGTGCGACTGTGCCGGTTTCCGCTCACCTCTTCGACCGGGCGAGTTCGGTGATTCCGGGTGGCGTCAACTCCCCGGTGCGGGCATTTCGATCCGTCGGCGGCACACCGCGATTCATCGCCTCGGCCGACGGCTGCACACTCGTCGACGCCGACGGCAACGAGTACGTGGACCTGGTCTGCTCCTGGGGGCCGATGATCCTCGGTCACGCGCATCCCGCGGTCGTCGAGGCGGTACGCCGCGCGGCGAGCGGCGGCCTGTCCTTCGGCGCGCCGACCGAGGCCGAGATCGAACTCGCCGAGGAGATCGTGCGCCGGGTCGCGCCGGTGGAGCGGGTACGACTGGTGAACTCCGGCACCGAGGCCACCATGAGCGCGGTCCGGCTGGCCCGCGGCTACACCGGGCGCACCAAGATCATCAAGTTCGCCGGTTGCTATCACGGCCATGTCGACGCCCTGCTCGCGGACGCGGGCTCCGGTGTCGCCACGCTCGGACTGCCCACCTCCCCGGGCGTCACGGGCGCGCAGGCGGCCGACACCATCGTCCTGCCCTACAACGACCTCGACGCCGTCGCCGCCGCGTTCGCCGCGAACCCCGGCGACATCGCCTGCGTGATCACCGAGGCGGCGGCGGGCAACATGGGCGCGGTCGCGCCGCTGCCCGGATTCAACGCGGGCCTGCGCGCACTGACCGCCGAGCACGGGGCACTGCTCGTCATGGACGAGGTGATGACCGGTTTCCGGGTCAGCAGCGCGGGCTGGTTCGGCCGGGAAGGCGTCGCGGGCGACCTCTACACCTTCGGCAAGGTGATGAGCGGCGGCCTGCCCGCGGCCGCGTTCGGCGGACGCGCCGAGATCATGAACCACCTCGCGCCGCTCGGGCCGGTCTACCAGGCCGGGACGCTGTCCGGTAACCCGGTCGCGGTGGCCGCGGGCCTGGCCACACTGCGAGCGGCCGATGAGGCGGTCTATGCCGCGCTGGATCGCAACGCCCAACGGCTCGGCGAACTGTTCTCCTCGGCGCTGACCGCCGCGGGGGTCGGGCACCAAGTTCAGTTCGCGGGCAATATGGTGAGCGTGTTCTTCGCCGAACGCCCGGTCACCGACTACGCCGCCGCCAAGGCGAGCGAGACCTGGCGCTACCCAGCGTTCTTCCACGCCCTGCTCGACGGTGGCGTGTACGCGCCGCCGAGCGCGTTCGAAGCGTGGTTCGTCTCCGCGGCGCTCGACGAGGACGCGTTCGACCGTATCGCTGCCGCCCTGCCCGCCGCCGCGCACGCGGCGGCGGCCGCCACCCCCGAAGGATCCCGCGCGTGACCTCCGACCTCGATCAGCCCGATGCCGACCAGCGCGAGCCGGCCCAGCCGTCCGCCGAGCCGGACGTGACCGCGACGAACGGCGCGGCCGCTGTCGCGTCGGTCATCGACCAGGTCGCCGAGGCGACCGTGATCGACGCGGGCGTGCAGTTCGCCGCCGCGAGCGCCGCCAGGACCGCTACCACCGACGCCGTCGCGTCCAGCCTGGTCGATGCGGGCGCTCACTTCGCCGCGGCCGCCGGCGCCCAGGCCCGCAAGGACGCCGAGGCCGCGCCCGCCGAGAACGAGAGCTCCGCGCCCGACCCGGTCGAGCGCGCCGACAGCCGGGCCGGCGCCGAGCGGGTGCACGACGGCGGCACGGCTCCCGTCGAGACAATCGTGCACGTGCTGCGGCATGGCGAGGTGCACAACCCCAACGGCATCCTCTACGGCCGCCTGCCCGGCTTCAGCCTTTCGGTGGCGGGGCGCGCGCAGGCCGCTGCGGTCGCGCGCACCCTGGCCGATCACGACATCGCGCTGGTCATCGCGTCGCCGTTGCAGCGTGCCCAGGAGACCGCCGAACCGATCGCCGCGCAGCACGACGTCATCGTGCGCACCGACGAGAACCTCATCGAGGCGGGCAACACCTTCGAGGGCCTGCGCGTCTCGGTCGGCGACGGCGCGCTGCGCAAGCCGCGGCATTGGTGGAAGCTGCGCGATCCGTTCACCCCGTCCTGGGGCGAGCCCTATCTGCAGATCGCGCACCGCATGCTGGCGGCGGTGAACAAAGCCAGGGTCGAAGCGGCCGGGCGGGAGGCGGTGCTGGTCTCCCACCAGTTACCGGTGTGGACGCTGCGGCGGTTCCTACAGGGGCAGCGCCTCTGGCACGACCCGCGCCATCGGCAGTGCTCGCTCGCGTCGCTGACCTCACTGGTCTACCACGGCGACACGCTCGTCGACATCGTCTACTCCGAGCCCGCGGGCGGTTCGGACCCCTCGATCCACGGCGCATGATGCATCGCACCGCGTTCTCCTTCCCGCCCTCGGCGCGCGCCGGGCGGATGCTGCCGGTTCTGCTCGCGTGCGTGGCGCTGATCGCCGCGCTCGCGGGTTGTTCGACCGGTTCGGACGCGGTGGCCACGGGCGGCACCTTCGAATTCGTCTCGCCCGGCGGCAAGACCGACATCCGCTACGACCCGCCCGCCGCGCGCGGCACCATCGGCAGATTAGCCGGTCCGGATCTGATGACGGCGGGCAAGACCACGTCGGTCGAGGACTACGCGGGCAAGGTCGTGGTGCTCAACCTGTGGGGGCAGTGGTGCGGTCCGTGTCGCGCCGAGGCGCCCGCCTTGGAGCAGGTCTACGAGGCGACGAAGGACAAAGGCGTCGCCTTCCTGGGGATCAACGTCCGCGATCCGCAACAGGACAAGGCCCAAGATTTCGTGGTCGACAACAAGGTCGGCTACCCGTCCATCTACGACCCGTCGATGCGCACGCTCTTGGCGCTCGGCGGGAACTTCCCAACCAGTGTCATCCCCACCACTCTCGTCCTCGACCGGCAACACCGGGTCGCCGCGGTCTTCCTGCGGTCCCTGCTCGCCGAGGATCTGCAGCCAGTGGTCGAAAGTATCGCCGCGGAGGAACAACAGTGAATCGCGACCGTCGTACCCGCCACCTGCGTGCCTGTCGGCCACGGCAGGGCGCCCGACGCATCGGCGGCGGATGGGCCGTCGACGACCGGTGGGCGGGTATCGCCACCGTGCCGCGCAGCGTCGCGGCGGAGTCCTTGCTCGACTTCGCCGTGTTCGAGGAGCCACAGGCCACCGAGCGGACGGTAGCGCCGCGCCGTGGCGCCGGACGAGCGCCGGAGGAAACGCCGGAGGACTCGGTGTGACCCTTCCGCGCACCGCGCCGCGCATCGGTGAGGGCCTGTGATGGTGCTCGCCGGAGTCGGTGATTCGTTCCAGCAGACGGCGTCTTCCGGGCCGCTGCTGCTGGCGCTCGGCGCGTGCCTGCTCGCGGGTCTGGTGTCGTTCGCGTCGCCGTGCGTGGTGCCGCTCGTGCCGGGATACCTGTCCTACCTGGCCGGACTGGTCGGCGCCGAGGCGCCGCCCGCCACCGTCGCGGAGGCCACCGGGACCCGCCGCGCGACCGTGGCCGCGGCGGCGCGACTGCGCTCAGGACGGATGCGCGTCGCCGGCGCGGCGGGCTTGTTCGTCGCCGGTTTCACGGTGGTTTTCGTGCTCGCGACCGCGACGGTGTTCGGCGTCATCCAGACCCTCAACGTCAATCGGGAGCTGCTGCAACGTATCGGCGGCGTGGTGACGATCCTGATGGGCCTGGTCTTCATCGGCCTGGTGCCAGCGTTGCAGCGCGACACCCGGATGGAACCGCGCAGGCTCACCAGCCTCATGGGCGCACCGCTGCTGGGCGGGGTGTTCGCGCTCGGCTGGACACCGTGTCTGGGACCGACGCTGTCCGGTGTCATGGCGGTGGCCGCGGGCACCGACGGGACGACAGCGGTGCGCGGGGTCGCGCTGATCGTCGCCTACTGTCTGGGGCTCGGTCTGCCGTTCGTCGTGCTCGCGTTCGGGTCGGCGAGCGCGTTGCGGGGTGTGGGCTGGCTGCGCCGTAATTCCCGCACCATCCAGATCATCGGGGGCATGTTGCTCGTCGCGGTCGGCGCCGCGCTGGTCACCGGGGCGTGGGACCAGTTCGTCGCCTGGGTGCGCGACGCGTTCGTCTCCGAGGTGACCTTGCCGATATGACCGTGACCGATCACCCTGCGATCGAAAGCCCCGAACAGCCGCCGCGCCAATCCGTCGCCGGACGGGCGTTGGCGTTCCTGCGCAATACCTGGCGCGGGCTCACCAGCATGCGCACCGCCCTGGTGCTGCTGTTCCTGCTCGCGCTGGCGGCGATTCCTGGGGCGCTGCTGCCGCAGCGCAACCTCAACGAGCAGAAGGTCGAACAGTACATCGCCGACCGGCCCACGCTCGGTCCGTGGATGGACCGTTTCGAGCTGTTCGACGTGTTCTCCAGTTTCTGGTTCACGGCCGTCTATGTGCTGCTGTTCATCTCGCTGGTCGGTTGCATCCTGCCGCGCACGTTCGATCACTACCGCGCGCTGCGCACCCCGCCGGTGCGCGCGCCGCGCAACCTGACCAGGCTGCCGCATCACTATTCGGGGCGGGTGGAGCGCTCGCCGCAGGAGCTGATCGATCACGCCCGCGCCCAGCTGCGCGGATGGCGCAGCGAGGTTCGCCCCGGCCCCCGCGAGGGGGAACTGGCGCTGTCGGCGGAGAAGGGCTACTCCCGTGAGCTCGGCAACCTGGTGTTCCATCTCGCGCTGGTCGGACTGCTGATCGCCATCGCCGCCGGCAAGCTGTTCGGCTACGAGGGCAGCGTCATCGTCCTGGCGAACAACGGCCCCGGCTTCTGCACCACCTCGCCCGCGGTGTTCGACTCGTTCAAGGCGGGCAACGTCAACGACGGCACCGGCATGACCCCGCTCTGCGTGCGGGTGAAGGATTTCCGAGCCGACTACCTGACCAACGGGCAGGCCGAGATGTTCACCGCGAACCTCGCCTACCAGGCGGGCGAAGACCTGCGGACGAACACTTGGCGCGACACTCAGGTGCAGGTCAACCACCCGCTGCGGGTCGCAGGTGACCGGCTCTACCTGCAAGGGCACGGCTACGCTCCGACCTTCACCGTCACCTTCCCGAACGGTCGGACCCGAACCGAATCCATCCAGTGGCGTCCCGACGACGCCTCGACGTTCCTGTCCAGCGGTGTGCTGCGGATCGACCCGCCCGGGGGTATGTACGCGACCGACGAGGAGCGCCGCAAGAACCAGATCGCGATCGAAGGGCTGTTCGCGCCCACGGCGCTGTTCCACGGATCCTTGCTGAGTTCGGCGTTTCCCGCGATGAACGATCCCGCCGTCGCGGTCGACGTCTACCGCGGGGACACCGGCCTGGACACCGGGAAGCCGCAGTCGTTGTTCGCCCTGGATCCCGAGCAGGTCAAGCAGGGCCGGCTGACCAAGGAGGCCAGGGTCAATCTCCGTCCCGGTGAATCGACCACGCTGCCGAACGGCACCAAGGTCACCTTCGACGGCGCGCAGGAGTTCGTGAACCTTCAGGTGTCGCACGACCCCGCACAGCAGTGGGTGCTGGTCAGCGCGCTGCTGATGATGGCGGGCCTGCTGGTGTCGCTGCTGATCAAGCGTCGCCGGATCTGGGTGCGGGTCTACCCGGCCGAGGACACAGCCGGTACCGTTGACCAACGACGCACTGTAGTAGAGATGGGCGGGCTCGCCCGGACCGACCAGGCGGGCTGGGGCGGCGAGTTCGATCGGCTGCGCGCCCGCCTGCTCGACCAGCCCGCCGAGACCACGGGAGAGTGACGATGCCGATCGACGAGACCATCGCCAGGTACAGCGATTTCGCCTTCAAGACGGCGATCGTGGTGTACGCGCTGGTGCTGGTGCTGCTGATCTGGCAGTACGCGACGGCCCGCAGCCGCCAGGTCAGCGAGCGCGAACTGGTGACCGTGGGCGGCGGATCGACACCGCGGGGGCCCGGCCGGATCGTCGAGCCCGCGCGGCGGCCGCTGTCGGAGCGGCTGGGGAACATGGCGTTCTCGGTGCTGATGGTCGCCATCGCGCTCCACGTCGGCGCGATCGTCCTGCGCGGTTTCGCGACCCACCGTTTCCCGCTGGGCAACATGTACGAGTTCGTCACCATGGCCACGGCCGCCGCCGTGCTGGTCGGGCTCCTGCTGCTGCGGGAGCAGCGCTACCGCGCCATGTGGGCGTTCCTGCTGGTTCCGGTGCTGATCCTGCTGTTCCTCGCGGGGACGGTGCTCTACGCCGACGCCGCGCCCGTGGTGCCCGCGTTGAAGTCGTTCTGGTTGCCGGTGCACGTCACCATCGTCAGCGTCGGCAGCGGCGTGTTCCTTTTCGCGGGTGTGGCGAGCATGCTGTTCCTCTACCGCCTGCGTCAGCCGGATGGTCAGGAGTCGGACAACGTCCTCGGCGCCATCGCCCGCCGCCTGCCCGACGCCCGCACCCTGGACCGCCTGGCCTACAAGGCCACCATCATCGGCTTCCCGCTGTTCGGCGCGGGCGTCATCCTCGGCGCCATCTGGGCCGAAGCCGCCTGGGGTCGTTTCTGGGGCTGGGACCCGAAGGAAACCTGCTCCTTCATCGCCTGGGTCCTCTACGCCGCCTACCTGCACGCCCGCGCCACTTCCGGCTGGCGCGACACCAAGGCCGCCTGGATCAACATCGCCGCCTTCGTCGCGATGCTGTTCAACTTGTTCATCATCAACATGGTGATCAGCGGGTTGCACTCGTATGCGGGATTGAACTGATAGGGCTTGACCAGCGCTTTCGTACGTGTGGCGCGCTATTCGGCTTGGTCGCTCGCGTCGTCGGTACGCAGTGAGTACGCAGTAGTGCCGAGGCGGGCCTCGAGTACGCCGCCGACCGCTGTCCGCGTCGTCTCATCGGCATCCGGCCACAAGTGGGCGTAGTAGCGCAAGCGCTTGCCGCGACGAGGTGACGCGGCCCGGCTGCGGGGTTCATGGGCAGCCGGGTGCTGCCGTTCGGTTCTCGTCGCGGACGTGGGATAGATGGATGCCGAAGAAGGCGCTGAGTGTGTGGTGTTGAACGGCCAGGCTGTAGGCAGGATCGATGGCGCCGACGAACCCTGCTGCGGCACCGCCCAGCTGGGGGAGCAAGATTTGGTAGTCGGTGTAGCTGAAGTGTTCACCGTCGGCCAGGTGAACTCGGCAGAGCGGCCCGCGGTGATGGCGGAGGAACTGTTGCCATGAGGCGTCGGTGTCGAGGCTGTGGTCGCCGGCGCTCATCAGCAGGAACGGCCGGTCCAAGCCTTCGTCGGCGGCTCGGCCGAAGTCGCGGGCGGATTGGGAGTAGGCCATACTGCCGTCGAGATCGGCGCCCGCGCTGATGCGCTGGTCGGCGAGCATGGTCTCGGCGGTGGTGAATCCGCCGCCGGAGTGACCGAACATGCCGATCCTGGAGAGATCGAGAGCTGTGTTCAGCCCGGCCGGTAGGGCCCCGCCGTCGGCGTCGCGGTGTGCGCCGGCCGCCAGCAGTTCCAGCTGGTCCAGGACGAACCGGATGTCCGCGATGCGGGTGGTGATCAAGCGTTTGGAGACGTCGATGGTGGGCGCCGGGAGGGCTTTGCGCGCGACGCGGCCGCCGGGGAATTCGACGGCTTCGGCTTCGTGGGTGTGGTCGATCGCTACGACGATGTAGCCGTCGCTGGCCAGTTGTTCCATTTGCGTGGTGCCGTGTGAGCGCGACAGGGTCGCCCCCGGCGAGTACAGCAGGACCGGCCGGCGGCCGTCGGCCGCAGGCGCGCCCAGACCGGAGTGGGTGGGGAAGCGGTAGTCGAGCAGGTTCGGCTCGACGCCAAGTTTGCCGGCATCGGTTGCGGCTACGGCTTCGGCGACCCCAGCGGCCATGTACGGCGCTTTCGGCTCGGTGTTCGGCTGCGCCGGATAGCGCACGGTGACCATCAACTCCCGCACGCCCTCGGGTACCCACGGATCTACCCGGCTCGGGTCGATCAGGTGCAGCTCGGCGCTACCGACCGGATACGGGCCGGTCGGTGCGGGCAGGCCCAAACGAACCGGCTCCGCGGACGCGGCGGCGGGTACACCGGCCAACGCCAAGGCGATCACGAGCGCGCTGACCCGGAGCAGCAGGGAAGTAGCAGTCACACACGAGAACATAGAACCGCAAGCGCTGCGCATACATCGGGGCGATCACCCGTACCGACCCTGAGGTCCGGAGGGATTTGTCGATCAAGCCTGCGCCACCCCGGTTCGACTTGACCTCAACCATTATCGAGGTTTAATTATCGAGGAATGAGCATTCTGTTCCACAACACCATGCGGATAACCGACGGTCATCTCGAACAGTTCAAGGAGGCCGTGCAGCGGGCGGTGGCGTTCGTCGCAGAGCATGGCCCGCAGCTGATGGTGCAGGTCTTTCTCGACGAAGACCGCGGGCTTGCACACAGTTTCCAGCTCTATCGTGACTCGGAGGCAGTGCTCGCGCACTGGAAGTTGTCCGATCCCTACATCCAGGATGTGATGGAGCACTGCAGTATTCAGTCGTTCGAGACCTACGGCGAGATGTCCGACGAGGTGCTCGACGGGCTGCGTGCTGGACCCGTCGGCGAGGTGACGGTACGGCGAGCGCTCACCGGCTTTACTCGATTCTGACCGTCCGTACGGTAGCCACGAACCGCCCCTCACACACCTAGGGCTACAGCCTTCGCCCGGAGTTGCGTGCCACACCTCGTCGGCAACATCCGATGTTCGGCGGGACGCTGGCAGGGTGTCAGCGGCGGCAACCGGCCGCCTGCGGGGAATCGCAACTGGCCGTACGCAGGAACTTCGCGGTGGCCACTGACAGGGCTCGGGCGGTGGGCGCGTCGTGCGCGGCCTTCGGCGCGTGGCGGTCCGCACTGGCCGTTACCATTGCGGCATGTCGGTGCCACACATCGAGCGGCCGGAACTTCCCCAGTCGATGACTTGGGAGGAGTTGGAGCGGCTTCCCGACGAGATCGCGCAGCAGATCGAGTTGTGGGACGGTCGAGTGGTCTGGGTGCGTCGCGGGCCCGGCGAACATCAGGTCTTCACACGTCGCCTGACGAACTCGCTGGAGCGCTGCGCGCGGAAGTCGATGTCCGACGAGCCGGAACACTGCTGGCGGGTCACCTTCGAAACCAACGTGTTCCTAGGTCCTACTGGGAAGTCCAACTTCCTGACGCCGGACTTCCTTGTCCACCGCTGTCTCGAATCCCCCTATCAGGACGTGCGGGGGAGTGATGTCGTACTGGTCGGCGAAGTCTTGTCCCCGTCCAACTCGCAGACGGACATCGAAGCAAAAAAGGGACGCTATGCCACCGCCGGGATCCCTTGGTACTGGGAGGTGACCCTGGCCCGCGAGGTCAGCGAGATCGCCACCGTTCGCGCTTATGGCCTCGACATCGGCCATGTGCAGCTTCCGGGCCGGGTGCGCCCGCTCCGTGCCGCCAATTACATCCTCGCCGCCGAGTGGACCCACCAGAATCCGGATGGGATCGAAGTCGAGGCACCCTTCCCGATCAGCATCCCCTGGACCGAACTCGAATACTGACGGAGGTGTTCCCGCCATCCTCCGTACGCGATCCCGGTTGCCTGGACCGGGCAGGGATAGCGCTCGGGGATGCGGAACGTCGGATCAGCCGCAATATCAATGCGGCCCGCCAGTGTGCGGGCCGCACGTCGTCGCCTTGCTCGGTCACATGATCCCCGGCCCGATCAGCCGGGAGTGAGGTCGGTGGGGAGTACCCGAATCGAGGTTGCTGTGGCCGCCGGGGGCCGGGCTGTCCTGCGGGACGCAAACCAGGTTGGGCCCGGAACAGGTGGTTACGGTGGCGTCCTGACCGGCTTGGGCCACTCCTGCGGTCACCACGCCGATGCCGAGTAGGGCGGGTATCGCCGCGATCGCCAAAGCGCGGGTTGATCGATGCCTGCGGTGGGTCGAGCGCTGGTCCGTCGTCATGCGGGCTCCTTCGTGTTCGTGTCGCGGGACGATCCCGCTGTCGAGGTGACGCGGTAAAGCCTCATCGACGCCGGATCCCGCCGAAAGGACACCAAGGGTGCCCGGCAGTGCACCCGTGCGGTACGCCGATTCCGCCAAGGTGGGGTTGCGGCCCAGATCCTCCGCCGGTTTGTCAGCGGCCTCCTTGGAGGAACGTGAAGCCCGTCACGGTCTCGTCGAGGGAGAACGCCACGTAGACGATTTGCTTGACGCGGAACTCGAGCCGGGCGGTTACAGGGCGAGCATGGCGGCAGCGACCTGGTCGGCTGCGGCATGGCGCAGAGCGGTGCCGATGTCGTCGAGCACGAGCAGTCGCGCCCCGGGGATTTCGGCGGCGAGGACCGCACCGTTGCCGACCGGGAAGAACGGGTCTGCGCGACCGTGCACCACGAGCGTGGGCACGTCGAGTTCCCCGAGCCGCTCCCGCCAGCGTGGGGCGCAGTCGATCCGGGAGAACACCATCCCGAGCTGGTTCGCCTGGTGCACCGCGGGATCGCTCGACGGTGTCCGGTCCCAGATTCGGGCCGCCGTCGCCCGCGCCTGCTGCGGATCGTTGCCCATCGGCTCGGCGCCCTCGGCGGCGAACGCCGCGACAGCATTTCGGTCGGTCCAGTCCGGCTGTGGGCGGGAGAACAGCGCGCCCATGACCGCGCTGTCGTGGTCGGGCAGGTCCTCGTCGACCGGGCCCGGCGCCACCGGCCGGGTGCCGACGAGAGTGAGTGCGGAGAACATGTCCGGGTGGTCCAGCGCGGCGATCTGAGCGACCATCCCGCCGACGCCGACCCCACCGAGGTGGGCGGTCCCGGCGCCGAGCACCTCGACCAGCGCAGCCGCGTCGGCGGCGAGATCGCGCAGGTCGTATCCCGGGTTCTCCGGGTCGAGGGTCGTCGACGCGCCGGAGTCACGCAGGTCGTAGCGGACCACCCGCCGCCCGCCCGAGGCGAGCCGCTCGCACAGCGCGTCGGGCCAGGACAACATTGTCGTGCCACCGACCAGCAGGATCAGCGGATCGTCCTCGCGGCCGAAGCTCTCGATGCCCAGATCGACACCGTTCGCCCGCACCGACGTCATGCCCACCCGAAACGGTCCCATGCCTGAACTCCTGTCTGCCGGTATCTCCAGAGGTGTTGACGACAGGTTCACCCCAAAGTCATCGGTGCAGCCGAGACCGCGTCCACACTCCCGCAATCGCCCCGAACCCGACAACAGCGGGTTGTCCCGCCTGAATGCTCGCGGTATGCCATATCGCCACAACTGGCCGCTCGCGGGGAGTCGCAACTGGCCGTACTCGGGAACTCCCGGTGGCCGCTGACACCGGTTGGACACCGACAACCCGCGACAGCCGAATCCGACATCCCCACGTTCCCGGTTACAGCCCTACGCGAAACCGTGGAAGGTCACGCCCGTTCGGCCCGAACAGGCAGGGCTTCTAGAGGGTGTTCGACGAGTCACCGACGGCCACTCGGTGACGTCGAATCGTAGAGGACCGGCCGGCGGGCGAGGTCGCCGGTGCGGGCCAGCGGCGCCAATTCCCAGCACATCCGCAGGACTTCGCTTGCGCCATCGCGAGGCCCTGCGGTGTTCTACACCGGTTCGGCCCAGAATCCAGCCCTATCGATCACGATGACGCATGGCTGGTTGAGCACCCCCACCTTGTAAACGGCCTCGCTGAGGTGGGTCGACATCAGAACCATCCACGTCTTCCACGGCGTGCTCTCGCCGGTCGGTGTTCCAGCTTTCGCTGCGAGGCGCGCGTAGTAGTCGCGGAGTTCCTGGTCGCTGAACCGGAACTCGACGGTGGGAACCACCGGCGATTCGCCTACAGCCGTGAGTAGCAGCCGACCTGCGCTGTCGCGGCCGATCCGGTATCCCCACTCGTTACCGGCACGAACCACCGAATCGGTGAGTTCATCCAGATCGGGATCAGACTTTTCCACCACAGGCTCCTCCCGGGTAGGCGGTGATGACCTTGCCTTTCTCGTTCACGATCACGGTGGGCTGAACCGTCTTGGCTATCGCTCCCGTGGCACGGTTGACGAGATAAATCTGCCCCGTGTAACAGTACTTGCCGCTCCCAACCGAGCCATGCCAGTCGGGTGCGTCGTGAGCTTTGGCGATAGCCATGTCGGTGATGTCCCTCCAATTGCGACCTTCGATTCCCGCGAGGCCTTCCCACTCGCTCATGTGCCTCTGCTGGATGTGCCGATAACCTGATTCTTCGTCCCCACACAGCAGTTTCCAGTCGCCGAAGGTTGTGACGACCTTGTCCGCGGGCGAGCTGATTCCGCACGCTCCCCAAGGGAATGACGCTTGAGCCGGTGGGCTTTGGATCGCCCCACCGATCAGGCTGAACACCACTGCTGCGGCGACTATCAATGCATGTGTCTTCATCTCAACCCCCACGTAGTCGCACCGGACCGGTGCCTATCTGAAATGTCGTTGCTTCTCCAGTGATGGCGGGTCAGCGCCCGAGACGGCTCCATCGCCGCAGCGGGTGGCGCAACATCCTGACTGCCGAATTCATTGCTTTTCAACATGATTTGACGCATCCGCCACGGTTTCGGTTCCCTGGGTTCCCCGAGTGACTCGGTCGCTTCTCTGGCCCAGTCGGCGGGCACCGGCTGGCCTGTTCAGGATTCGAGGTAGAGCCGTTCGTTGGGGAGGCGGGGGAGGCCGGTGGGGTTGCCGGGGAGGACGGTTACCGCGCCGGGGCGGTGGCGAGCGTTCCAGTCCTGGATGAACACCAGGGCGGCGGTCAGGCATGCGGCGAAGTCCATCCGCTGGTCGTGCAGGTAGACCGAAAGGTGGACGTCGGGTTCTTCTGTGTGCGGAGACTGGGCGAGACCGGTCATGAGGCTGTCAACGGGTTCGTTGGTGGCGTGATCGCTCCGCGAGCAGGCACGCGCGCACCGCTTCCACCACCAGCCGCCCCGACGGTCGGTAGGTGTCGCGGGGCGCTTCGAGCCATGCGCGATACGCGGTGTCGCTGTCGGCCGGGGAAGGGAGTGCGATCAACCCGCCGTCGCGGATCACCTTCACTCGATCCCGGAACAGGCCCGCGAAGGCTCGAGGGTCGTCGGGCAGATCAGGTCGCACCAGAAAGGTCCAGGTCCCCGAATGCGGGTGCGTGATGATCGGGCCGAGGCCATAGCCGCCGCTTCGTAAGCGGTCTGTCACTGCCCGGCCCAACGGCTCGGGTACCGATACACCCCAGACCATCGAACCCGCCCGCATCACGATCCGGCCGAGGGCTTCGGGGTCTACCTCGGCCGGGAGCTGACAGACCAGCCTGTAGAAAGCGCACCGCCCGTTCGGTGTGGTCGGATCGAAACCGCTTATGCCCGCTGCGCTCATCCCTGCACCTCTGCGTCTTCGGCGCCGCCGGGCACTGTCGGCGTCGGGTACAGCGAGCGGCCGAGCATCACGTGCCCCGGCATGATCACGCTGCACACCCGCGTGAACTCGGCCGGGACCGACCCGCCCAGATGCGCCATCCCAGGGACGATCACCGCACCCGCGCGGGCCACGTGCACCATCTCGAGCACGTTCGCTGCCGTGACCAGCGGCGCAGTGTCCGGCGCAATCACGTACGTGGCAACCAGCGTGTACCGGTGGCGACGTGCCGGCATCGCAACCGTTGTATGTGCCAACGCGCCGGGCAACGGTATCGACTCGTCTTTCAAATACGCCGCGATCCGTCGCAATTCGGCGATCCCCGCCGAATAGAACCCCTGCCGACTGCTCGCATCCATCCCCTGCGCCTCCCTGCCATCCGATTGGAAAGCACCCGACGCCGAGGGCATCGACCCCAGCCGGCGGCCATCACCGCGCTGGCGGCCGAGAGGAAATCGGCCCGCTCACCCCGGCGTCGGGGCCGGTGACAGCGTCACAGTCCGAGAAGCCCCGCAACAATGGCACTCTCGGTGAGTGGCCCGATGAAGTGCCATCAGGCCATCGAAACTTGTTGTAAGGCTTAGTATTCGAGGTGAATCAAATCGGCGAGGGACCGCATCTCCGGGGTAAGGGTGCGTCGTCTGGCGATGATCCGGCCGAGTAGTTCCTTCGCGTACCGCTGTTCGATCAACCACGGGCGCGCCTCGCGGGACAGCTGGACCAGGACGTCGAACGCGGTGTCGTAGCTTCGAAGTTCGATGTGTGCCGCGGCGACATCGAGCAGGTGTCTGTTGCGGTTGTCGGACGTCGGCCGCAACCCTGGCGGCACCTGTCGGGCCAGTCGTAACGCGAGGTCGGGACGGTCGTCCACGATGGCGTTCTCGACCCGCTTCATGGCGACCGTGGCGGGCCCGAATGTCGTCCAGTATTGGTGATAGCTTCCCGAATCGCGTTTCAGCGCGGCCGCTGCCGCGTTGGCGAGCCGCATCATGTCGTCCGCCTCATCCGGCCGGTTGTCTCGTATCGCCGCCGCTGAGCCGCGCAAGAGTAACCACCCCCAGGTCGACAGTTCTCGGGTTGTGGCCACGGACAGTCGCGGCTCGATCCGATCTGCCCACGACGCGGCCAAGGTGCGGACTTGGCCGAACTGTCGTTCCACAAGTAGGAGCCAGCACAGAGTGATCACCGCCGACGCTGCGTCGAGCACGTTCCCGGTCGATTCCGCATCCCGCAGCGACTGATCGAGCGCGGTTTTCGCGGATTGGAGTTGCCGCGTCTGGACCATCACCGACCCGGCCAGTTGCAGAATCCGGGATCGCATGAGCGGCGAAGCGGCGCGCCCGTCGAGTATCAGGTGGGGAAGCAGTCGGCTCAACTGGTCGTACTCGTTGTCGTGGTAGAGCTTCACCGCGGTGACAAGTGACTCGTTCATGCTCCGTTCTGGAGGCGTTTCGGCCGCTTGTCCATCTGCGATCGAAAGGAGAGCCCGCCGCGTGGGAAGCCAGGCTTCTCCGTTTTCGGTCTCGGGGCGGTAGGGGTCCGGACCGAGAAGCGCAGACAGCGGGCAACTCATCGCCACGGCCAGTCGTCGAAGTGTCTGCACGCGAGTGTCGTCGCGCTCGCCCTGTTCGATCTTGCGAATCAGTGAGAGCGATACCCCTGAACTCAGTGCGAGTTCACGTTGCGTCAGACCGCTCCGCTTGCGAACCGATCGCAAGCGTTCCCCGAGATCGGTGCTCATGGCCCGAGGCTACGGGAGCTCTCGGTTCTCGTCAGGCCGTGTCGGCATGAATTGTGCGGGTGATCGAAGCGAGTCGAATCGCGAGCGGACGCGCCGAGTCGCCGTCGGCACCTGTCCCGATGGCATGCCCTGACCCGGGGGCTGCGCGAAGCCCTGCGTGGAGATCCGCCTGCGGGAAAGACCACCTCGGCGGTCCGCTGGAGACGTGGCCGAACGATTCGCCTGATCGGGATGACTCGGGCGGATTCCTTGCGTTTCCGCTCGCTGTCCGGCGTGTCGCTGAAGGTTTGCTCGTTGCGTCCGATTTGAATGCAGGCTGGCTGATCGACGAATGCCGCCAACTACCCGTGGAGGTCGAGGCCGTGATCAGGCAGGTTCTTTCCGCCGACAGCAGGCGCGGTGGTGTCCGGGTCCTCGGCGCCGTCGGCTGTCTGGCACTCGGGTTGCTCCTCGCGACGACGGCAACCGCGGAACCGCTGTACCCACGGCCCGATCCGGACCCGTTCTACGCCGCCCCGGCGGATCTTGCGGCACACCGACCAGGGGATGTGCTCGGTGTGCGCGCTCTGCCGCCGTTGGCGATGTTTCCCGGCTCGACCGTCACGCTCGTCAAATTCCGGTCCAGCAACTCGCATGGAGCGCCGATCGCGGCGACGACGACGGTGCTCACCCCCTTCGGCCGTCGGTCCGACGGGCCACTGCTGTCGTATCAGCACTTCATCAATGCGCTCGGCACCGGCTGCGCGGTGTCGCACAAGCTGTACGGCGACGACCTGAATCTGAACGTGACCACGCCGATCTTGAACGTGGCGCTGGCGCAGGGTTGGGCCGTCGCGCTGCCGGATCACCTCGGACCGCAGTTCGCGCTGGGGGCCGCTCGCCTGGGTGGCCAGATCGTTCTGGACGGCATCAGAGCGGTGCAGCGCCTGCCCGCGCTCGCCGCGCAGCACAGCGCGACGGTCATGGCGGGTTACTCCGGCGGCGGTCTGGCGACCGCATGGGCGGCCGCGCTACAGCCGACGTACGCACCGGAGTTGCGGCTCGCGGGCGCCGCCATCGGCGGCGTCCCGATGAACTTGGTGACGATGGCGGAGGCGCTGGGTCTGGATCCGCACCCGTCGTTCGGCTTGGCCATGGCGGCGGCGATCGGACTGGAGCGGGAGTATCCGGACCGGCTGCCGATCAGCTCATATCTCACCCCGCGCGGGCGCGAGGTCGCTGACGCCATGGCCAACAGCTGCAGCAACGAGATTCTCACTGCGGGTATCAATGGCAGCGCTCGGGAGTACGTCACCGACACTTCGATCTTCGACAGCCGCCAAGCACGCTCGGTGGTGGAGGAGAACAGTCTGGAACTCTACGGCGGGGTACCGGACACACCGATCTTCGAATGGCATTCGCCGGAAGACCGGCAGATCGCGGTCGAAGCCATCGATAACACCGTCCGCCGCTGGTGCGCGGCGGGGGTGCGAGTGCAGACACTGCGGGTGCCCGCGATCGAACAGCTGCCGGAAGCCGAGCCGCTGTCCGGAGCCGAGCATCTGACCACAGCGGTACTGGGTGCGCCGGCCGCGATGATGTGGCTCGGCGCGCGGGTTCGCGGCGAGCCCGCGCCCAGCAACTGCTGACGAAGCGGGTGGGTGGACATCAGTGCGGGCGACCCCGGCGCGGTCAGCGCGACTCGGCGACAGCCGTGCACCTACTGACGCGGAGGAGGGAGGCATTGGCTGTGTTGCGAGCTGATTACCAGCACCGCAGGAGCGACCTGTTGGACGCGGTGCCGTCGGGGACACGAACGCGGCGGCCTGACAAGACGTATGCCTCCAACTATTTGGCGGAATAGTAGGGTTTTTATTAGCGCGCTTGCGTCGAAAGATTGAATACGACCGTTTCAGATTGTGTCGCCCAAATATGCGAGACCGTCTTCGGCGCGTGATGCGAGTAAGACGCAGATCAGCATTACGCCGAAATATGTACCGCCGGAATCGATAACACTTCGAGTTCCGCTGCCTTAAGGGACACGCGACTTCGCATGTCTGCTAAAGAGCTCCTCTGGGTGGCTACGCCGCGGACGGCCGACGCGGAGGACGGCCGAGCGATGTTCCTACAGCCGGGCCACGCAGACGACGAAATGTCGCTGCTGGTAAACGATTCCGCTGTCGGCCGAGCCGCAGGCGTTCACGTCGACGGTGTTCTGCTTGATGTCGATCACGCGGACGGCGCCGGGGGTGTGGGCTGCGCAGTCGAGACGCTTGGGGCTGCCGGGCGTGAGTTCCATGCAGCCGCCGACGACCCAGTCGATGTCCAGGCACAGCGCGGCCTGTGCCGCTCCGTGCAGGGTTTCGTTGTAGGTGTGGTCGGCGTCGGTGGGGCAAGTGGCGTTGGCCGGGGCCTTCTCGACGACCTTGTAGACCGAGTTCGGGCTGCCACAAGCGGTTTTGTCGATCGCGCCCGCGCCGCCGAACTGCACGCAATCGCCGATGTTCACCTGCAGGCTGGTCGCGCTCTTGTTCGACGCGCCACGTAACGCCGACGTGGTCGGCAGTGCCTCCGTGGTGGTCGGCAGTGGCTCCTCGGTGGTCGTCGGTGGCGCGGAGGTGGTTGCCGCGCTGGCGGCCTGAGCGGCGGCCTTGGCCGGCTCGTCGGCGGGGTCGGACATCGATAGCGCGGCGACGACCACGAGAGTGGCCGCCAGCCCGGTCCCGACCATGAAGGCGGCCAGGGTGATACCGGCGCGGACACGTTGGCGCGACACGTACGTCCTCCAGAGCTCTGAACCCTTCGAACCCACCTAGCGACCCGAAGTTGTGAATCTTGCGGATTGAAGACCACGCCATGCTTACACTACGCGGCACGTCCGCGTCGAGTTTTGCTTCCCAAGGGGAGCGAACCGTCCTGGCAATTCACCTGTGTCCCGGCATCCGGGGCAGCGGTGATCACGATCGGATAACGAACTTCGTGATCATGTGTGCCGGCCGCCAGGTCTGGAAACAAGTCACGGGCGCTGTACAGTCACACGCCATCCGGCCTCCGGAGCCGGGTGTCTCGGTGAGAAGGAATTCCAGAATGAAGTTCGGCACTATTGCCGCCATTACGCTCGGTGCGGTTGCCGCAGTGGGCATCACAGCGGGGGCCGCGAACGCGAAACCCATCGAACCGGAGCGGGAGACCACGACAGCGGGCGTCGAGCAGGGCGTCGACTACCGCACCACGGTTTCGCGCGAGACCGGGGCCATCACGACCGCCGTCGAGCACGGCACCTTCGCGGTGACCGACGACGGCACCAAGATCAAACTGACCTCCGATACCGGAGCCGTGGTGGCGGAAGTGCCGCTGACTTTCCAGGTTTCCGGCAGCAAGCTCTCGGTCGCGCACGAAATCAGCGACAGCGGACGGCGTCTCGCGCTGACGCCGACGGCCGGCGCCAAGGAGATCGGCGAGATGCAGCCGATCAGCTCGATGAACCGCCTCATCGCCGAGCTGAACCAGAACGTCGTCGGTGTGGTCGCGGGCGCGCTGCTCGGTGGACTGCTCGGGGCCCTGATCGGTCTGGGCTTCTTCAGCATCATCACCGGCCCGATCGGTCTGGTCGTCGGTGCGATCGCGGGCGGAGCCATCCAGGGCGGGCAGCCGTTCATGGACGCGCTGATGGCGGTCGTCAACGGCGAACCCTGATCGGGACCGCACGATCGGGTACGGCAGGCGCACCGCAGCGCGCCTGCCGTACCCGGACCGGCTTGCCGATCGCCGTGGCCGCCTGACGGGAGCTCGGTCAGGCCGCCACGGCTGCGGCGCGGAGCGAAGAGAACGCGCGAACGCCCGATGCCGCTGGACGCGTGCTATCGCGCGGGTGACGCGACACGATCAGCGCTCGGTGGAACCGGACTCGCCGTCGCGGTGCTGGCGAGATAGTCGCCAGAGGAACTCCGGGTCGTCGTCGGGTCCGATGACGCGCTTGCGCTGTGGTGAACGCTTCTGCGGGGCAGTGGGTCCAGTCCGCTCGGGGCCGAACGCCTTCCAGCACAACACCGCTATCGCCACCACCGCGATGAGTGCCAACAAGTACGTCACGTCGCTCACCTCCTGGTTACGAGGGTAGCCGCGGACGTGACTCCCGCACACCGCAGACGCAGAAAATGGTCTGCGGGCGAGCGGACCCGAGCACGACGGGCCCGCGCGCCCTGCGATCAGCGTGCGGTCGCCTCGGTGGTCAGCGACTTGAGCAGCTGGAGTACTTCCGATTCGCGGAACCGGCGATGTCCGCCCGGTGTGCGCAGCGACCCGAGGCGCCCGGCGTGGGCCCAGCGCGTCACGGTCTTGGGGTCGACGTGGAACAGGGCAGCAACCTGGCCCGGAGTCAGCAGGGTGTCCTGGCCGCCGACGGTGATCGCAGTCATAGCAAACCTCTCCGTTCTCGACAGTTCCCTCATCAGATGGCGCCATCGTCGCACTGAAACCCCTAGGTACTCGAACCACCTACAGTTGGTAAAGGGGAGGTAATAGACAAAACGGATGCGCGCCCCACCCCCGGCTGTTGGGCGTGCACCGGGGGCGGGCAACAGCTTCGCATAGGCTGAGGGATGTGCGTGACGCAACTCCACCAAAAGGTGCTTCCGGACAGCAAACGGCTGGCGCAGGTCGTCGGTTGGCCCGCAATCTGGCGCTATACACCGTCGCCAGGTTGGGTCTCGTGGTAGCGCTCGCCGCGCTGATCAAGCTGGCCGCGTGGCTGGTGGCGGTGGACATCCCGGTGGTGGTCGCGGCCCTGTTCGCGTTGATCATCGCGATGCCGCTGTCGCTGACCCTCTTCAAGCGGCTGCGGGCCAAGGTGAACGAGGACATCGCCCTGGTCGACGAGCGCAGGCGACGGGACAAGGCCGAGCTTCGGGCGCGGTTGCGCGGCGACGAGCCGCCCACTCCGCCGGAGGCCGGGGCCTCTTCGTGAAGTCCTGTGATCACACCGCACCGCGCGATTGGGTCGACAACGCGGTGCGGTTGATCGACGCCGACGCCCAGCGCAGCGCGGACACCCACTTGCTGCGCTATCCGCTGCCTGCCGGGTGGAACGTCCAGCTCTACCTCAAGGACGAGTCCACCCACATCACCGGCAGCCTCAAGCACCGCCTGGCCCGCTCGCTGTTCCTGTACGCGATCTGCAACGGCTGGGTCACCGAGGGGACGACCGTGGTGGAGGCGTCCTCCGGTTCGACCGCGGTCAGCGAGGCCTACTTCGCCAAGCTGCTCGGCCTGGACTTCGTCGCGGTGATGCCGGCGAGCACTTCCCCGCAGAAGATCGCGCTGATCGAGGCGCAGGGCGGGCGCTGCCACTTCGTGCGCCGCCCGCCGGATATGTACACCGAGGCCGCACGGCTGGCCGCCGAGTGCGGCGGTCACTACATGGACCAGTTCACCCACGCCGAGCGCGCCACCGACTGGCGCGGCAACAACAACATCGCCGAGTCGATCTTCCAGCAGATGTTGTTGGAGGCCAACCCGGTGCCGGAATGGATCGTGGTCGGCGCGGGCACGGGCGGCACCAGCGCCACGATCGGCCGCTATATCCGGTACCGCAGGCACGCGACGAAGCTGGCCGTGGTCGATCCGGAGAACTCCGCGTTCTACGGCGGGTACGAGACCGGGGACGCGGCTTATCAGACCGGAATGCCTTCCCGGATCGAGGGTATCGGCCGTCCGCGCGTGGAGCCCTCGTTCGTCGGCCAGGTGGTGGACCGTATGTTCGAGGTGCCCGACGCGGCGTCCATCGCGGCGGCCAGGTTCGCGAGCGCGCGCCTCGGCCGCCGGGTCGGTGGATCGACCGGGACCAACCTGTGGGGCGTGTTCGCCCTGATCGCCGAGATGCTCTCCGAAGGCCGCGGCGGCAGTGTCGTCACCCTGCTGTGTGATGGCGGCGATCGTTACGCGGGAACCTATTTCGATGATGCGTGGGTCGCGGGCCAGGGATTGGATCTCGCCGCGCCCACCGCGGTATTGGAGAAGTTCATGGCGACCGGCGTCTGGGACGCCTGATCGGTTCGCGCCTCGCGTAGGTGCTGTTCGCTGCGAGCGGAATGGGGTGCCTGTCGCACCCCATCGTGTCAATTTTTGTTGACACCACACGTTGACGTCAATCAAAATTGACGACATGACGGAAGCAACCACTCTGGCGGCCGCCGCGGGCAGCCCCGATCCCAAAGTCGGGCTGCGCGCGGTGCTCGCCCTACGCAGGCTGCTCGAACGTCTCGAAGCGATCCAGGTGGCCAACGCCCGTGCCCAGGGCTGGTCCTGGCAGGCGATCGCGGAAGCGCTCGAGGTCAGCAAGCAGGCAGTTCACCAGAAATACAACCGGAAAGGCAGGAGCCGCTGATGTTCGAACGGTTCAGCAGGTCGGCGCGCACGGCGATCGTCGCCGCTCAGGAGGACGCGCGCGAACTCCGCGCGTCGACTATCGAGGTCGAGCACGTGCTGCTCGGATTGCTCGCGCAGGCCGAGCCCGCGGTGACGGCTTTGCTCGCGGAGGCGGGCCTCACTCGGGACGGCGTGCGCCGCGCGCTGGCCGAACAGGGCAACGGTGTGCCACTCGGTCCCGAGGACGCGGAGGCGTTGCGATCCATCGGCATCGATCTGGACGCCGTCCGGGAATCGCTGGAAGCGAATTTCGGCGAGGACGCACTCGACCGCGCCGCGCCGGACCCGCGCCGTGGGCCGTTCCCCTGGAGCCGCGGCGGGTACTACGGGCACATTCCGTTCACGAAGGAAGCGAAGAAGGTGCTCGAACTCTCCCTGCGTGAGGCGCTCGGCCGCAAGGACAAGACCATCGAATCCGGGCACATGCTGCTCGGCATCCTGCGCGCTCCCAACCAGACGACGGTGCGCCTGTTCGGCGGCCCCACCGTGATCCAGGAGTTGCGGCCCAAAGTGCACGCCCTGCTCGACCGTGCGGCCTGAGCCGGCGGACATGCGCTGCCGGAGTTCGGGTTTTCCGGCGGCGCGTGTCCGCATCCGACGCCTAGCATTGGGCCATGCAGCTCGTGATTCGGTTGATCATCAACGCGGTGGCCATCTGGCTGGCCGCCTTCTGGATCGACAAGATCGACATTCTCGCTCCCGAAGGCGGCAACGGCGCGAAGATCGGCGTGGTCCTCGCCGTGGCCGCGGTATTCACGGCGGTGAACGCGGTGGTGAAGCCGATCGTGAAATTGCTGTCACTACCGCTGGTGATCGTCACCCTCGGCTTGTTCCTGCTGCTGATCAACGCGCTCATGCTATGGCTGACCGCCGAGATCACCGAGGCGTTCACCGAATACGGCCTGCGCGTCGAGGGTTTCTGGGCCGCGGTGTTCGGCGGCATCATCGTCTCGCTCGTGAACTGGGTGCTCGGCATCCTGGTTCCGGACGAGGACTGATTCGCGGCGCAGGCGCACGCGCGGTCACGTTCCGCGCGGAGGCCGTCAGCGGGTCGGCGCGGCCGGGGAACGGGTTCGGACGTCAGCCCAGCCCGACTGCCAGCGCGGTGACGGCCGACCACACCAGGAGAGCCAGGCCGGAGTCCCGCAGCGCGGGAATCAGTTCCAAGCCGCCCTTGCCGCCGCGCACCGGCGCGTTGGCGCGCACGGCGAGCGGCACCGCGAGCAGTCCGGCCAGGGCCAACGGCGTGCGGGCGATCAGCGCCAACGTCACGAGGAACGGCACCGTGAGCAGCGCGAGGTGCAGGGTCCGGGTACGCGGGTCGCCGAGTTTCACCGCGAGGGTGACCTTTCCGGAGCCGGTGTCGGTCGGGATGTCGCGCAGGTTGTTCGCGACCAGCACGGCGCTGGAGAACGAGCCCACCGCGATCGCGAGCAGCGCGCCCACCCAGTCGATCCGGCCCGCCTGCACGAACTGGGTGCCGAGCACGGCGACCAAGCCGAAGAAGACGAACACCGCCACTTCGCCGAAGCCGCTGTAGCCGTACGGGTTGCTGCCTCCGGTGTAGTACCAGGCCCCGGCCAGGCAGGCGGCGCCGACGAGCAGCAGCCACCACGCGCTGGTGAACACCAGCACCAAACCGAAGACGGCGCCGATGACGAGGCTGACGACGGCGGCGGTTTTCACCGCGGTGGGGGAGGCCAGCTTCTGCCCGACCAGACGCAGCGGGCCGACCCGGACGTCGTCGGTGCCGCGGATGCCGTCGGAGTAGTCGTTGGCGTAGTTCACGCCGACGATCAGCGCCAGCGAAACGAGCAGCGCGAGAATCGCTTTCCACCACACCGCGCCGTCGACGGACGCGGCGGCGCCGGTTCCGGCGAGCACCGGGGCGATCGCGTTCGGCAGGGTGCGTGGGCGCGCGCCCTCGATCCATTGCGCTGCAGTAGCCATGTCCGCAGCATAATCGGCGCAGTCGGAGGCAGTCCGTCTTCAGCCCGCGCACGGCCGGAGCGAAGGCGCAGGTACCGCCTGGTGCGAGTGTGGCGATCAGGCCGTTTAAGCGGTCGCCGCCTCTTGCAGGCGCGCGAGTCCCTTCTCGAAGTCGCGGCCGACGAACTTGTCCATCGGGATGAACTTGCCGATGACGCCCATCAGGCCGGTCTGCTGCCCGGTCATCCGCCAGGTCACCTCGGTGCCGGTCTCGACCGGGGACAAGAGGAAGGTCACCATATTGGTCGCCTTCATCGGCTTCAGGAATTCCAGGCGCACCCCGATCTCGCGGTCGGCGCTGCCGATGATCTCCATGCTGCCCGCGCCGGCCTTGCGGTTGCCGCTCCAGGCATAGCGCGCACCCACGCCGGAGTCGGCGCCGGAATAGCTGCGCTGCAGCTGGGGGTCGAGATCTTCCCACGGCGACCACTCGACCCATTTGTGGAAGTCGTTGATCAGCCCGTGCACACGCGCGGGGTCGGCCGTGATCACGGCCGATCGGACCACCTCGAACTCAGCCATGGGGTCAGACTATGCGACCGATTGCTCACAGTCGCGGCAAAGAAATCGTGTCGGCTCCCTCCGGCCTGCTCGCCTACGATGACCGCGGGATGTTTCCGGAGCACAGCGGCCCGCACGGCCACAGTCGAGCAGTGACGACGCCCGCAGGCGAATCGGTCGTGGTGGCCCTGCTGGGCGAGGTCGCGCTGCGCCGCGACGGAACGCTGACGCCGCTGCCCGGCGCGCGCTCCCGGCTCCTGCTCACCGCGCTGGCCCTGCGGCCCGGCCGCAGCCGCGGCGCGCAAGCCCTGATCACGGACGTCTGGGGTGAACAACCGCCGCGGGCGCCGATGAACGCGCTGCACACCCAGGTGTCCCGGTTGCGTTCGGCGCTGCCGGAGGGCGCGCTGGAGATCGGCCCGGCGGGATACCGGTTGACGCTCGCCGCCGAACAGGTCGACTTGTCGTCGGTGGGCGGCCGTGTGACGCGGGCGCGCGGGCTGCACGCCGCAGGCGATCTCGCCGGCTGCCTGGCGGAGATCGCGGGGGCGCGGGCGCTGTGGCGCGGGGATCCCGGTGCGGACCTGCCGCCGGGTGAGCTGGCCGACGAGTTGCGCGTCGCGGCGGGGCGGCGCCTCGCCGAACTCGACGAGCTCGAACTCACCGCCCGCGAAGCCTGCGGCGACGTCGACGGGGCGTTGGCCCTGGCGCGTGGCCGCGCCGCCGCCGATCCGCTGGACGAACCCGCGCAGCTGGCCTTGATGCGTCTGCTCGCGGCGGCGGGACGGGCCAACGAGGCGCTGGAATCGTTCGCGGCCTTCCGCTCCCGGTTGATCGACCAACTCGGCGCCGATCCCGGGCCCGCGCTTTCCGCGGCGCACACGGCGATCCTGCGCGGAGAGCCGATCGGGCCCGCAGGGCCGCCGCCGCGACCCGGCGCGGGCGGTGCCGGGACGCCGGTGACGGATCTGCGCAGGGAACCGGCGGCTCCAGCCACCCCCGCGGAACAACCGCCTGTCGCGATGGGCCTTCGCGCCGCGCCCAACGCGCTGCTCGGCCGGACGGACGACCTCGCCGCGCTGACCGACCTGCTGCACACCTGCCGGGTGGTGACCGTGCTCGGTCCCGGCGGCGCGGGGAAGACCAGAGTCGCCAACGAGCTCGGTGCGCGGGTGGCGCGCACCCGCCCGGCGGCGCTGGTCGAGCTGGCCTCGGTGCGGGCCGAGGGCGGCGACGCCAGAGTCGAGATCGAGGCGGCGATCGCCGCGGTGCTCGGCCTCAGCGAGGTCACCTTCGACACGGCGACGCTGCGCTCCGGGCAGTCCGTCGATCTGCGCAGGCGGTTGCGTGACGCGGTGTCGGCGCGCCCGATGCTGCTGATCCTGGACAACTGCGAGCACCTGATCGACGCCGTCGCCGTGGTGGTCGCCGACCTGATCGGCCTCGCGCCCCGGCTGACCGTGCTCACCACGAGCCGCTCGCCGCTGACGATCACCGCCGAGACCGTGTATCCGCTGCCGCCGCTGACCATCGACCCGGCGGGCTCACCCGCCACCGAGCTGTTCGCCGCGCGTGCCAGGGCCGTGCGCCCCGCGGTCCGGCTCGACCCGGAGATCGTCGCCCAGCTCTGCCACACGCTCGACGGGCTGCCACTGGCCATCGAGCTGGCCGCCGCCCGGGTCCGGACGATGAGCGTCGAGGAGATCAACGAGCGATTGGCCGACCGGTTCGCGCTGCTGCGCCACGGCGACCGCAGCTCGCCCGCACGGCACCGCACCTTGCACGCGGTGATCGAGTGGAGCTGGAACCTGCTCGACCGCGAACAACAGGCGACGCTGCGCCGATTGTGCCGGTTCCCGGCCGGTTTCACGCTGTCCGCCGCCGAGGCGGTCGCGGGCGGGACCGACGTGACCGATGTCGCCGCGGCCGTCGACGGCCTGGTCAATCAATCGCTGCTCACCGTGCTGGACGACGCGGTGCTCGGCACCCGCTACCGGATGCTGGAGACGGTGCGGGAATTCGGCGAAGAGCAGCTGACCGCCGCCGCGGGGGAGCCGGACGAGGTCGATACCCGCATGCTGCGGTGGGCCGGGCTCTACGCCGATGATGTGGCGAGCCGGTACATGACCGGCGATCAGTTCCACCTCGCGTTATCCGTGGCGGCGGAACTGGACAACCTGCTCGCCGCGCTGCGCTGCGCCATCGAACGACGGGACGCCGCGACGGCCTACACGGTGTTCCCCGTCGTCGGCACGCTGTGGATGATCCGCGGATCGCATATGGAAGTGATCGCGTGGGCCCAGCGCGTCATCGAATTGGATGCGGCCGGTCTCGGGCCGGAAGGTCCGCGTGCGGACCTGGTGCTCGTCACCTATCAGATGATGTTCCTGCATCTCGCCTACACCAACGGCAGCGCCCGGGCCCTCGCCGAATTGCGCCTGCGTGTGCGCCGTTTGTTCCGCCCCGGCGTAGAGCTCAGCGAGAACAGCCGTTTCATCGGCCGGGTCGTGCTCACCAGAGCCGATGGACGCGGAATCGGCAGGCTGCTGGCCGAGGCGGTCCGCACGGACGATCCGGAGACCAGGGCCTCGGCGCTGCTGTTGCGGGCCAACATGCGAGAGAACCTCGGCGACGTGCGCGGCTCCACGATCGACGCGATCAAGGCGCTTAATGTCCTCGGGCGCGAGAACGTCTGGAGCGTAGCCATGGTGAGCAGGCACCTCGGACAGGTCTGTGGGCAGATCGCCCAGTACGCCGAATCGGTCACCTATTACCGCCGCGCGCTCGACGTGCTGCAACGGCTCGGCGCCTACGAGGACACCGTGGAGATCCGCAGCCTGCTGGTGGCTTCGCTGGTCGGCATCGGCGAGCTGGAGCAGGCCCGCCGCGAACTCGACCTCGCGTCCGGCACGCCGGACCTGGACAGCTCGTCCCTCGGCCGGAATCGGCTGCTGTCCACGGTGATGCAGAGTTCGGCCGAGCTGGCGTACGCGGAGGGCGACATCGCGGGCGGATCCGCTCGCTACGAACGCGCGCTGGAGCTGTTCGGCTGGCCGGACAACGCTGTCGGCCCCGGCCCCGGCGCCCTCATGCTCGCCGCGGCGGCGCTCGGCGCGCAGGTACTGCACGGCGGGGCGGGCACAGCGGCCGTCCTGTCGGCACAGCTGGCCGAGCTCACCGTGCCGACGATGAGCCAATATCGAGACCTGCCGCAGATCGGCGCCGTCGCGTGCGCGGTCGGCTCGTACCTCGTGGCCGCCGACCGTGCGCCGAGCATGGGTCTCGACTTGCTGGTGCTGGCCCCGAACGTCTTCTGCCGACAGGATTTTCCCTCGATGCGCTGGCAACGGCACCTGGACGCGGCGATCGCGGAACTCGGCGCCGACCAGGTCGCGGAAGCCCGCAGCCGCCTCGGCCGGCTGCGCCGGAACGATTCCGCCGACCGCATCATGCGGATGCTGCGGAGCCTGAGCGCCGCCCGCTGACCACTCGTCCTCCGCAACGGCACCGATGTGCGCGAGCTGATATGCGAAAAGGCCGGGTAACCGTGGTCACCCGGCCTGCTCTGGTGTGTGGATGGCTCACGCCCGCCGCATGTACGCCTTGACCGTGAGCGGAGCGAAGATCGCGATGACGACCACCGCGCCGATCAGCGACCAGGCGAGGTCGCCGCCGAAGCCTGCGCCGTTCATCAACCCGCGGCACGCGTTCACCATGTAGTACACGGGGTTCACGTGATTGAGGCCCTGCATCCAGCCCGGCATCGTGCTCACCAGCGCGAAGGCTCCGGACATGAAGGTCAGCGGGAACATGATCATCATCGAGATGCCCTGCACGCCCGCCGCGCTCTTGCCGGTGACCCCGACCAGCGCCCAGATCCAGCTGATCGCGAACGAGCAGATCACGATGACCAGGCCCGCCGCGACGACCCCGACCACGCCGCCCTCCGGTCGATAGCCGATGGCGACGCCGACGACGATGGTGAGCACGGTCGCGATGACGTAGCGCACCATGTCCGCCAGCAGCGCGCCCGCCAGCGCCGAAATGCGGGCGATGGGCAGGGATTTGAACCGGTCGAAGACGCCTTTGTCCATGTCCTCGCGCAACTGGGTGCCGGTGACGACCGAGGTCAGCACCACGGTCTGCACCAGGATCCCGGGGATCAGGACCGGCAGGTAGTCGTGCACGCTGCCGCCGATGGCGCCGCCGAAGATGTAGGCGAACAAGGCGGTGAACAGGATCGGCTGCACCGTTACGTCGAACAGCTGCTCGGGCTTGTGCTTGATCTTCAGCAGGCCGCGGTAGGCCATGGTGAACGAGTTCGCCGCCGCTTGGGTGAGCGGAACGCGGTTGCTCACTTCGGGAATTCTCGTCGGCGCCGCTCGGCGCTTCTCGGTCGCGGTGATGGTGGTGGTCATGCTGTGCTCCTCGTCGGCATGCGCGGGCCCTTCGTGGTGACGCAAGCTGCCGCCTGCGGGCCGGACGCTCATGCCGCGCTCCTCTCGGACTCGTCGGTGGTGTCGTCGGCGGGGTGGCCGGTGATGGTGAGGAAGACCTCGTCCAGGCTCGGCTTCGTCACGGTGATCTCGTCGACGCCCACCTCCCACTCGCGCAGGCGGATCAGCAGGTCGGCGGTGACACTCGCGTCGGTGAGCGGCGCGGCGAGCCGCCCGGCCTCCGGGGTGATCTGCGCTTCGACGCCGAGGAAATCGCCGATGATGCGGCGCGCCTCGTCGAGCTGATCGCGATCGATCAGGGTCAGGTGCAGCGACGAGCCGCCCACCGAGGCCTTCAGTTCGTCGGCCGTGCCGTCGGCGATCACCTTGCCGCGGTCGATCACCGCGATCCGGTCGGCCAGCTGATCGGCCTCGTCCAGATACTGTGTGGTGAGCAGCACCGTCGCGCCCGCACGGACGAGGCGGCGGATGGTCTCCCACATCTGGGCGCGGGTGCGCGGGTCGAGCCCGGTGGTCGGTTCGTCGAGGAACAGCAGCGGCGGTGTCGCGATCAGGCTGGCCGCCAGGTCGAGCCTGCGCCGCATGCCGCCGGAGAAGTTCCGCAGCGGCTTGTCCGCCGCCTCCGTGAGGTCGAACTCTTCCAGCAGGTCGGCCGCCTTACGCCGGGCATCGATCCGGCTCAGGCCGAGCAGGCGGGAGAAGATGATCAAGTTCTCGGTGGCGGACAGATCCTCGTCGACCGAGGCGTACTGCCCGGTGACGCCGATGAGCGAACGGACGGCCGTCGGCTCCGCGACCACGTCGTGGCCGAAGATGCGGCCGCTGCCGCCGTCCGGTCGCAGCAGGGTCGCGAGCATGCGGATGGTCGTGGTCTTGCCTGCGCCGTTCGGACCGAGCACGCCGTACACCGAGCCCTGCGGCACCGCCAGGCTCACCCCGTCGACGGCCCGCTGTTCCCCGAACACCTTGACCAGGCCGTCCGCCTCGACGGCGAGCGCTGAAGTTGGTGCGAATGAAGTCATGTGGACAACTGTGGACACCCGGACTTGCACGGCTCTTGCACAGCGCTGTCACACCGGCCGCGACTGCGTCGCGGCGTGTTCATGGCCCCTTGTGGCTGGCTTCGGGAGTCGTCGGCCACCAAGTCCTCCGCAGCCGGCGCAGCGCCGCGCTGTCGCCGGTCGCCGACGCCTCGCCGCTCTCGATCGCTTCGGCCAGGGTGAGTTCCTTCCTATCTTCGAAGTGTGAAGTTCGATTAACAGAAGCAACGAAGGAAATCGAGATGACGGAGGTGCTGTACCGAGCACGGGCGCACGTGACCGGTGGCAGGAACGGCCGTGGACGAACGTCCGACGGAAGTCTGGATCTGACTTTGCGTCAACCGAAGGAGCTGGGCGGTGACGGGGAGGGCGCGAATCCCGAGCAACTTTTCGCGATCGGATACGCGGCGTGCTTCGGGACGACGCTCGCCCTCGTCGGGCAGCGCGGCGGACTGCAGACCGGCGACGCGGAAATCGACTCGTCGGTCGCGCTGATCCCGATCGACGGCGGCCGCTTCGAACTCGGCGTCGAACTGCGTATCGGGCTGCCTTCGGTCACCGATGAACAGGCGATCGAACTGGTCCGGGCGGCCCATGAGGTCTGCCCGTACTCCAATGCCACACGAAACAACATCGCCGTCGCGCTGGTGGTCAACGACGTCCGGCTGTAACGACCGGCCCGGAAACCTGCTCGCTCGATCCATGCCCGTTTCGGATCGAGCGACCATCGAAGTGCCGCTGCCAGTCGGTAGCCGGATCGAGTCAGCGGTGGGCTGCGGCCGCGGGCAGCGCCGGTAGCGGGCGCTGCCCGGGGATCCGCTAGCGGTTCGAATCGGCCAGCAGGTATTCGCGGAGTTTGGCGCGGTCGGGCTTGCCGGGGCCGCGGAGGGGGAACTCGTCGAGGACGGCGAGTTCGCGGGGGGCCGCGATGGAGTCGAGTTCGTCGGCGACGTATTCGCGCAACTCGGCCAAGTCGGGTGTGGCGCCGGGCGCGGGGATCACCGCGACGGCGACGCGCTGGCCGAGTCGTTCGTCGGGCAGGCCGAGGACGACCACCTCGCTGATCGCCGGGTGATTGATCAGCACGGCCTCGACCACTTGCGGAATCACCAGCAAGCCGCCGGTGGTGATGGCCTCGTCGAGCCGCCCGGTGATGCTCAGGACGCTGTCGTCGAAGGTGCCCGCGTCCTCGGTACGGAACCAGCCCGGTTCGGCGAAGGCGGGATGGTCGGGCTGGTTGCGATAACCCGAGGCGATCATCGCGCCGCCCAGGACGACCCGGCCGTCTTCGATGCGGACCTTCGTGCCCTCCAGCGGCACGCCGTCGTATACGCAGCCGCCGCAGGTCTCGCTCATGCCGTAGGTGCGCACCACGGTGATGCCCGCGGCTCGCGCGCGCTCGTAGACCGGCAGCGGAGTGGCCGCGCCGCCCACCAGCACCCCGTCGAGCTCGGCCAGCGCGGTGGTGGCGACCGGCGACTCGAGCGCCTTGATCAACTGGGTCGGCACCAGGGCCGTGTAACGGCGTTCCCCGCGCATACCCGAGATGGCGCCCCCGAGGGCCTCCGGCAGGAACCCACCGGACACGTCCAGCACGGTGGGCTCGGTTCCCGCCAGGATGCTGCGCAACAGCACCTGGATGCCGGCGATGTGATGGGTCGGCAGGGCCAGCAACCAGTTGCCGGGGCCGCCGAGCCGGTCGTGGGTCGCGGTGCCGCTTGCGCGCAGGGCCGCCGAACTGAGCATCGCGCCCTTCGGCACGCCCGTGGTGCCGGAGGTGGTCACCACCAGAGCGATGTCCTCATCGATCGGCTCGCCCGGCGACAAAGCGTCGCTCAGGCGTCTGGCTTCGCGCCGATCGCTCGTGGGAATGGGCAGCCACGCCGCCCCGCTACCTTCCAGCGCCTCCCGCAGGTGGGGTATGACGTCGCCGAGGCCGGACCCGGTGGGCATCGGCAAGGTACGCAGTTTCTTGCTCATGCCGTGCCTCGCCGCTCGCCGGACTCGGTGGTGCCCAGAGCCGCAGTGCCCATGGCTCGCTCGCTGCACTCCCTCACGGTAGGGATCGTGTCATGCCCGCGTCACCGCGTGCGGAACGGGTCGGTCTGCCGGGGTGGCGCGCCCGCGGCGCGGCCACCCGGTCGGATCGGGGCTCGGATAGGACAGACATCGAGACTGCGATTCACTCGTCGGACGGGACACGGACACAGCCGGCCCGGACGTCGGCGGTCGGGTGGCCCTCCGAGCGTTATCGTCCTCGCCGGTCGACCCGTTGGCAACTCGGCACGGCCCGCGCAACTACCGAACGGAACCGTTGTCACGACGCCGGCCAGCGGGAATCCCGTCGGATCGGATGCGTCGGCGGAACCTCGACGAACACGATCGGCACACCGTCGGGATCGCGCACCCACATCTCGTGCAAACCCCACGGCTCCTCGACCGGGGCGCGATCGATCGCGATGCCCTTCAGCGCCAGTTCCGCGGCGGCGTCCGTCACGTTGCGCACCTGGAGCCAGATCGCGCCCTCGAACGACGACGACCTGCCCGACCCGCCGTGCGCGGCCACCTCGATCAGCGACTGTCCCGCGAAGAAGACCGTGCCGCCCGGATACTCCCGCGCGACGGCCAGTTCCAGCCCGTCCCGATAGAACGCGAGCGTGGCCTCGTAGTCGGCGGGCCGCAGGATGATCCGGCTGCTGAGGATGTCCATGTCAGAAGTACCAGGGGTAGGGGGTCCAGTCCGGCTTGCGTTTCTGCAGGAACGCGTCGCGGCCTTCGACGGCTTCGTCGGTCATGTAGGCCATCCTGGTCGCCTCGCCCGCGAACAGTTGCTGGCCCACCAATCCGTCGTCCAGCAAATTGAACGCGTACTTCAGCATGCGCTGCGCCTGCGGCGATTTGCCGTTGATGTCGGCGGTCCACTCCAGGGCGACGTCCTCGAGTTCGGCGTGATCGACGACCTTGTTCACCGCGCCCATCTGGTGCATCTCCTCGGCGGTGTACGGACGGCCGAGGAAGAAGATCTCCCGTGCGAACTTCTGGCCGACCATCTTGGCCAGGTACGCGCTGCCGTAACCGCCGTCGAAGCTGCCCACGTCGGCGTCGGTCTGCTTGAAACGCGCGTGCTCGCGGCTGGCCAAAGTGAGATCGCAGACCACGTGCAGGCTGTGCCCGCCGCCCGCGGCCCAACCGTTCACCAGCGCGATCACCACCTTCGGCATGAAACGGATCAGCCGCTGCACCTCCAGGATGTGCAGGCGGCCCGCGCGGGCCTGGTCGACGGTGTCCGCCGTCTCGCCAGTGGCGTACTGATATCCGCTACGGCCGCGGATGCGCTGGTCACCGCCGGAGCAGAAGGCCCAGCCACCGTCCTTGGGGCTGGGGCCGTTGCCGGTGAGCAGCACCGCGCCGACATCCGGAGTCATCCGGGCGTGGTCGAGGGCCCGGTAGAGTTCGTCGACCGTGTGCGGGCGGAACGCATTGCGCACCTCCGGCCGGTCGAACGCCACACGCACGGTGCCCTGCTCGAGGTGCCGGTGATAGGTGATGTCGGTCAGGTTCTCGAATCCCGGAACGGGGCGCCACAGCTTCGGATTGAACGTCACCGGGCAATGCTAGGTCTCGTGCGGCTCGAAAGTCGTGGTCGGGCCCGTGAGCGGCGACGCTCCCCGGATACCGGCGCCTCGCCTCCGGAAGTCGGCGGTGCGGTGCGGTCGCCATGAATCCCGGCTGTTCGCACGGGATCGGCGAGACTTCGATTTGACGGTGTAAAACAACGCGTTACCGTGCAGGTATGAGCGAGCGAGTGAAACCGGTTATAGACCGGAGCGCGGTGGACGGATCCCGGTACGAGAAGCATGGCGGATTCCCGAAGGTCAGGCCGGCGAAGGTCGGGCCGGACTTCGGCGGGTTCGTGGAAGCCATGCGGACGTTGCAGGATCTCGCGGTGTCCGTGGACGCGCCGGACGACGTCTTCGGGGCCGCGCAAGCCAAAGCCCGCGAGCTGATCGAATTGCTGGAGCCCTACCGCGCCCCCGAGCTGCAGGGACCCGCGGGCCGCGCCGTCGAATTGCCGGGACGAGGAAGCCTTCTGCTGCTGCCGTGGCAGGTGGTCGCGGCGGGGCCGGACGGCATCGAGATGACGGGCGTGTTCCGCCGCTTCCATCTCGGCGGCAACGGCGCCGCGCACGGCGGCGTGCTGCCGCTGCTGTTCGACGACCTGCTCGGCATGATCGTGCACTACGCCGGACGGCCGATCAGCCGTACCGCGTACCTGCACGTGAACTACCGCAAGATCACTCCGCTGGAAACGCAACTGACGGTTCGCGGACGGGTCGACCGGATCCAAGGACGAAAAACTTTCATCACCGCCGAATTGCTCGATGAGCAGGGCGATCTGCTCGCGGACTGCGAAGGTTTGATGGTCGAGTTGCTTCCGTGGCAGCCGTAGCCGGGTGAATGCTGGCGCGGGTGCGTATAGTTGCCCTCGCTCGTTCATCGATACCGATCCGGAGGAACCTGAAAGTGGTTGCAGCACTGTCTGAATCCCTGCTCGACGACGCGAAGCGCCCGGCTTTCCTTGCCGATGCCGTCGAGGTTCTCGACGCCGAGGTGTCGGACAAGGGTGGTGCGTCCGGCCTGGCTGTGAAGGGTGGCTACGCGGCGGTCAAGAAGATCAGCCCGTCCATCGTCCCCGATGCGCTGGAGTCGTTGGCGCCCAAGCTGGTCGCGCAGCTGGAGCCGTTCTGGCAGGAGTACACCGCCTCGGGCAACGGCAAGTTCGCCGACCTGCTCGTCGCCAAGTCCGATGAGGTCGCCGAGGCGTTGCTCGCCGTCACCGACGCCCGGGCCGAGGCCTCCAGCCGCCCTGCGCTGCAGAAGGTCTACTCCTCGATGCGTTCCTCCGCCAAGAAGAACGTCATCGAGGCGCTGCCGCGGGTCGGCGACCTGATCGAGAAGCACGCCAAGTAAGCCCTCATGGCTCGCGTTCGAGCGACCACCCTCGCGACTTTGTCGCGGACGTGGCGGCCACTCGAACGCGAGCCGGGCTGAGTTGGTTTCTCCAGCGCCCGCGGCGCTGGGTGTTCGCGGCCCTCTGGTGGCTCGCGTTCGCGCGACCGCCGCTTGCTCCTTGGCCGCCTACGCGACGGCCGCGCAAACGCGAGCCGGGCTGTGTCGGTTTTTCCAGCGCCCGCGGCGCTGGGTGTTCGCGGCCCCTTGTGGCTCACGTCTGCGCGAGCCGGGCCGCGAACGGCGGATGCTCGGTCTCGCTCCGCTCGAACCGCCGATCACTTCGTCGTGGACCCGGCAGCCGGGGAGTGAGCCGGGCTGCGAACGGGCAGTGGGCGAGGACACAGTGTGATTGCGAGCCTCCCGGCGGGGACTTCTCGTTGGCTGTCTGCCAGTCTGGAGGCGTGAACCCGTCTACAGCACAAGCGCAGGTCGTCGTCGACGAGCTCGTGCGCGGGGGCGTGCGGGATGTCGTCCTGTGCCCCGGCTCCCGGAACGCTCCGCTGGCTTTCGCCCTTCAGGCTGCCGACGCGGCCGGGCGGCTGCGGCTGCACATGCGGATCGATGAGCGCACGGCGGGCTTCCTCGCCGTCGGGCTCGCGATCGCGAGCCGGCTTCCGGTCCCGGTCGTGATGACCTCGGGGACCGCGGTGGCCAACCTGGGACCTGCCGTGCTGGAAGCGAACTATGCCCGGGTCCCGCTGGTGGTGCTCAGCGCCAACCGGCCCTACGAGTTGCTCGGGTCGGGCGCCAATCAGACCGTGGAACAATTCGGCCTGTTCGGCAGCCAGGTTCGGGCCACCATTTCGCTCGGTCTCGCGGAGGAGGAGGCGGGCGACGCCGATCACCCGCCCTACGGTCAGCAGAACAGCCAGTGGCGCTCCGCGGTCTGCCGGGTGCTGGCCGCGGCGCGCGGCACCCGCTCCGGCAACGCGGGCCCGGTGCACTTCGACGTCCCGCTGCGTGAGCCGCTGGTCCCGAATCTCGGGCCGGGCGAGACGGCGCCCGCGGGTCGCACGGGCGGGTGCGCTTGGACCGAGACGCAGTACGCCACCCTGGACGTGCCGCTCGATCTCGATCTCACGTCGGACACGGTCGTGATCTCCGGGCACGGTGCCGGGCTGCGGCCGGAGTTGGCGGAACTGCCGACCGTCGCCGAGCCCACCGCCCCGATGCACGGCCCAGCGCTGCATCCGCTCGCGCTGCCCTTGCTGCGGCCGAAACAGGCGATCATCACCGGCCGTCCCACCCTGCACCGGCAGGTCTCGAAGGTGCTCGCCGATCCGGACGTGCGGGTCTACGCGCTGACCACCGGCCCGCGGTGGCCCGACGTGTCCGGCAACGTAGTCGGCACCGGGACGCGCGCCGTCACCACCGGGGCTCCCAGTGCGCAATGGCTGGAACAGTGCCGCGAGTTGAACGCGAAAGCCGACCAGGTGGTGCGCGCCGAACTCGCACGGCACCCGAAACCCACCGGGTTGCACGTCGCCGCCGTCGTGATGGACGCGCTACGCGACGGCGATCAACTCCTGCTCGGCGCCTCCAACCCGGTGCGCGACGCCGCGCTGGTGTCGCATCCACGTCCGGGGATCAAGGTGCTGTCGAATCGGGGCGTGGCCGGTATCGATGGCACCGTGTCCACGGCGGTCGGCGCGGCGCTGCACCACGTCGGGCGCACCATCGCGCTGATCGGCGACCTGACCTTCCTGCACGACGCGTCCGGCCTGCTGATCGGGCCCGGCGAACCGCGGCCCGCCGATCTGACCATCGTCGTGGCCAACGACGACGGCGGCGGCATCTTCGAACTGCTCGAGCAAGGCGACCCGCAGTACGCGGGGGTGTTCGAGCGGGTCTTCGGCACACCGCACGGCATGGATCTCGCGGCGTTGTGCGCCGCCTATCGCATCCCGCACCGGCAGGTGGATCCGCAGCAGCTGGCCGTCGAGCTGACCGGGCGCGCCCATGGCATGCGGGTGCTCGAGGTGGCCACCGAGCGGTCCAGCCTGCGGGAACTGCATGCGGCGGTGCGGTCGAAGATCCAGCCCTGACCGGCCGCCCGCGCGGGCGGTCAGTAGCCGAATTCGTCCTCGGGGTCGTCGTCGAGCGGAACCGCGATGGACTGCTCCATCACGTCCGCCGGGTTCGCCTCCAAGACGTCGCGCTCCAAAACCGCTCGTCCGACGGTGTCGTCCTGCTCGGGCAGGTCGTCGGCGAGCACCGGTTCCTCCGGATACGCCGGAATGGACTGCTCGGCGAGATCGGCCTCCGGGACCGCGTCGGCAAGGGGATCTGACATGGTGCGCTCCTCTCCGCGTGGGCCTCTCCGATCGGCATACCCGTCGCGGGCCGCCGCAATCGAGGCGGGCGATCAACTTCGACTGGATCGAGGATGCCTCTGGTCCGCAGCTACGGCAAGCATCGGACCGGTCATGTTCGCCCCTGTTCGCCTGCTTGCGGCGCGGTACCGTTCGCGGGGTGCTCGACCACCGCGAGGGTGCGCCCGGCCATGAACCGCGCGGTCCGCACCGCCACTCCCGATCGCGTCACTTCGCTGACTTCCACCACGCCACGCGTGATCCGTACCTCGACCCGCCGCCCCGCCCGGGTAGCCGCGAACCAGGGCTTTTCACCGCTACGAGTTGGTTGCGGAAAGGCTCGCCGCTCAATTTCGCCGCCTCGCCTCGTCTCCATTCCCGGAGACGTCACACACCCCCGAGGAGGCCAGATGAATCCCGAGTTCGACTTCGCGCCCGCGGCCGCGGCTTTGGCGAGCGTCGTCGGCGGCATCACCGACGATCAGCTCGCGGCGGCGACGCCGTGCGCCGACACCACGGTCCGCGATCTGCTCGCGCACGTCATCGATCTGACCGAGGCGTTCCGTCAGTCGGCCACCAAGGAGGCCGTCGGCGGTTCGGTCGCGCCGCCTCCGCCTGCCGGGCGCGTCTTGCCGGAGGATTGGCGCGGGCGCATTCCGGCGCAGCTGGACGCCTTGGTGGCGGCGTGGCGGGAGCCCGCCGCCTGGGACGGCGTGACGGAGGCGGGGGGAGTGAGCGAGCCCGCGCCGGTGATGGCGAGGATCGCTCTGGACGAGGTGGTCGTGCACGGCTGGGATCTCGCGAAAGCCACGGGTCAGCCTTTCACCTGCGACGCCGGGCATCTGAGCGTCCTGCTGGACATGCTGCGTGACACACCGGCCGAAGGCGTGCCCGGCCTGTTCGGCCCGGTGGTGCCGGTAGCGGCGGAAGCGCCGGCCCTGGAGCGGGTCCTGGCTTTCACCGGCCGCCGCGCGGACTGGAACGCCGCGGCGGTGCTCGGCTAGCCGACCGGCGGGGAGCCCGTGGGCACGAACGTGCCCGCGGCCACGGCGGCGGCCGCGGCGCGCGCGGCCGTATCCGCCGCGGCGTCGTCGATCGGGTCGCCGCTGGCGAGCAGCCGATAGTAGAGCGGGGCAGACACCGCCGACAGCACTGCGCGCGCGTCGGTGTGCTCCGGCGCTTCACCGCGCGCGACGGCGGCAGCTACACATGCCGACCATTCGGTGAGGCGCACGTCGTAGAAGCGGCGCAGGGCGGTCGCGGCGGACTCGTCGCAGGTGGCGGCCGCGATCACGGCGCGAAACAGCCGGCCTTGGCGAGGATCGGACAGTGTTCTCGCGACCAGGCGGGCGTTGGCGGTGAGATCGCCGAGCAGGGAGCCGGTGTCGGCGCGCGGCAGCGACTGCTCGGCCATGTCGACCAGCAGGTCGGCGATCAGGCCCGTGGGTGTGCGCCAGCGGCGGTAGACGGTGGTCTTGCCGACTTCGGCGCGCGCGGCGACCTCACCGAGGTCGAGGTGGGCGAAGCCGCGTTCGGCCAGCAGGTCACCGGCCGCTCGCAGGACGGCGGCGCGGACTCGCGCGGTGCGTCCACCGGGGCGAACAGATCCCGGGGTGGTCTCTTCCGACTCCATAACGGCACTCCAGTTTCATTTGTGCGCGAACGGGTGTACCGTCCGAAGTGTTAACGGAACTATAGACCCTTTAGGAGGGTGGTCCAGTGAACGTTCGGACGGAGGACGCGCAGATGGAGTACCGGCGGCTCGGCGCATCGGGGCTGCACGTCCCGGCCTTGAGCTTCGGCGCGGGCACCTTCGGCGGTCGCGGCGAGCTGTTCGGCGCGTGGGGCGACACCGACGCCGGCCAGGCGCGGCGACTGGTCGACATCAGCTTGGACGCGGGCGTGTGCATGTTCGACACCGCCGACGTCTACTCCGACGGCGCATCCGAGGAGGTACTCGGCGCGGCCGTGAAAGGCAGGCGTGATCGCGTGCTGCTGTCCACCAAGGCGACGCTGCCCACCGGTCCCCGCCCGGCGGACGCCGGTTCCGGGCGGGCCAGGTTGATCGGCGCGGTGGAGGGCTCGCTGCGCAGACTCGGCACGGACTACATCGATCTGTTCCAGTTGCACGCCTTCGACGCGGGCACGCCGGTGGAGGAGGTCGTCGCCGCGCTCGACGATCTGGTGCGCGCGGGCAAGATCCGCTATGTCGGCGCGTCGAACTTCGCGGGCTGGCAGCTGATGAAATCCCTTGCTGCGGCGGATCGCAACGGTCTGACCAGGTATGTCGCGCATCAGGTCTACTACTCGCTGGTCGGGCGGGATTACGAGTGGGAACTCATGCCGCTGGGCCGCGACCAAGGCATCGGCGCGGTGGTCTGGAGTCCGCTCGGCTGGGGGAGGCTCACCGGCAAGATCCGGCGCGGGCAACCGCTTCCGGAAGGCAGCCGTCTGCACCGGACCGCCGAGGCCGGACCACCGGTGGACGACGCGAAGCTCTACGACGTGGTGGACGTCCTCGACGAGCTGGCCGCCGAAACCGGCAGGACGGTCCCGCAGATCGCCCTCAATTGGCTGCTGCGCCGCCCCACCGTCGCCACCGTCATCGTCGGCGCCCGCAACGAGGAACAGCTGCGCCAAAACCTCGGCGCGATCGGCTGGGAACTCGATGCCGACCAGATCGCGCGCCTGGACAAAGCGAGTGAAACCACCCCGCCTTACCCCTACTACCCGTACTACCGCCTCCCGGACTTCACCCGCCTGAACCCGCCCGCGGTGTGAGCGAATTCGAAGGTGGACCGTTAATCCGTTCGGATAGGCGTGGCTGTGAAGCCGAACTCGCCAATAGTGATCTCGGCCGGCCCATCCAAGCGGTCCAGGTCGTACATCGCCTCTCCCAGGTGGGTGGACATCAAGTCCATCCACCACTCCCAGGGAGATTCGGGCCTGCCGTGCAGAGCATCCTCCGCGATCTTGCGGTAGTACTCCCGCAGTGTGCCCGGGGCGAATCGCATGGGTATCGGAGTTGGCAGCGCCACGCTATCGCGTTCGATGATGTACGGAACGCCATCCCGTAGCGCGATTCTCAACCCTTCCCAGCTGCCGGCTCGAACGATCGAGTCTGTCAGCTCAGAGTACGTCGGCTCGGTCACGGCAAGCCTTTCCTCCCGGGTAGGCAGTGATGATCGCTCCGTCACTGCCAACGATAACGGTGGCGTTCCAGGATGTGACTTCTATCACTGAAGTTCTGCGAGGTGTGTGAAGAGTCGGGATGAACAGTCAGTACACGTCGCGGACGTAGCGCTTTTCGGCGACGAGTTGTTTCTTGAAGGCCAACGCTCCGTGCTCGTCGAGTTTGCCGTGGATGCGGGCGATGCGCAGGAGGGCCTCGTCGACGTCGGCGGCCATGCGACTGGCGTCGCCGCAGACATAGAAGTGGGCGCCGTCGCGCAGCCACGACCACAGCTCGGCGCCGTGCTCGATCATGCGGTGCTGCACGTAGATCCGCTCTCGCTGGTCGCGGGAGAAGGCCAGGTCCAGCCGGGTGAGAAAGCCGGAGCGGAACATGTCCTCCAACTCGGTGCGGTAATAGAAGTTCTGCGCGGCATGCTGATCGCCGAAGAACAGCCAGTTGCGCCCCGTGCAGCCGAGGGCCCTGCGCTCCTGCAAGAACCCCCGGAAGGGCGCGATGCCGGTGCCCGGGCCCACCATGATCATCGGCACGGACGGGTCGGCCGGGGGGCGGAAATGCGGCGCGCGCTGCAGGAAGATCGGCACCGCCGCGTCGGCGCCCGCTCGATCGGCGAGGAAGGTCGAGCACACTCCGCCGCGCCGCGCCGCCGACCCGGTGGCGGCCGGGTCACCGTAGCGCACGACACCGACGGTCAGCTCCACCTCATCCGGGCTGACCAGCGGGCTCGACGAGATCGAATACTGGCGCGGCTGCAGCTTCTTCAGCGTGCCGAGCCACTCCACCAGATCGGCCCGCACCGGGAAATCGCGCAACACGTCCACGGCCTGCCGGTCCCACAGGTAATTGGCCAGCTCGTTGCGGTTGTCCCGGCGCAGCAATTTGGCGAGTTTGCCGCTGTGGTTGCGCTCGGCGAGGAAGCCGAGCAGGTCGTGACCGACCTTGGTGATGTCGTAATGCGTGCGCAACGCTTCGGCCAGGGTGAGTTCGCGTTCGTCCACCTCGACCGCGCGGCGACCGTCCAGCCCGGTGGCGGCCAGCCATTCGGTGACCAGCGCGTCACTGTTCACCGGCCAGACGCCAAGGGAATCACCCACCTCGTACGCGCCGTCCAGGCCACACAGATCGAACCCGAAGCGGCGCACCTCTTTCGGTGATCCTTCGGCCGACAGCAACTCGTTGCGCAGCAGCGGAGCGCGCAGCGGTGCGGCGCGGGTGAACGGCGCCGGAGCCGTGCGGGTTCCTACCGGCGCCGGTGCGGCAGCGGGCGATTCCAGCGTCGCGACGCCGCCGCGGGATGGGGAGCGACCCGGGCCGGTTCCGCCGCGCACCGGCAGATCGGCGGGGGAGCCGGGCTCCGCGTCACCGAACGCGGCGAGCACGTCGTCGAGCCAGCGCTGCGCCGCGTCTTCGTAGTCGGGTTCGCTGTCGACGCGCGGCAGCAGCCGGGTCGCGCCGAGTTCGGCGAATTTCTCGTCGAGTTTGCGGCCGTAAGCGCAGAAGTCGTCGTAGGAGGAATCGCCGAGGGCGAACACGGCATAGCGCACACCGGTCAGCCGCACGACCGCGCCGGCTAGACGCTCCCAGAAGTCGGTTCCGTTGTCCGGCGGCCCGCCGTCGCCGAACGTGCTGCTGACCACCAGCACGTCGCCCTGGATCGTGTTCAGGTCGCAGGAGTCCAGGTCCAGCAGTCGCGGCGCGAAGCCGTGCCCGGCCAGATGCGCCGAGACGGTGGCCGCGAACTCTTCGGCGGTGCCGGTCTGCGAGGCCCACAACACCGTGATCGCCCGGGCCGCGCACTCGTCCACCGCGGGCGCCGGGCCCGCAGTGCCGCGCGAGTACATCCCCGCCAGCAGCCCGTCGACCCACAGCCTGCCGTGCGCGGACATCGGCGCCGAATCCGGGAGCACCGGCTGACCGGTCACCGGAAGCGCCTGCAACGCCGCGAGATAACCACTCAAGTAGATCCGCTCGGTCTCGCTGAGCGTGGGCGCGGTGCCGCTGTCGAGGCCGAGCGCGGCCGCCAGCGGGTGCACCGCCTGGGCCGCGGGCAGCGCGGCGGGTACCTCCGGTTGCGGCACCGCCGCCACCCGGCGCAGCGCCACCGCACACGCCTTGAACTCCGGTTGCAAGGAGTCCGGATCGACCGCGTCATTCGTGACCGCGTTGATGGTCAGATACTCGCCCTGCTCGTCGTTCCAGTGAAACGGCACGAAGCAATCGCCCGGCCGCACCCGATCACCGACCAGCACGGGCAGCACCGCGCGGCCACGGCGAGAGGCGATCTCGAGCTGATCGCCCGCGCGCAGGCCGAGACGCTCGGCGTCAGCCGGGTGCACCTCGACGAACGGCGCGCCGTTCAGCTTGGTCAGTTTGTCGATCTTGCCGGTCTTGGTCATCGTGTGCCACTGGTGCTGCAGGCGGCCGGTGTTCAGCAGGAACGGGTAGTCGTCGTCCGGCATCTCCTCCGGCAGCATGTGTGGCCGCGGCCAGAACACCGCGCGACGGCTCGGCGTGGCGAAGGCCAGCCGGGGCCGGTGGCCGTGCTCGTCGGCGAACAATGTCTGGCTGACGCCGTCGTTCAGGTAGCGAATCGGATTACGCCTGCGTTCCGGCCGCGCGCACGGCCACTGCATCGGCCCTTCGCGCAGTGCCTCGTAGCTCACACCGCGCAAGTCGTAGCCGGTCGCGGGATTCGCGAAACGGGTGATCTCGTCGAACACTTCGGCGCTGGAAGCGAAATCGAAGCCGGGGAAGCCCATGGCGGAGGCGATGTCGGCGATGATCCGCCAGTCCGGCCGCGCGTCGCCGGTGGGGGGCACCGATTGCTGCAGCAGGGTGAGGTTGCGTTCCGAATTGACCATCACCGCGTCCGCCTCCGCCCACAGCGTGGCGGGAAGCAGCAGGTCGGCGTAGGCGTTGGTCGCGGTCTCGGTGTAGGCGTCCTGGGCGATCACCAATTCGGCCGCTTCCAGTCCCGCGATGACGGTCTTGCGGTTCGACACGGTGGCGACGGGGTTGGTGCAGATGATCCAGGCCGCTTTGATCGTTCCTTCGGCCAGTTCACGGAACATCTCCACGGTGCCGGGCCCGGCTTCGGTGCGCAGCGTGCCGGGCTCCAGTTCCCACACGGTCTCCACGAACGCCCGGTCCGCGGCGGAGAGCAGGCTGCGCTGACCGGGCAGGCCCGGACCCATGTAGCCCATTTCGCGCCCGCCCATCGCGTTGGGCTGCCCGGTGAGCGAGAACGGCCCGCTGCCCGGACGGCAGATCGCGCCCGTGGCCAGGTGCAGGTTGCACAGCGCGTTGGTGTTCCAGGTGCCGTGCGTGGACTGGTTGAGCCCCATCGTCCACAGCGACATCCATTCGCCGGCCTCGCCGATCCACCGAGCGGCGGTGCGGATGTCGGCTTCGGCCAGCCCGGTGATCTCCGCCACTCGCTGCGGCGGATAGTCGGCGAGGAACTCCGGCATCGCGGCCCAGCCCTCGGTGTGCTCGGCGATGAACTCCTCATCGATGTGGCCGTTCGCGACCAGCAGGTGCAGCAGCCCGTTCAGCAGCGCCAGGTCCGTGCCGGGAGCGATCTGCAGGAACAGGTCCGCCCGCGCGGCGGTCTCGGTGCGCCGCGGGTCCACGACGATGAGCTTGGCCCCGGCCTTCAGCCGGTCGGCCATCCGCAGGAACAGGATGGGATGGCAGTCGGCCATGTTGGCGCCGATCACGAAGAACAGGTCGGCGTGCTCGAAGTCGTCGTAGGATCCGGGCGGCCCGTCCGCGCCGAGCGACTGCTTGTATCCGGTCCCCGCGCTGGCCATGCACAGGCGCGAGTTCGCCTCGATGTGCACCGTGCGCAGATAACCCTTGGCCAGCTTGGTCGCGAGGTACTGCGCCTCCAGCGACATCTGCCCGGAGACGTAGAGCGCGATCGCGTCCGGCCCGTGCTCGTCCAGGATCGCGCGCAATCGGGTGGCGGCCTCGTGCACGGCCTCGTCCACGGGGAAGGGCACCGGGACCTGACCCCGTTCCGAACGCCGGTAGGCGGTTTCCATCCGGCCGGTGGTGCGCGTCAACTCGGCGTGCGTCGCGCCCTTGGTGCACAGCCTGCCCGCGTTCGCCGGATGCAGTTTGTCGCCGCTGACCTTGGCGATCACCGGCTTCCCCGCGCCGTCCGGGGCGGTCGTCACCGTGATCCCGCAGCCCACGCCGCAGTACGAGCACGCCGTTCGGGCGATGCCGTCGCTGTGGCCGGTCACTGGGTCGGACATGCCTTCGATCATGCGGATCGCCGATTGCGCGGGATTTACCCCGCGTTATCACCAGGTGACATTCCACCTCACCGTGCTCGAAATCGGTGGTGAGGTGTGACCGAGGTCTCCGGCTCAGCCGAGTTTGTACGCCCGGTGCAGCGCGACGACGCCTCCGGTGAGGTTGCGCCACTTCACCGACGACCACCCGTTCGCCGCGATCCGCATCGCCAGCCTGCGCTGGTTCGGCCAGTCCGAGATCGATTCGGCCAGGTAGACGTAGGCTTCGGGATTACTGCTCACCATGCGCGCCACCTTGGGCAGCGCCTTCATCAAATACTCCAGGTACACCGTGCGGAACAGCGGGAGAACCGGCGCGGAGAACTCGCACACGACCAACCTGCCGCCGGGCTTGGTGACCCGCAGCATCTCGCGTAAGGCGAGGTCGGTGTCGGCCACATTGCGCAGCCCGAAAGAGATCGTGACCGCGTCGAAGGAGTCGTCCGCGAACGGCAACGCCATGGCGTCGGCCGCCACCATCGGCACGTCACGGAAACGGCCCGCGCTGAGCATGCCCTTGGAGAAGTCGGCCGCCAGGCACCAAGCACCGGATTTCCGCAGCTCCAGCGTCGATACACCGGTGCCGGCGGCGAGATCGAGCAGCCGTTCGCCCGGCCGCGGCGACAGCGCCCTGCGGGTCGCCCAGCGCCAGTAGCGATCCTGCCCCGCGGAGATCACCGTGTTGGTCAGGTCGTATCGCCGGGCGACGCCGTCGAACATCGCCGCGACTTCGTGCGGCTGCTTGTCCAGCGAGGCCCGGTTCGATTGCGTTTTCGCCACGCCAAGACCCTAACTCGCGGTCTGTTACGAACCGAGCGCGGCGCGTGGATACTTCCGTCACGCCCGAGCGGCCTCAGGCCGTATGCGGCAACCGAATCCGTGAGCCGGTCACTTCGGCGTAATGGCCGATCAGCTGGGCGCAGATGGCGGGCCAGGTCCGCGACAGCACCGACTTCCTGGCCGCTCCGGCGAAGCGGTCACGCAGCTGCGAATCGTGCAGCGCCCCGATGGCGCTGGGCAGCAACTCGCCGAAGCGATCCACCGGAAGCAGGTAGCCGTTGCGGCAGTGGGCGATCAGGTCGCGCGGACCGCCCGCGTCGGGGCCGATCACCGGGACACCCGACGCCAAGGCCTCCTGCACGCCCTGGCAGAACGTCTCGTGCTCCCCCGCGTGCACCATCACGTCCAAGCTGGCGTATGCCCGCGCCAGCTCGTCGCCGCCGAGTTCGCCGGTGAACACCGCGGTCGGCATCAGTCGCCCGAGCCGTCGGCGTTCCGGTCCGTCGCCGACGATCACCAGCTGGACATCGGGGTCGGCGCCCAGCACCGCCAGCCGCTCGACGTGCTTCTCCGGCGCGAGCCGCCCGACGAAGCCGACCAGCAGCCGGTCCCGGCCCGCGAGCCAGGCGTCGCGCAGCTCGGCGGAGCGGGCGCTCGGCGTGAAACGCGCGGTGTCGACACCACGTCCCCAGCGGTGCACGCGCGGGATGCCGTGCCGGGCCAGATCCTCGGCAGCCGCCCGGGACGGCGCTAGCGTCCGCGTGGCTCCCTCGTGGATACGCCGGGTCCAACCCCATGCGGCACGACCGGTCAGCCCCAGTCCGTAGCTCTTGGCGAAGCCGGCGACGTCGGTCTGATACACCGCGACGGTGGGCAGATCCAGCCGCAGCGCCGCACCCAGACCGCCTGCGCCGAGCAGGAACGGCGAGGCCAGGTGCACCACGTCGGCATCGAAGCCCTCGATGGCCGAGACGATGCCCGGCTGCGGCAGCCCGACCGGCAGCGAACTGATCTTCGGCACCATGACCGCGGGCACCCGATGGACCGGGAAACGCTGGTACTCGCGCGGAGCCGCGGGCTGACCCCTCGGGGTGTCGGGCGCGATGATCAGCGCGTCGTGCCCGTGCTGGTCCAAGTGCTCCAGCACCCGCAGCACGGAGTTGACGACGCCGTTCATATTCGGCAGGAACGACTCCGCGACGATCGCTACACGCACGTCCTCAGCTTGACCGGTACACCGCGCCGCGCCGCCACACCGAAGTGAAGCGCACGGAAAGATCCGGCGAACTGTCGGAGCGCCGCCGGTCTTCGCCCGGCGCCGGGAGGTCAGGCCTGAGGCGCGGGGCGAGCCACCGGCTCGGCACCTCGGCTCCGGCGGGAGAGCAGCCACAGCGTGGGCAGCGCGAGCAGCCACACCACCACGATGACCGACAACGCGGGCGGAATCGCGACGCGCACGTCGCGGCCTTCCACGCGCACCAGGTCGGGGTCGCTGCGGCTGTATTCCACCCGGATCCGCTCACCCGCGGTCAGGTTGGTCGGGTACAGCACGCCGACCTTGGGATTGTGTGTTTCGCCGTCCGGTGTGACGTACATGACCGCCGAGCGCAACCGCCCCGCCGAGAGCACTTCGGCCGTGGTACTGCCCTTGTCCGAGCTGATCAGGTAGTCGTTGCGCCACGCGGCCAGCACCAGCAGCCCGACGAGCACGCTCACCGCCGTCGCGGCGATCAGCACCCCGATCCTCGCCCGTCGCAGGCGGATCGGCCGCCCTCGAGACTGGCTGGTTTCCGACACCGCCACAGGCTACCGACCGGCTCGGCTACGGTGGCGGCCATGTCCCGAAAATTCAGCTTCACCGTGCCATATACCGTCCCGGTCGAAGATCTCCACCGGGCACTCACCACCGACGACGTCTGGCGGGCCCGCTTCGCCGACGCGCCGACCGCGACGCTGGAGCTGTCGCACCCGGACGGCGCGGGCACCATTCGCATCCATATGACCGAAAAGGCCGCGCAGGACAAGGTACCCACGCTGGTCCGCAAGGTGCTCAAGAGCGACCTCACCTTCTCCCGCACCGACAACTGGCAGGCGCTGGTCGGCGAGGTCGCCAAAGGCACCTTCGAGGCCACCACCGGCGGCATCAACACCGCGATGTCCGGGTCCTACGAAATCCGTTCCACCGCGGAGGGATCCGAGATCGAGGTGGCGGGCACCGTGCAGGTGAAGGTGCCCGTGGTCGGCGGCGCGATCGAGCCGCTCGCCGAGCAGTTGCATCATCGGGTGCTCAACAGCGAGCGCAAATTCATCGAGGAGTGGCTGTCGGCGAAGCCGACCGCCTGAACGCGCGTTGCCCCGGCCCGGCCGGGGCAACGCCGCCGGGCCTACGCGAAATCTTGCGGTGAGTACGCCTTCGGCTCGACCAGAACCAGCCAGTTCCCGGAATTGTCCCGGACGATCGCCTCGGTGCCGTAGGGCCGTTCGGCGGGCGGCTGGACGAACTCCACGCCCTTGGCGGTGAGTTCCTCGAAGGTCTTCTGGCAGTTCTCCGTCCGCAGGCCGAGGGAGCCGTGTGTGCCGTTGGCCAGCGCGCGCCGGACGGCGTCGGCGTAGTTCTCGTCCAGCGGCGGACCCGGGAGCATCAGGGTGATCTCCAGTTCCGGGTGCGCGGGATGCGCGACGGTGACCCAGCGGAAACCGTTGTCGCCCATCGTGATGTCGCTGGTCTCGACGAACCCGAGCTTGTCGACGTACCACTCCTTCGCGGCGGTTTGGTCCGTGACGTACACCGTAACCAGGGAAACATTCGTAATCGTCGTCATGCGGGCCAGGCTATGGCGGCCGCCCCGGCACCGGCTTCTCCGAAATTGCGCTGTTGCTCAGCCGCGCGGTTCGCGGTCGGAGAGCCCGTGCATGAAGACGAAACAGCCGGGAATGCGCGGCGCGCCGTCGGCGAACTTCGCCTGGTACTCCGACGGCGTGACGCCGACCAGCTGCCGGAACTTGCTGCTGAACGAGCCGAGGCTGCTGTAGCCGACCAGCATGCACACCTCGGTGACGGTGAGATTGGTCGCGCGCAGCAGGTCCTGGGCGCGTTCGATGCGCCGCTCGGCCAGATACGCGGCCGGGGTGAGGCCGTAGACGGCGGAGAACGCGCGCAGGAAGTGGTATTTCGACACCCCGGCGGCCGCCGCTAGCCCGTCCAGATTAAGCGGGTCGGCGTAGTGCCGGTCGGCCAGGTCCTTGGCGCGGCGCAGATGCGGCAGCAGAGACAGCGCGGGCAATCCGCGGGCTCGTCGTCCGCTCATCGCGCCTCCCGTGCCTAGGCGAACGGCGGACGCTCGTCGAAGCGCAGCGACGCCCGCCCCGCCATCCGCCAGGCCCGCGCGGTCAGGTCGACGTCCTCGTCGGTCACCAGATTGCCCATCACCCGGACGGCCGTGCGCTGCAAGTACTTCGAGCGCAGCACGGGAGGGCCGCCCAGCGGCACCATGCGCGGATGCGTGGCCAGGCCCGCGATCCGCCGGGCGACCGAGAACGTGCGCCCGTAGCGGGCACGCAGCACCTGCGGCCAGATCGCGCCGAGGTCGGGTTCGTCCAGCAGGTCGGCCAGCATGTGACCGCCTTCCAAGCCGTAATCGATGCCTTCGCCGTTGAGCGGGTTCACACATCCGGCGGCATCACCGATGAGCACCCAGTTGCGTCCCGCGACGTTCGACACCGCCCCGCCCATCGGCAGCAGGGCCGAGGCCACCGCGCGCAGCGAGCCCTCGAACTGCCATTCCTCCCTGCGCAGCGCGGTGTAGTGCGCCAGCAGCGGCTTCAACGCGATATGCGAGGGCCTGCGTTCCGTCGCCAGCGACCCGACACCGATGTTCACCTCGCCGTTGCCGAGCGGGAACACCCAGCCGTAGCCGGGAACCAGCTCGCCGGAGGCATCGCGCAACTCCAGGTGCGAGGTGATCCACTGATCGTCGCTGCGGCCGGACCGGATGTAGGCCCGCGCCGCGGTGCCGTAGGCGTATCGCCGATGCCAGACGCGGCCGAGCAGCCGCCCGATCGGTGAACGCACCCCGTCGGCGACCACCAGCGTCCGGCACGAGATCGTCCGGGTGCCGTCGGCGGTCCGCACGGTCACGCCCGTGACCCGGTCGTCCTCGCGGGTGACATCGACCACTTTCGTGCCGTCCACCATGCGCGCGCCGGACTTCACCGCCGTCTCACGCAGTTTGTCGTCGAGTTCGGTACGCGGAACCGCGCTTCCGTACGTCGGGAAGGAACCGCCCGGCCAGCTCAGCAGCGCCTCGCGGCCGAAGCCGGTCATCCGGAGGCCGTGGTTGACGATGTGCGCGCGCACCCACTCGCCGAGACCGAGCTGCTCCAGTTCCGCGGTCGCGCGCGGAGTGAGCCCGTCACCGCAGGTCTTGTCCCTGGGAAAGACCGCGGAATCGATGAGCAGCACGTCCCGTCCCGCCCGAGCCGCCCAGGCCGCCGACGCCGATCCGGCCGGGCCCGCGCCGACGACCAGCACCTCGGCGCGGCTGGGCAACGCGTCCTCGTCGCTCGCGGGACTCGCTTCCGGTGCACCCATGCGCTCCATACTCGCAGGGCCGTCGCACCCATGTCGACGGCGGTCGCGCTCGCGTCGTGGACGATCACCGCCGACGCGCCGCGATCGTGGTCGATCCACCACAGAGTGACGGTGTTCATGGGCCATCCGACCGGGACACGCTAGGTTCTCTACCGTGGGGTCGAACGCATCGCTGGGAGAAGAAATGAGCACATCGGCCATGAGCGAGCGGAGCGAGCGAATCATGGACACGACGCACGGCGGAGCCGGGAGCGACGCGAGCACGGTCGTGGCCGGAGTCGACCTCGGTGACAGCGTGCTGGCCGACACCGTGCGCAACGGCCTGGCGGGAGTCGAGAAACTCCTGGTCGAGGAGCTCTCCGACGGTGCGGAATTCCTCCAGGAGGCCGCCCTGCACTTGGCCAAGGCCGGCGGCAAGCGCTTCCGCCCGCTCTTCACCATCCTCACCGGGCAGCTCGGCCCACGCCCCGCCGATCCCGCGCTGATCACGGCGGGCACCGTCGTCGAGCTCGTGCACCTGGCCACGCTGTACCACGACGACGTCATGGACGAGGCCCCCATGCGCCGCGGCGCTCCGAGTGTCAACTCGCGGTGGGGCAACAACATCGCCATCCTGGCGGGCGATTACCTGTTCGCGCACGCGTCCCGGCTGACCTCCACCCTCGGCCCCGACGCGGTGCGCATCATCGCCGAGACCTTCGCCGAACTGGTCACCGGTCAGATGCGCGAGACCATGGGCGCGCGGGAGTCGCAGGACCCGGTCGAGCACTACCTGCGCGTGGTGTGGGAGAAGACCGGATCGCTGATCGCCGCTTCCGGCCGCTTCGGCGGCACCTTCTCGGGGGCGGACCCCGAGCACGTCGAGCGTCTGGCCCGCCTCGGTGACGCGGTCGGCACCGCCTTCCAGATCTCCGACGACATCATCGACATCTCCTCCGCCTCCGAGCAGTCCGGCAAGACTCCCGGCACCGACCTGCGCGAAGGCGTACACACCTTGCCGGTGCTGTACGCGCTGCGCGAGGAGGGCGCCGACGGCGATCGTCTGCGCAAACTGCTGGCCCGTCCGCTGGAGACCGACGACGAGGTGGACGAGGCGCTCGCCCTGCTCGCCGACTCGCGCGGCATGACGCTGGCCAAGGAGAAATTGCAGGGCTACGCCGACCTCGCCTACGCCGAGCTGTCCGCCCTGCCCGGCGGTCCCGCCAACGACGCGCTCGAACGGCTGGTCCGCTACACCATCGAACGCGTGGGGTGAGCGCGGCGCGGATGCACCGGAACTTTGCCTGGGGCTTCTATCGTTTATCTGCTGTAAGGCGACTCGGTGAACGGGGGAGCGGCAAGGGAGACGTATGCACGGGCACGGGTTTGCGAACGGGCTGAAGACCTTCGGGCTGATGGTGGGCCTGTCGGCCCTGATCGTGGTGATCGGCGCGTTGTTCCGCAACCCGACGATCCTCGTCGTCGCGATCCTGCTCGCGGTGGGCATGAATGCCTACGCGTACTTCAACAGCGACAAGATCGCGCTGAAGGCCATGCACGCGCAGCCGGTCAGCGAGTTGGAGGCCCCGGTCATGTACCGGATCGTGCGGGAGCTGGCCACCATCGCGCGGCAGCCGATGCCCCGGCTGTACATCAGCCCGACGAACGCGCCCAACGCCTTCGCCACCGGACGCAGTCCACGCCACGCCGCGGTCTGTTGCACCAGCGGCATCTTGCAGCTCCTCGACGAGCGGGAATTGCGGGCCGTGCTCGGTCACGAGCTCTCGCACGTCTACAACCGCGACATCCTCATCTCCTCGATCGCGGGTGCGCTCGCGGCGGTCATCTCCGGCGTGGCGAACCTGGCCATGTACCTGTCCATGTTCGGCGGCAATCGCAACGGCGAGGGTCCGAACGTGCTGGCCGTGCTGCTGGTGTCGCTGCTCGGCCCGATCGCCGCGACGCTGATCAAGTTGGCCGTCTCGCGTTCGCGCGAATTCCAGGCCGACCAGTCCGGCGCCGAGCTGACCGGTGATCCGCTGGCGCTGGCGTCCGCGCTACGGAAGATCGAACGCGGCGTGCAGGCCGCCCCGCTTCCGCCCGAGCCGCGGCTGGCGTCGCAGTCGCACCTGATGATCGCCAATCCGTTCCGCGCGGGTGAGCGGGTCGCGCGCTGGTTCTCCACGCATCCGTCGATGAACGAACGCATCGCCCGGCTCGAGGAGATGGCGGGCGGCCCGCGCCGGTACTGAGTCCCCGGGCGCTCAATCCTCCATGGCCAGCTGGTCTTCGTAGGCGCGAAACGTCTCGACGAACAGCTGCCGCTGCTGCGCGGTGAGCGGCTCGAGCACCGTGCGCCAGGCGCGAGCGCTGCGCCCGAGCCATTTGTGCACGGCTTGCTCGTGCGCCGGTGCGATGGCGACTATGGTGCGTCTGCGGTCGTCCGGGTCCGCGCCGCGTTCGAGCACACCCTGCTTGCTGAGTTCGCCGACCATCAGACTCACCGTCGTCGGCGCCACCTCCAGCCGGGCGGCCAGATCCGTCACCGTGGTCGGTCCGTCGAACACCAGATTGGCCAGCAGCGACAGGTGCCGACGCGCCAGCGAAAACGACTCCAGCTCCTTCGGGGCACCCAGTTTCTTGGCCCGTCCCACCACGCGCGGCATCAGCAGCAGCAACGTGCGGATGCCTTCGTCCACGCCGAGTCCCGGCCGCTCCTCGGTTGACACCCCGACCGCCTTCCCACACCTGTGTCTACAAAACAATTTTGCTTGCAAAGCAAAACCCTGTCTTCTGATCAGGCTGTAACCAGCGGCCGCGGCGGCTGCGGCGGCTGCGGTCGTACCGCGGAAGGGTGTCGGACATGACCGATCCGGAGCGCAGTGGGCCGAACGAGTTCAACCAGGCGATCATCGCGGAGTTCCGCGCGAACGCGGGCCGCGTCGGCGGAATGTTCGAGCGAGCGCCGCTGCTCCTGCTCACCACCGTCGGCGCGAGAACCGGACGCGACCACACGGTGCCGGTCGTCTACCGCACGGAATTTCGACCGCCTCGCGACCGGATTGGAGACCCACTTCACCTATGAGAAGCAGACCCTCGTGGACACCGCTGAACGCGACCGATCCCGCCGCGCTTCGGCCGGCGGTCAGCGGTAGTTGACGAACTGCAGCGCTATGCCGAAATCCTCGCCCTTCAGCAGGGCGATGACGGCCTGCAGATCATCGCGCTTCTTGCTGCTCACCCGCAGCTCATCGCCTTGAATCTGCGCCTTCACGCCCTTGGGGCCCTCGTCCCGGATCTTCTTGGAGATCTTCTTCGCGTGCTCGGAGTCGATGCCCTGCACCAGTGAACCGGTGATCTTGTACACCTTGCCGGAGGAGACCGGCTCGCCCGCGTCGAACGCCTTCAGCGAGATGTCGCGGCGGATCAGCTTCTCCTTGAACACCTCCAGCGCGGCCTTCACACGCTCCTCCGCCTCCGCGGTGAGCACGATCTTGTCCTCGCCGGACCATTCGATCGACGCGCCGGTGCCGCGGAAGTCGTAGCGGGTGTTGAGCTCCTTCTCCGCCTGATGCAGAGCGTTGTCGACCTCCTGCCGGTCGACCTTGCTCACAACATCGAAAGACGAATCAGCCACGCTGTGCTCCTGTTCTGACGGTCCGACGGGTGAGCTGAACCCGATGCTTCCAGCCGCCGTCAGTTCTACCCGGAGACCCGAGGGTAGTCGCGTCGCAGTGCCGATAGCCAGCCGGTTTGCATTCAGGGTGCGGGTTCGATGTATTCTGCTCAGCGCGCGAAACAATGCGCGAACGGCAGGTTGCCCGAGCGGCCAATGGGAGCAGACTGTAAATCTGTCGGTGAAAGCCTACGTAGGTTCGAATCCTACACCTGCCACCGTCGTTCGCTGAGTGAGCCCTGTACGCAAAAAGCGCGTACAGGGCTCACTTTGTCTGTCTTGTGGGGGTGCAACCCCCACCCCCCGCCCGGCGGGGCTTCGCCCCCCGGACCCCCCTTCGGCGGTTGCTTCGGTCACGTCTGTTGCGTTGTCTTGTGGGCGACCGACTGACATTTGCGATCTCTCCCGGTTGCGCCCGAGCGCAGCCCAACACTGCTCCATCCTTCCGCGTCGCGTCGATCGCTTCGTTCAACGAGTGATCGGGGTTCGTCGGCGGGCCGTAGCATCATCTCGATGGCTTCGACGGGCTCCATTCGTCGAGACATCGCTATGCCTACCGGGATGAATCGCTTTTTGGTGCTCTCGTGTGGCGTGATCGCTCGAGCGGCCATGTTCGTGTTCGAGGGCAGCCACCCTACGCGTTCGATAATCGCGTGGTCGCGAGCGGCGAATCCCGGGTATAGGCAGCCCTGAAACTGCGAAAGTTCCGGGCTGAGCGCCGGAAAATATTGCTCTGACCACGCGGTTTGGTGCTGAGACCGGTGAGTGTGTAACCTCGTTCAAGACTTCACCGCGCTGGGGTCGAGCGTTCGAGGCTCGGTGCGGAAGTAGTCATGCCCCCTTAGCTCAGTCGGCAGAGCGTTTCCATGGTAAGGAAAAGGTCAACGGTTCGATTCCGTTAGGGGGCTCGCCGGATTGCCGGTGGTGACCGACTCGGCATCGCTCCCGTAGTGCGGGCTCGGCACCATGGCAATGCGACGCCGTGGCGGTGTAGCTCAGTCGGTAGAGCAAACGACTCATAATCGTTGTGTCGCCGGTTCAAGTCCGGCCATCGCTACCACAACCGATACAAGCCCATCAGGTACCGGAAAGAAGGCATATCGTGGCCGCGAAGTCCACCGATGTCCGGCCAAAGATCACCTTGGCCTGCGAGCAGTGCAAGCACCGCAACTACATCACCAAGAAGAACCGGCGCAACGACCCGGATCGTCTGGAGCTGAAGAAGTTCTGCCCGAACTGCGGCACACACCGGGCGCATCGCGAATCCCGCTAGTCCTCCACGCGTGAACTACCGCGTGGACTAACGCCGGGAGTCGCCTCCCGGTATCTCGGGCCGTGGCACCGCGAGGGCCGGACAACTGTCCGGCCCTGACGCATTTTCACGGTGTGGGTGCGGTAGGTGAGCGCTCCGCAGACTCCGGGTGACGGGGTCAGATAGGTACAGTCCTCCCGTGACAATCAACACCGGTACAGACGAAGCGGTCCAGACGGGCGAGGCGCTCGACCCCGCGGCGAACGCCGCGGCGATGGTCGGTCACCACTACCGCGTCGACGACTACTACGAGGTCGGCCGCGAGAAGGTGCGTGAATACGCCCGCGCCGTGCAGGACTACCACCCGGTGCACTGGGACGAGGACGCGGCGCAGGAGTACGGGTACGACAACCTGCTCGCGCCGGTCACCTTCATCTCCCTGGTCGGGATTCTCGCGCAGCGCAAATTGTTCGAAGAGGTCGTCACCGGCTACGACCTCAGCCAGATCATGCAGACCGACCAGATCCTGGAATTCCATCGCCCGATCCGGGTCGGCGACCAGCTCACCTGCGATGTCCACCTGCATTCGTTCCGGCAGGCCTTCGGCGGCGACATCATCGTGACCAAGAACATCGTCACCGCGCAGAACGACGAACTGGTGCTCACCACCTACACCACGCTCGTCGGCCGCAGCGGCGGCGACATCGACCCGAACCTCAACGCCGCCGTCCGCAACGTGCTCATGCACGGCATCGGCGAGGACGCGCCGGGGCACCACCCGCGCACGTCGCTCGCGGTGACCGAGGCGCCTGCGCCGGTCGTACCGCCCGCGGAAGGGGTGCGCACGAAGCACGCCATCCGGTTCGAGGACGTCTCGGTCGGCGACGAGCTGCCCGCGCGCATCGTCCGGCTCACCCGCGGCGACCTGGTGAACTACGCGGGCGTCTCCGGCGATGCCAACCCGATCCACTGGAGCGACGAGGTCGTCAAGCTGGTCGGCCTGGAGAACGTCGTCGCGCACGGCATGCTGACCATGGGTCTCGGCGGCGGATTCGTCACCTCGTGGCTCGGCGACCCCGGCGCGATCAAGGAGTACAACGTCCGCTTCACCAGCCCGGTCTACGTGGGCTCCGAGGAGGCGGCCGAAATCGAGTACACCGGTAAGGTGAAGTCGGTCGATCCGGAGAACCGGACCGCGGTCGTGGCCATCGTGGCGAAGGCGGCGGGGAAGAAGATCTTCGGCCGCGCCACCGCGACGGTGCAGCTCGCCTGACCAGGGACAGCGACCCGGATTGGCTAATGGCGCGCACGGTAACGTACACTCAGGTTTCTGGGGTCGCCAGCCGCTGCGCGCTGCTCTGAGGGGCTGGTTCCAGGCGGTCCGTGTGGATCGCCCACGGGGCCGGCAACTGCCGGAGCGGCGCGCGTGTTGTGTGACACCAGGACACAACTGAATATCGGAACAGTGGTTGGACAGCCCACATCGTCCAACCGAAGGGGCGTAGCTCAACTGGCAGAGCAGCGGTCTCCAAAACCGCAGGTTGCAGGTTCAAGTCCTGTCGCCCCTGCCCTGGATGCCAGCGACGAGAGAGGATCGACGTGAGCGAGCGTAGCGAGCGAGCCATTGGCACAGCGCGCATCGCGCACGACGGCACCAAACGGAGCGAGGAGAAGGCGTGAGCGACGAGCGGGACACTCGCCGCGGCGCACATGCCGCCGACGAAGGCGATGGCACCGCCGCAGCGACACGACCGAGCGGAAAGCGATCCGCCCGGCGGACCCGCGCTGGATCCTCACAGGTCGACACCGGCGCTATCGCCACGCTCGACCGTCCGTCGCGGAAGGCAACCAAGGCGACCGATCGGGCCGAACGCAAGAAGTCGGGTAATCCGTTCAAGCGTTTGATCAAGTTCCTGCGTGAGGTCATCGCGGAACTGCGCAAGGTGATCTGGCCCAACCGGAAGCAGATGGTCACCTATACGAGCGTTGTTCTGGTGTTCGTGATTTTCATGGTCGCGTTCATCAGCGGGTTGGATCTGGCGTTCATCAAGGGTGTCAACTGGCTGTTCGGCTAGCTGAACTACGCCGACGCCGGTAGCCGATCCCGGGGCGGACACGGGTGGCAGTGATGCCGCCGCGCGCCCGGCCCGGCACGCAGAGGATGTACGTGACGACACAGGAAGCGAGTGCCCCAGTGAGCACCCCGGAGAACGACACACACGACAAGTTCCCGGCCGACGACGCGGTGGCCGAGCCCACCGACTCCGTCGAGGAGTTCGCGACCGACGAGCCCGCGGTCGAGGAATCGGAGCCCGCTGAGTCCGCCCCTGCCGCCCCGATCGATGCCGAGCCCGCCGATCCGGTCGCCGAGATGAAGGCAGCGCTGCGGCGCGCCCCCGGCGAGTGGTACGTCATCCACTCCTACGCCGGCTACGAGAACAAGGTGAAGGCCAACCTCGAGACCCGCGTGCAGAACCTGGACCTGGAGGACTACATCTTCCAGGTCGAGGTGCCCACCGAAGAGGTCACCGAGATCAAGAACGGGCAGCGCAAGCACGTCAACCGCAAGGTGCTGCCCGGTTACATCCTGGTCCGCATGGAACTCAACGACGAGTCGTGGGGCGCGGTGCGCAACACGCCCGGCGTCACCGGTTTCGTCGGCGCCACCTCGCGCCCGTCGCCGCTGTCCATCGACGACGTGGTGAAGTTCCTCGTCCCGGCCGCGCAGCAGCAGAAGAAGCCCGCCGCGGCGGCCGCGGCGGCGACCACCGAGACCGCGGGCGGCGAGGTCGCGCCGAAGCCGGTCATCGAGGTCGACTTCGAGGTCGGCGAGTCGGTGACCGTGATGGACGGTCCGTTCGCCACGCTGCCCGCCAGCATCTCCGAGGTCAACGCCGAACAGCAGAAGCTCAAGGTGCTCGTGTCGATCTTCGGCCGCGAGACTCCGGTCGAGCTGGCGTTCACTCAGGTCGCGAAGATCTAGATCCGTTCCGTCGACGACGGGATGAGTCGACCCGTGCCGCGGGTCGAGTCACCAGACTTGCAAAGAGCAAGGGACACCAAACACCTAGGAAAGAAAGATGCCCCCCAAGAAGAAGAAGCTCGCCGGGATCATCAAGCTTCAGATCCAGGCCGGCCAGGCGAACCCGGCCCCTCCGGTCGGCCCCGCGCTCGGTCAGCACGGCGTCAACATCATGGAGTTCTGCAAGGCGTACAACGCCGCGACCGAGTCGCAGCGTGGCAACGTCATCCCGGTCGAGATCTCGGTGTACGAGGACCGGTCGTTCGACTTCAAGCTGAAGACCCCGCCCGCCGCCAAGCTGCTGCTCAAGGCCGCAGGCGTGCAGAAGGGCTCGGCCGAGCCGCATCGCAACAAGGTCGCCAAGGTGACCATGGACCAGGTGCGCGAGATCGCCAAGACCAAGCAGGAAGATCTGAACGCCAACGACCTCGATCAGGCAGCCAAGATCATCGCGGGTACCGCGCGTTCGATGGGCATCACCATCGAAGGCTGAGCGGAATCGCTCCCTGTGGGAGGGCCGGCCAGGCCCGATAACCACGTCTGAACTACCAATGCGGCGCGAGCGACGGGCTCGGAGGCGGAAGCCTGCGTGACCACGCAGAGCCCCGGGAGTGCCGCCCATCGAACAGGACAGAGAATCATGGCAAAACGAAGCAAGGCGTACCTCGCCGCGGCCGAGAAGGTCGATCGCACCAAGCTCTACTCCCCGCTGGCCGCCGCGCGCCTGGCGAAGGAGACCGCCACCACCAAGACCGACGCGACCGTCGAGGTCGCCGTGCGTCTGGGTGTGGATCCCCGCAAGGCCGACCAGATGGTCCGCGGCACGGTCAACCTGCCGCACGGCACCGGTAAGACCGCGCGCGTCATCGTGTTCGCCGCGGGCGAGAAGGCTGCCGAGGCCGAGGCCGCCGGTGCGGACGCCGTCGGCGCCGAGGACCTGATCGAGCGGATCCAGGGCGGCTGGCTGGACTTCGACGCCGCGATCGCCACCCCGGACCAGATGGCCAAGGTCGGCCGGATCGCGCGTGTTCTCGGCCCGCGCGGCCTGATGCCGAACCCGAAGACGGGCACGGTCACCACCGACGTGACCAAGGCCGTCAACGACATCAAGGGCGGTAAGATCAACTTCCGCGTCGACAAGCAGGCCAACCTGCACTTCGTCATCGGCAAGGCGTCTTTCGACGACAGCAAGCTGGTGGAGAACTACGGCGCCGCGCTGGACGAGATCCTGCGGGCCAAGCCGTCGACCGCCAAGGGCCGCTACGTCAAGAAGGTGACGGTCTCGACGAACACCGGACCGGGCATCCCGGTGGACCCGAACCGCACCCGCAACCTCCTCGACGAGGACGCGTAAGCAGCGGCTGAGCCGACCGTGACGGCGGGAACGCGTAATGCGTTCCCGCCGTCACGCGTTCGCGGACTAATCCGCGCGGCGACGTGGTTGCGGTTCGATGTGACCGTCGTTCTGTTGATCTCCGGCAGCACTCGCGCCGCCTCCACCAACTCGGCCGCCCTGCGGACCGTCTCGGCCATCGCCCCCGCGGGTGTCGAGACCGTCCGGTACGAGGGTCTCGTCGACTTGCCCGCCTTCGACCCGGACGACGACGGCACCGCTCATCCTTCGGTTCTCGCACTCCGCGAACAACTTTCGCGCGCCACCGCCGTGCTGTTCTGCACACCCGAATACGCGGGCACCTTGCCGGGCAGCCTGAAGAACCTGTTGGACTGGACGGTCGGCGCGGGCGATCTCTACGGCAAACCGGTCGCCTGGATCACCGTCGCGGTCCCCGGGCGCGGTGACGGCGCGACCGCGACACTGCGCAGCGTGCTCGGCTATGTCGGAGCCGACATCGTTTCCGATGCCTGCAGGCGGTTGCCGATGCTGCGTGAGGACGTCGGCCCGGACGGATTGGTCGCCGACGCCGGATTCCGGTCCGGCGCCGTGAGGGTGCTGCGCGAACTCGTCCGGCATGCCGAGACCGCGATATCGTGAGAAACGTCACCGCCGAAGCCTCTTTCCGCTCGGTGGGTCGAGCGGCCGTAGCGTAAATATCAATCGCCACACAACGATTCGACGGCCGGACGGTTGCGGTCCGGCAATGTGCCGTGCCCCGTTTTGGCAGAGGGGAATCCCTCCGGGTACATTGGAGGTCGGTTATCGACGAGTTCGATCGCTACCCAATCCGTTCTACCGAAGACCGTTGGTCGCCGATCCCGTATGGGTTCGGTCGAAGGTCCGGCGACATTGCCGGCGGCCCACGCAGGGAGAGCCGAGGCTGGGAATTGATCCGGGCATGCTCCGGATCGATTTTCTGTTGCGCCCCGGAACGCTCTGCGTTCGGGGCGTTTGTTTTGTCGCCGGCCCCTGATCGGTAGTTCGCGTATACGAACCGACCAATCAGAGAGGAGGCGAAGTATGGCAAAACCCGAGAAGGTCACCGCGGTCGAGGAGATCGCGGAGCAGTTCAAGAGCTCGACGGCCACCGTCGTCACGGAATACCGTGGCCTGTCGGTCGGCAAGCTCACCGAGCTGCGGCGCGCGCTCGGCGCCGACGCCACGTACTCCGTCGCCAAGAACACCCTGGTCAAGCGTGCCGCCGCCGAGGCGGGCGTGGAAGGCCTCGACGACCTGTTCGTCGGGCCGACCGCGATCACCTTCATCACGGGTGAGCCGGTCAACGCGGCCAAGGCCCTGAAGACCTTCGCGAAGGACAACAAGGCGCTCATCATCAAGGGCGGCTACATGGACGGCGCTCCGCTGTCCGTGTCCGAGGTCGAGCGGATCGCCGACCTGGAGACCCGCGAGGTGCTGCTGGCCAAGCTGGCGGGCGCGCTCAAGGGCAACCTCACCAAGGCCGCCGGTCTGTTCAACGCTCCCGCCTCGCAGGTGGCCCGCCTGGCCGCCGCGCTGCAGGAGAAGAAGCAGGCCGACGAAGGCGCAACTGCCGCCGAGTAATTCCGTGCGGCACGACTCGCCCGCATAGACAGCAACTACCGAAAGGAAAACAACAATGGCCAACGTTGACGAACTGCTCGAGACCTTCGGCAACATGACCCTGCTCGAGCTGTCGGACTTCGTGAAGAAGTTCGAGGAGAAGTTCGAGGTCACCGCGGCCGCTCCGGTCGCCGTGGCCGCCGTCGGCGGTGCCGCCGCTCCGGCCGAGGCCGCCGAGGAGCAGGACGAGTTCGACGTCGTCCTCGAGGGTGCCGGCGACAAGAAGATCCAGGTCATCAAGGTGGTCCGCGAGATCGTCTCCGGCCTGGGCCTTAAGGAGGCCAAGGACCTCGTCGAGAGCGCTCCGAAGCCGATCCTGGAGAAGGTCGCCAAGGAGGCCGCCGAGGCCGCCAAGGCGAAGCTGGAAGAGGCCGGCGCCAAGGTCTCGGTCAAGTAATTCACGACCGAACACGCCGAACGGGCGGTCCCCTTTGTGGGGCCGCCCGTTTGCGTTTTCCGGCTATCTCGCCGCTATTGCTGATACCAAAAGGATTGCGGAGTTACTCCGCAGTCAGGTAGGGGTGTGCCCCGTCTCGCTCATGAGTTACAGTGACCGAACCCACACGTGACGCACCGTGATGACCGAGCGCGCGGTTCGCCGGTGGGCAGCTCGCTGAGAATTGTGGAGGTTGGCGTGGGCGTCGAGGTCAGGACCGAGAGTGTAACCAAGTCTTTCGGTTCCCAGCGAATTTGGCAGGATGTGTCTCTGACGTTGCCCTCGGGCGAGGTCAGTGCGCTGCTGGGCCCGTCGGGTACCGGTAAGTCGGTCTTCCTGAAGTCGCTGATCGGACTTCTGCGCCCCGAACGCGGCTCCATCTTCATCGACGGCACCGACATCACCACCTGCTCCAACAAGGAGCTCTACGAGATCCGCAAGCTCTTCGGCGTGCTGTTCCAGGACGGCGCGCTGTTCGGTTCGATGAACCTGTTCGACAACGTGGCCTTCCCGTTGCGCGAGCACACCAAGAAGAGCGAATCCGAGATCAAGAAGATCGTCATGGAGAAACTGGAGCTCACCGGTCTGCTCGGGGCCGAGGGCAAGCTGCCCGGCGAGATCTCCGGTGGTATGCGCAAGCGCGCCGGGCTGGCCCGCGCCCTGGTGCTGGATCCGCAGATCATCCTCGTCGACGAGCCCGACTCCGGCCTGGACCCGGTGCGCACCTCGTACCTGTCGCAGCTGCTGATCGACATCAACGCGCAGATCGACGCCACGATCCTGATCGTCACGCACAACATCAACCTCGCGCGCACGGTCCCGGACAACATCGGCATGCTGTTCCGCCGCCAGCTGGTCATGTTCGGCCCGCGCGAGGTGCTGCTCACCTCCGAGGAGCCGGTGGTGAAGCAGTTCCTCAACGGCCGCATGATCGGCCCGATCGGCATGTCCGAGGAGAAGGACGAGGCGCAGATGGCGCGCGAGCAGGCGCTCGTGGACGCCGGGCATCACCACGGCGGCGCGGAGGAGGTCGAAGGGATCATCCCGCAGATGCGCGCGACCCCGGGTATGCCGGTGCGCCAAGCGGTCTTGCGGCGTAAGGAGCGCGTCCGCGAAATCATGCACACGCTGCCGCACGCGGCGCAGGTCGCGATCCGCGAATCACTTGCCGAAAACGACGACACGCAGGTGATGGCGTACAACAGCGGCGACCTGGCTAATTATCAAGGCGGCGCGTACGACACCACCGTGCGGCACAACGCAACTAACGGGTAACATCTGCGATCGTGAATTCGACCCTGGCGCGATTGCGAACTCCCCTGGAGTCGGGGTTTGCCCAGGCCGGCAATATATTTGCGCTGCTCATCGACGTTATGCGGAAGACATTCCGTCGCCCGTTCGAGTGGCGGGAGTTCATCGAGCAGTCGTGGTTCATCGCGAGTGTCTCGATCCTGCCCAGCGCGTTGGTCGCGATTCCGTTCGGCGCGGTCGTCGCATTGCAGACCGGCTCGTTGATCAAGCAGCTGGGCGCGGAGTCCTTCACGGGCGCGACCAGTGTGCTGGCAACCGTCCAGCAGGCCGCCCCCGTCGTGACCGCGCTGATCATCGCGGGCGCGGCCGGTTCGGCGGTGGCCGCCGATCTAGGCTCGCGCACCATCCGCGAGGAGATCGACGCGATGGAAGTGCTCGGCATCGACCCGGTGCGAAAGCTGGTGGTGCCGCGCGTACTCGGCATGATGCTGGTCGCACTGCTGCTCAACGGTCTGGTATCGGTGGTCGGCATCGCCGGGGGGTACTTCTTCAACGTGTTGCTGCAAGGCGGCACCCCCGGCGCCTACCTGGCGTCGTTCTCCGCCCTCGCCCAGCTGCCGGACCTGTGGATCGGTGAGATCAAGGCGGCGGTGTTCGGCCTGCTCGCCGGCGTCATCGCCGCGTACAAGGGGCTGCATCCCAAGGGGGGCCCGAAAGGAGTCGGTGACGCGGTGAACCAATCCGTGGTGATCACGTTCATGGTGCTGTTCTTCGTGAACCTCATCCTGACCCTGGTGTACCTACAGGTCGTCCCGGCCAAGGGTGCCTGACGGATGGCCACGTCGTACCGGACCCCGGTCGCCAAGTCCATGCGCCGGGTGGGTGAAATCGCTCGTATGCCGCTCAACGTCATCGATCGCGCGGGCGAGCAGATGTCGTTCTACACGCGGGCCATCGCGTGGATCCCGCGGACCGCGGTGCACTACCGCAAGGAAGTCATGCGGTTGCTCGCCGAGGTCACCTTCGGCACCGGCGCGCTCGCGGTGATCGGCGGCACCATCGGCGTCATCGTGTTCATGTCCGGCTCCGTCGGCGTCGTCGTCGGTCTGCAGGGCTTCAAGGCCCTCGACGCGCTCGGCAGCTCGGTGCTCACCGGCTTCCTCACCGCCTACATCAACACTCGCGAGATCGCTCCGCTGGTCGCCGCGCTCGCCCTGTCCGCCACGGTCGGTTGCGGTTTCACCGCGCAGCTGGGCGCTATGCGGATCTCCGAGGAGATCGACGCGCTCGAGGTGATGGCGGTGCCCGGCGTGCCGTTCCTGGTGACCAGCCGGGTGATCGCCGGATTCCTCGCGGTGATCCCGCTCTACATCGTCGGGCTGCTCGGCACGTTCCTTGCGTCGCGGTCGATCAGCATCTGGTTCAACGGCCAATCCAGCGGGTCCTACGACCACTACTTCAGTTTGTTCCTGCCACCGGAGGACGTGCTCTATTCGTTCCTCAAGGTGCTGGTCTTCGCGTTCGTGATCATCATGGTGCACTGCTATTACGGGTTCCACGCCACCGGCGGCCCCGCGGGCGTCGGCGTCGCGGTCGGCCGCGCGGTCCGCGCCGCGATCGTCCTGGTGAACGTGCTCGACTTCTTCCTCAGCCTCGCGATCTGGGGCACCACCACCACGGTGCGGGTGGCCGGATGAGCCGCACGCAGGCCTGGCGCTCGACCGCGAAGCTGCGAACCCGAGCGCTCGGCATCGCTTTCTTCGTCGTGGTCGCGCTGTTCCTCTGGACCACCGTCGCGATCTACAACAAGCAGTTCGTGAAGACAGTGCACGTCGATCTGATCACCGACAGTGTTGGCAACGCGCTGACCCGCAACGCGGACGTGAAGGTCCGCGGCATCACCGTCGGCGAGGTGCGCTCGAGCAGTTCCGAGGGCGGGGAGGTGACCTTGGACCTGGCCATCGATCCGGACAAGGCGCAGCAGATCCCGGCCAACGCGACCGCGCGCCTGCTGCCCAAGACGTTGTTCGGTGAGCGCTACGTGGATCTGGTGATCCCGGAGAACCCGAGCCCGCAGCATCTCACCGACGGCCTGACGCTGCACCAGGACGTCAGCGGCAACGCCATCGAGTTGAGCAAACTGCTCGACGACCTGTTGCCGTTGCTGCAGGCCATCCCGCCGCAGGATCTCGCGGCCACGCTGGGCGCGCTGTCGCAGGCGCTCGCCGGTCAGGGCTTCGCGCTCGGTGAGACCGTGGACAAGCTGGACGACGCCTTCCGCCAGGTCAACGTCGTGCTTCCGGACCTGCAGGCCGATCTGCGCAGTTTCGCCGAGGTGGCGGCCACCTACTCCGACGCGGCGCCGCAGCTGATCCAGGCTCTGGACAACCTGCGCACGACCAACGCCACGATCGTGCAGCGGCGCACCGACATCGACGTCCTCTACGCGACGTTGACGCCGACCTCGGCCACCACCACCGATTTCCTGATCGCCAATCGCGACAACATCGTCGACGTGGCCGCCGACTCCCGGCCCGCGCTGGAGCAGCTGGCCTACTACTCGCCGAACTACGCCTGCGCGCTGGCGAACTTCGCGCAGCTGAAGCCACGCATCGACCGGATCTTCGGCAAAGGCACCGACCTGCCCGGCTCACGGGTGACCATCGAACTGACCAACACCCGCGGCAAATATCTGCCCAACCAAGACGAACCGCGCTGGCTGGACACCCGGGGGCCGTGGTGCATCCCCGAGATGCCGCTGGGCGTCGACCCCGGCCAGTACACCGGCGGCCCGAACAACGACGGCTCCTACGCCGTGCCCAGCCGCAACCCCGGTGACCAGCAGACCGGCCACTTGGAGCCGCCGCAGTTCGGCGTCCATCCGGCGAGCAAGATGCCGACGATCGCCGGTTCCCCCATGGAACAGCAGTCGCTCGGCGCGATCTACGGCGCGGCCAACGGCGTCGCCCCGGATCAGGTGCCCGGCTGGGTGACCAGGGCCGGCGCGCCCGCGTTCCGCGGAAGCGAGGTGAGCGTGCGATGAAGCAGCATCTGCGCGGCTTGGGCGGTCCGCTGACCAAGCTGATCATCTTCGTCGTGGTGACCCTGTTCGTCACCACCGTTCTCGCGCTGTCCATCGCGAACTACGGCGGCGGCGGTACCGGGTTCAAGGCCAGATTCACCGACGTCACCGCGCTCAACCCCGGCGACGAGGTCCGCATCGCGGGCGTCCGGGTCGGCAAGGTCACCGACGTCTCGATCGTGGACAAGCGGCTGGCCGAGGTGAAATTCGACCTCACCGACCGCGACTGGCTGCCCGCCTCGACCACCGCGACGATCAAGTACCGCAACCTGGTCGGCCAGCGCTACATCGCGCTGGAGCAGGGGACCGGGGAGCAGGGCCGCAAGCTGAACAAGGGCGGCACCATCCCGCTGGAGCGCACCAGGCCCGCGCTGAACCTGACCACGCTGTTCAACGGCTTCCGGCCGCTGTTCCGGACGTTGACCGCCGAGGATGTGAACAAGCTGTCCTTCGAGATCATCCAGGTCTTCCAGGGCGAGCAGGGCACCATCCGCGATCTGGTCGCGACCACCGCGAACTTGACCAACAAGATCGCGGACAAGGACGCGGTGATCGGTGAGCTGACCCGCAACCTGACCGCCGTGCTGGACACCGTCAACCAGCGCGACGACCAATTCGATCAGTTGATCGTGAACACCGAGGCGCTGATCAGCGGCCTCAACGCCGAACGCGACACGATCGGGCGCTCGGTGACCTCGCTGGCGAACCTGACGTCGGCGACCTCGGACCTGCTCGTCCCGGTGCGTCCGACGCTGCAAGGGTCGATCGCGGGTCTGAGCCAGCTGACCGGCACGCTCGACGAGCGTGAGGACGAGGTGAACGAGGCGCTGTACAACCTTCCGCTGAAGATGGAGAAGCTGGGGCGCGCCGCGAGTTACGGCTCTTGGTTCCAGTTCTACCTGTGCGGCATCGATATCGTGGTCGGCCCGGGCGCCGTCGAGGCGCCGCAGCTCAACCTGCCCGCCGGCCTGCCGACGATCAACCAGCCGTTGTACACCAACGCCGCGCCGCGCTGCCATGGGAAGGCTCGCTGATGGACGACCGCATTCTGCTCGGCAAGCGCAGCCCGGCGTTCCTGGGCGCGCTCGGCATCGCCGTCGTGCTGTTGGTGACGATGTCTGCTTTCTTCCTGGATCGGCTGCCGATCATCGGGGCCGGGACCAAGTACACCGCGGAATTCAGCGAGGCGGCGGGTCTGAAGAAGGGCAACGAAGTCCGGGTGGCGGGCGTCAAGGTCGGCTCGGTCTCCGACGTCCGGCTCGACGGTGACCGGGTGCTCGTGGACTTCCGCACCAAGGACACCTGGATCGGCAACGAGACCACCGCGTCGATCCAGATCAAGACGCTGCTCGGACAGAAGTACCTCGCGCTCGACCCGAGGGGTTCGAAACCGGCCACGCCGAGTTCGCGGATCCCGCTCTCGCGCACGGTGTCCCCGTACGACGTGGTGGACGCGTTCACCGATGCCGCGCGCACCATCGATCAGATCGACACCACGCAGCTGGCCAAGAGCATGCAGGTGCTATCGGAGGCGTTCGAGACGACGCCGCCGGAGATCCGCGGGTCCATCGACGGTGTGGCCCGGCTGTCGGAGACGCTGGCCAAGCGCGATCAGGAGCTGAAGAAGCTGTTCGCCGCGACCAGGCAGACCACCCAGATCCTGGCCGACCGCAACGCGCAGTTCGAGCGGCTGCTCGGCAACGGCGGTCAGCTGCTGGCCGAGCTGAACATCCGGCAGCAGTCCATCAAGCAGCTGCTGTCGGGCGCGAGGACGGTATCGGCGGAGCTGAGCGCGCTCGTGCACGACAACGAGCAGCAGATCGGGCCCGCGCTGACGAATCTGCGCGCCGCCATCGATCTGCTCAACGCCAACCAGCAGAACATCTCCAAGACGCTCGAACTCGCGGCGCCGTTCTACAGCCTGTATGCCAGCGTGCTGGGCACCGGACGCTGGTTCGACGCGGTGATCGTCAACGTGCTGCCGCCCGCACTGCCCGAAATCCCCGGCTACCGTCAGCCGATCCGCACCTTGGGAGGTAACTGACGTGGCGGACAACTGGCGTAGCGATCCGGCCGGTGCGGTGCGCGGCTCCAGCCGCGGCGCCAAGGTGGGCATCGCGCTGGTCGTCGTCCTCGCCGTGCTGGTGGCGGTGGTGCTGTGGTGGTTGTTCAACCGGCTGTCCACCACCAAGATTACCGCGTACTTCGATCGCTCGGTCGGCATCTACGAGGGCTCGGACGTCCGGATTCTCGGCGTGCCGGTCGGCTCGGTGGATTCGGTGGAGCCGCAGGGCGATCAAGTGAAGATCGTGATGAGCGTGGACCGCAAGTACGACGTGCCCGCGGGCGCGCGGGCCGCCCAGATCACGCCCTCGATCGTGTCGGACCGCTACATCCAGCTCACGCCCGCCTACACCGGCGGCCCGAAGATGGCGCGCGACGCGACCATTCCGCGCGAGCGCACGGCGACGCCGGTCGAAGTCGACCAGCTGTACAAGAGCATCACCGAACTCTCGGACGCGCTGGGACCCAACGGGGCCAACGCCGAGGGCGCGGTGAACGAACTGGTGCGCACCGGCGCGGCGAACCTGGCCGGCAACGGCGAGGCGCTGGCCAACAGCCTCACCCAGCTGTCCAGAGCGGCCCGCTACCTGTCGGACGCGCGCGGCGACATCTTCGACACGGTGAAGAACCTGCAGGCGTTCATCACCATGCTGGCGCAGAACGACCAGCAGGTGCGGCAGTTCAACACCCAGCTGGCCGATCTGTCGACGTTCCTGGCCGACGAGCGCGAAGATCTCGGCGCCGCACTGCATCTGCTGTCGATCGCGCTGGGCGACGTCGCCCGCTTCATCGACGACAACCGAGACCTGATCGCGAGCAATGCCGAAGGGCTCGTCCAGCTCACCAAGACGTTGTCCGATCAGCGCAACGACGTGGCCGCCCTGCTGCCGGTCCTGCCGGTGGCGTTGAGCAACCTGATCAACGTGCACAATGCCGAATCGGGCACCCTCGACATGCGCGCCAACTTCCCCGAACTGCAGGACCCGTTCGGCGTGGTGTGCAAGATGCTCGACTTGTCCAAGCTGAAGCCCGGCGATCCCAAGTTCGAGGCGCTCGGCAGGCAGATGCGGCCGATCCTCGACCACTGCAAGGAGATCACCGACCAGATCACCGCAGGGGTGCAGACCCCGACGCTGAACCTGCCGTTCGGCATCCTCAGCGGCGAGAACCAGCAGCGTGATCCGGTGCCGGGCACGGTGCCCGGCACGCCGTCGGACCGGCTTCCGCCGTCGCAGGGAGGGGAGCGATGAGCATCCGATTCCGTTCCGTCGCGCGCGGTCTGGGCGCGGCCGTGGCACTGGGACTGTCCGCCGCGCTGGTCACCTCGTGCGCCGCCGACGGCATCTACAGCGTGCCGCTCCCCGGCGGCGCGGACGTGGGCGACCATCCGATGCACATCGACATCCAATTCGACGACGTCCTGGACCTGGTGCCGCAGTCGGCGGTCAAGGTCGAGGGTGTGCCGGTCGGCCGGGTCGAGAAGATCAGCATCGGCAAGGACCAGTGGACCGCTACGGTGCGCACCGTGGTCAACTCGTCGGTGGACCTGCCCGCGAACGCGCGCGCCGAGGTCCGGCAATCGAATCTGCTCGGCGAGAAGTTCATCGAACTCTCCAAGCCCGCAGCCGATCCGGAGCCCCGCAGGTTGGCCGACGGGTCGGTCATCCCGGTCGACCGCACCCGGCACGCCACCGAGGTCGAGCAGGTGCTCGGTGCGCTGTCGCTGCTGCTCAACGGCGGCGGCGTGGCGCAGTTGCAGCCGATCGTCACCGAACTGAACAAGACTCTCGGCGGCCGCGAAGACCGGGTGCGCTCGCTGATCGAGCAGGCGAACACGCTGATCGGCGGCCTGAACCAGCAGGTGGACGACATCACCCGCGCGCTGGACGGCCTCGACGTGCTCAGCAGCCGGGTGAGCAAGCAGACCGATCAGATCGGCAAGATCCTCGACCAGCTGCCCCAGGGCATCAAAATCCTGGAAGAACAGCGCCCGCAACTGGTCGCCCTGCTCGCGCAGTTGGACCGGCTGGGCGAGGCGGGATTCGACGTGCTGAACACGTCGAAGGACGACCTGATCCGCGATCTCACCTCACTGCGGCCGACCTTGCAGGAGCTGGGCCGGTCGGCGCCGGATCTGGTCACGGCGGTCCCGCTGATCCCGACCTATCCGTTCCCCGACTCGGCGCTGGAGAGCACCTTCGGCGGCAGCGTCAACACCTGGCTGTCGGTGGACCAGCAGATCGGTGTCACGCTGAGCAATCTGGGGGTGGGCAAGCCGGATCCGGTGTACATCCCGCCGGTCGGCCCGCCGGTGCCGGTGAACCCGACCAACCCGTACTACAACGGCAACGGCCCGCGTCCGGGCTGGCCGACGGTGTCGATCCTGCCGCTGCCGCCGCTGATGGCGCAGCCGCCCGCGCCCGGCGTGCCCGGTCCGGTCGGGGCGATCCTCGAGCAACTCGGCGTAGGGAGTGGTCCGCGATGACCCGTCTGGTGCGGTGGCAGCTCATCGCGTTCGTGGTGATCGCGGTGCTCGGCGTCGTCTATGTCGGCGGCAAGTACATCCGGCTCGACCACATGTTCGGACTCAACGAGTACACGGTGAAGCTGCGCGCGGCGCAGACCGGCGGCATCTACAAGGGCGCCGAGGTGACCTACCGCGGCGTCCCGGTCGGCCGGGTCGGTGAGCTGGAACTCACCGGCGAAGGCGTGGTGATGAATCTCGTCATCGACACGAGCGCGCCGAAGATCCCGGCGTCGGCGAAGGCCGTGGTGGCCAATCGGTCGGCGATCGGCGAGCAGTACGTCGACCTGCAGCCCGATTCGGACGAAGGCCCGTATCTGCGGGACAACTCGGTGATCACCTCGGCGACGCTGCCGGTGCCGGTCGAGGAACTGGTGTCCAGCGTGGACACCTTCGCGGGCTCGGTGGACCTGGCCGCGCTCAACACGACGGTCCGCGAGCTGGGCAAGGCGTTCGACGGCAAGGGCGACGATCTGCAGGTGCTGATCGACTCGCTGAACAAGTTCACCGAGACCTTCCACGCGACGCTGCCGCAGACGATCCAGCTGATCCGCGACGGCCGCGTCGCCCTCGGCACCCAGGCCGAGCAGTCCACGGCCATCCGCGAGTTCAGTGACGGCCTGGACAAGCTCACCGCGCAGCTGCGCTCCAGCGACCCCGATGTGCGCAGGCTCATCGGCACCGGAACCGACGCGGGCGAGCAGCTCGGCGCGCTGATCGAGGAGAGCGGCGGCTCGCTCACCCAAGACCTGACCAACTTGCGGTTGCTGTTGCAGGCGATCTCGCCGAAGTTCTACGCGATCAAGCCGTTGCTGCAGATGCTCCCGCAGCTGTCGATCGGCGGGTCATCGACCGCGCCGGGCGACGGGACCAGCCACTTCGGTCTGGTGCTCGAGACCAATAATCCGCCCGCCTGTACGGTGGGCTACGAGGGCACGTACCGAATTCTGGAACAGATGAAGGCGCAGAACCCGAACTTCGACGACACACGCGACGAGTTCCCGTTCAACAAGGACGCCAAATGTCTTGTGCCGTTCGGTAATCCGACCGCCGTCCGGGGTGGCGAGCGCGCCGAGCTGGCCGACCCGGCCATCGTCCAGCCCTGGGACTCCAACCCCAAGACCGATCCGGAAAAGCTGAATCTGACTCCGGTGGCCGTGCAGTTGTCGACCCTGTTGGGGGTCACGCCGAAGCGGTGACCAGGAGCAATGACGTTAGGGTGTCTCGCGTGAGTGACTGGAGCGAGCGAACCACGGCCACCAGGCCCTGGGGCGCGACCGAGCCGACCGACGGCGAGACGCTGTCGTGACCGCCGACCTGACCAAGCGATCCGACCAGGCGTCGCCGGACACCGAGACGACCGCGCCGGGCGCGCCCGCCTCGTCCGCGCAGCCGGTCGCAGGCGATCGGAAGGCCACGGCCGAACAGGCGGGCGGCGCGTCCGCGCTGAGCCGCGTGGCCTTGGTCTGCTCCGCCGTGTCGCTGGTGATCGCGTTGATCGGCGCCGCATGGTTCGGCGCGGGCTGGGCGCGGTCCGCGCTGACCGACGGCCCGCGCGGTGACGCCAGGGACACCGCGCTCGACGCCGCCCGTCAAGCCGCGCTCAACATGACCTCGATGAATCTCGACGACGTGCCCGGCTCGCTGGCGCTGGCCCGCACCTCGATGACCGGCGCGCTGCTGGATTCGGCCACGAAGAACAAGGACCAGGCCGAGCAGATGGCCCAGCAGAGCGGAGTCGGGATGACCTCCAAGGTGCTCGGCGCGGCGCTCACCTCGCTCAACAGCGAGCAGGACAAGGCATCGGCGCTGGTCGTGCTGCAGGTCACCGAGAAGGGCAAGGACAAGCCGTCCGCCGATTACCGCTACACCTGGACCGTCGACCTGGCCAAGGACGGCGACGTCTGGAAGGCCGAGCAGATCTCCTCGCTGAGTCAGCCGGTGTTGCTCAGCGGCGGCCCCGCCGCGTCGGCGGCCGACCAGCCGCCGGCCGCGCCGAAGCCGGGATCGTAGGAGGAACCCATGACGTCTCGCCGACCGGTCAACCGGGTCACCTCCAAGCGCAGGCCCGCCACGGAGCAGGCACGCGCCGCCGCCCCGCGGAGCGAACGGCCCGTAGCAGCCCGCAAACCGCGCGTGGCGGGTGTTTCGCGACCCGCCGCGGAGCAGGACACCCCCCGCGCCGAGCAGCGCCCGGCGGACGCGGGCGGTTCGTCGTGGCGCAAGATCGTGTCGCGCGGCGACGAACGTCCGCGGCGACGACCGACCGGACGACCGCGCTGGGGCGTCACCGCGGCCTTGCTGCTCGCCGCCCTCCTGCTCGGTGGGTTCGCCTGGTTTGCCGCGCAGAAGCCGGGAGTGGACACGTCGAACAAGGCGTACGTGGACAACGAGGCCACGCAAGAAGTGCGGGCGGCCGCCGACAACGCGTTGCGGACCGTCTACGCCTACGACGTCAAGAACATCGACGGCTATCGGGACACCGCGAAGCAGGTGCTCACCGGAAAGATGCTCGCCGACCTGGATAAGTACGCCGACACCACCATTTCGGCGGTGAAGCAGGCTCAGACCAGTGCAGACGCGAAGGCCGACCCGATTGCTGTGACGTTGCTCACCGACGATCGCGCGGAGCTGATCGTCAACTTGGTGGTGAGCGCCACCAAGGACGGCGTGGCGCAGCAGAGCGTCGCGGGGCCGGTCGTCCTGCACATGCAGAAGGTGGACGGTCGCTGGCTGGCCAGCGACATCGTCGACCAGTAACGGCTACCGCGTCGGCCGGGATGACGCAGCGCGCCAGGCGATCTCGCCGGCTCCCCGGCCGGGCCTGCCACTTGACGAGTTTCGCCCGAACCGTCACGCTATTCACAACAGCGGCAGCTGTCACAGTGGCTCCCAGCGCACCGCGCCTGAAGGACGCAGCCAGCGACTTCGGCCCGGCGCGCCAGCCATGCGGACGATCACACGGGTGGTACTTTGACACCCCCGTGTACTTGGGTGTAGGTTTGGACGTTGCGCTGGCTGCCTCCTGTCCATACCTCGATTTGCACACGTAAGTTCACCCTTCCGGTGTTACTTCCGTTGTTGCCTGTTCGAGTTTCGTTCGGGTAGTAACCAGCGGAATTCGTAGCAGACAAGCGACGGTCGCGGACCACCACGCGACGCGCGTGAGGTGCTGGAAGGACGCATCTTGGCAGTCTCCACCCAGACCAAGGCAGTTGCCGGAATCCCCGGAGCCCCGTTGCGGGTGTCTTTCGCGAAGATCCGTGAACCCTTGGAGGTGCCCGGGCTTCTCGACCTACAAACGGAATCGTTCGCCTGGTTGATCGGTTCGCCGGATTGGCGTGAGCGCGCGGCCGCTCGCGGCGACGTCGGCCTAGTCGGTGGCCTCGAGGAGGTGCTCGAGGAGCTGTCTCCGATCGAGGACTTCTCCGGCTCCATGTCGCTGTCCTTCTCCGACCCGCGCTTCGAAGAGGTCAAGGCCTCGATCGATGAGTGCAAAGACAAGGACATGACGTATGCGGCTCCGCTGTTCGTGACGGCGGAGTTCATCAACAACAACACCGGTGAGATCAAGAGCCAGACGGTCTTCATGGGTGATTTCCCGATGATGACCGACAAGGGC